>NZ_NPEX01000171.1 GCF_003258865.1 Rhodoplanes roseus | reverse complement strand
ACACCTCAGGCTCCTTACCCGCCGCCTTGCGACCCCCGTCAATAAAGGCTGAATTTCGAGTCAGACACTCAGGATGAGGCGGTCGGAGTCCGGAGCGTACCGGTGACCGCGTCGCGGCGCGGCACCGGAACTCCCCTCACCCTTCGAGACGGCCGCGACGCGGCCTCCTCAGGGTGAGGGCGGAGAAAGGTCGCCCTCCTCGTCGTCGAAGAGGCCCGGCGGCGGGTCGACGACGAGACGGCGGCCCGGAATGTCGACCTCGGGCACGGCCGCCTTGGTGAAGGGCACCAGGAGCGTCTCGCCACGCGGCGGGGCGATCTCCAGGATGTCACCGGCACCGAAATTGTGCACCGCGATCACGGTGCCGAGGGGCGTCCCGGAGGTGTCGGCGGCGGCGACCCCGATCAGGTCGGCGTGGTAGAACTCGTCCTCGCCGGCCGGCCCGAGTTTTTCACGCGGGACGTAGAGCTCGAGATTGGTGAGCTTTTCGGCGGCGGTCCGGTCGTCGACGCCCTTCAGCCGCGCCACGAAGCAGTCCTTGGCGGGCCGCATCGAGGCGATCTCGAACAGCCGTCCGTCGGCGGCGGCGAGCGGGCCGTAGCGCTTCACCGCGGCGGGATCGCCCGTGAACGACCACAGCCGCACCTCGCCGCGGACGCCGTGCGGCGCGCCGATGCGGGCGACGCAGACGCGCTGGTCGGACGCTGCGATGGCCCGCTCCCGCGTCACTGGCGTGGCCCGATCCGCCACGTGATCGTGGCGGAGGCGTCGAAGGTCAGCACGGCCGGCGGCGTGATCTGGACCGAGCGCGGCGCCGGCAGGTCGGCTCGGCCGTCGACCGTGTCGCTCTCCCCGTCCGTGATGCCGACCACGCCGATCAGCCGCATGTCGGCGGCCGCGGCATAGACCTCGGCCTTGGCCCGGGCGTCCGCGACCGCCTTGCGGCGGGCCTCGTCGAGCGCCGCCGTCTTCTGCTCGACCCGGTAGCCGACCCGGCCGACCTCGAAGAGGCCGGACGCGGCGATCCGGCCGACCAGCGCATTGACGCGCTCGACCGGACGCAGATCGACCTCGAACGTGGTGACGGCCCGGAAGGCCGGCTGGTCCTGCCGGCGCCCGGCCTCCTGGGTCAGCCGGAAGCTCGACCGCCGGACCGTGACGCCGTCGGCCGCGAGCTTGTTCAGAACGTCGGAGGCGCGGGTGGTCCGCGCCTCGTGAGCATTGGCCGCCTTGTCGAGGGTGTCGCCGGGGGTCGCGACATCGACGGTGAGGACGGCATAGTCGGGCTTCGCCTCGTGCTGGCCGTTGCCGCGCACCGTCAGGGTCGGCTCGATGCCGGCCCGCCGCTCCTGGGCGGCGGCCGGCTGAGCGACCGACAGTGCGAGAGCGACGGCACAGACGAACGCCGCAGTCGAGCCGCGGGCCGATCCGTTGCGCATCGGTGATCCCCCGAACAGCCCCGGATCAGCCGGCCTTGGCGGCGGCGGCCTTGGCCTTGGCGGCAGCGGCGGCCTTCGACTTGGCCTCGGCGGCCTCCTTGGCCTTCTGCTCGGCGATCGCCTTGCGCTCCTTGCGCGGCAGCGCCCGCTCCGGATTGTTGCGCGCCTCGCGCTTCAGGACGCCGGCCTCGTCGAGGAAGCGCAGGATGCGGTCCGACGGAGCGGCGCCCTTGGCGATCCAGGCCTTGGCCTTCTCGAGGTCGAAGCTCAGCCGGTCGGCCTGGTCCTTCGGCAGCAGCGGGTTGAAGTAGCCGATGCGCTCGATGAAGCGGCCGTCGCGCGGGCTGCGCGAGTCGGCGACCACGATGTGATAGAACGGCCGCTTCTTGGTGCCGGCGCGCGCCATCCGAATTCGCAGAGACATTTCGTCGTCCTCTCTTCTCGATCGTTCTCAGCGCCCGGTCGGTCCGTTGCGCCAGGGGTTGAAACCTCGGAGCCCGTCATGGCCGGGCGTGACCCGGCCATCCATCCGATGGAAAAAGCTGGTGGTTCGATGGATGCGCAGGGCGGGCCCGCGCATGACGGCTCGGTTCGTCGTACGCCTCACTTCTTCTTTCCGAAGCCCGGGAAGCCGCGGAAGCCGCCGCCGAGACCGCCGAGCCCGGGCAGGCCCGGAAGCTTCGGCATGCCGCCCGGCAGGCCGGGCAACGGCGGCGCCGCAGCCGGCTTCGCGGCGGGCGCATCGCCCTTCCCCGCGTCCCCTTTGGCCGGGTCGCCCTTCGCCGCGTCGCCCTTTGCCGCGTCGCCCTTGGGCGCCGGCAGCTCGGGCATTCCGGGCGGGACACCGGGCAGTCCGGGAGGCGCGCCGGGGAAGCCCGGCAGCCCACCCGGCGGCAGGCCGCCCGGGGCGCCGCCGAGCACGCCCGGCATGCGATCGGCGAGCTTCTCCAGCTCGGCCTGGCTCGGCATGCCGCCGCCGAAGCCGAGCGCATTGGCGAGGCCGGCGAGCGGGCCACGCTTGCCCGAGCCCATCTGCTTCATCATGTCGGACATCTGCCGGTGCATCTTCAGCAGCCGGTTGATCTCCTCGACCTTGGTGCCGGAGCCGGCCGCGATGCGCTTCTTGCGGCTCGCCTTGAGCAGATCCGGCGTGCGGCGCTCCTTCGCCGTCATCGACTGGATGATGGCGATCTGGTGCTTGATGATGCTGTCGTCGACATTCGCGGCGGCGATCTGGTTCTTCATCCGGGCGATGCCGGGCAGCATGCCCATCATGCCGGAGAGCCCGCCCATCTTGAGCATCTGGTCGAGCTGCTCGCGCAGGTCGTTGAGGTCGAACTGACCCTTGCGCATCCGCTCGGCGGTGCGCCGCGCCTTCTCGGCGTCGATGGTCGCGGCCGCCTTCTCGACGAGCGAGACGATGTCGCCCATGCCGAGGATGCGGTCGGCGATGCGGTTGGGGTGGAACTCCTCCAGCGCGTCGAGCTTCTCGCCGACGCCCATCAGCTTGATCGGCTTGCCGGTGACGGCCCGCATCGAGAGGGCGGCGCCGCCGCGGCCGTCGCCGTCGACCCGGGTCAGCACGATGCCGGTGAGGCCGACCCGCTCGTTGAACGAGCGCGCCAGATTGACCGCGTCCTGGCCGGTGAGCGCGTCGGCGACCAGCAGCACCTCGTGCGGCCGCGCCGCCTGCTTCACCTCGGCGGCCTCGGCCATCATGGCCTCGTCCAGCGTGGTGCGGCCGGCGGTGTCGAGCACGACGACGTCGTAGCCGCCGAGCCGGCCGGCCTCGATGGCGCGACGCGCGATCTGCACCGGCGTCTGGCCGGCGACGATCGGCAGCGTCTCGACGCCGACCTGGGTGCCGAGCACCGCGAGCTGCTCCTGGGCGGCCGGGCGGCGGGTGTCGAGCGAGGCCATCAGGACCTTGCGCTTGCCCTGCTCGGTGAGGCGCTTGGCGATCTTGGCCGAGGTCGTCGTCTTGCCCGAGCCCTGCAGGCCGACCATCATGATCGGCACCGGCGCCGGCGCGTTGAGGTCGATCGGATCGGCGGTCGCGCCCAGCGTCTCGATGAGCTGGTCGTGCACGATCTTGACGACCATCTGGCCGGGCGTCACCGACTTGATGACCTCGATCCCGACCGCACGCTCCTTCAGCTTGTCGATGAAGCCGCGCACCACGTCGAGCGCGACATCGGCCTCGAGCAGCGCGCGACGGACCTCTCGCGCGGCCGCGTCGACGTCGCCCGCCGTCAGGGCGCCGCGCCGGGTCAGCCGGTCGAGGATGCCGGAAAGCTTGTCGGAAAGACCGTCGAACATGCGTCCGCCTGTTCCGGTTCGTCTCTCCCCGCCGGGAGAGGGACAAACAAACAAATGTGGCGCCCGAGGGCGCGAAGCGCTGTCGGGCGTTGGCCTCCGGTCTCCTGGACCGGTCGGTTTTGGTCGTCTCGGCTGGTGTCGAGAGCGCCGGACACTACTCCGGGGCGCGAGAGCAAGTCAAATCCGACGTTTTTAGGCCCTCGGACCATCCCGGGACGGAGGGAACCCTGCGACGACGCGACAGGAAACCCGGATCCCCGCGATCGCGGGAGTCCGGCTCCGGGCGGCGTACCGACCCTGCCCCCCCTACTCCATGGTCGATCCGGCCTCACCCAGCGGCGAGCCGCCGACCGGACGGGCCCCGACGCGTTCGATGATCGAGATGACGTCGCCGACCACCCCGGTCGGCACCTCGCGGGTCTCGTGCGCCTTGTTCTCCCGCGCCACGAACCGGCAGGCGGCGGCGAGGTCGGCCTCCGTGGCCCCGGTCGCAATGATCTCGGCGACGGTCGCGTCGTCGACCGGGTGAACGGCCGACACGATCTCGTCCCGCGTCAATTCGGACATAAGAACCTCCCGACACTCTGGCGCGGCACCCTGCCGCGTCTTGTTCCGGGCCGCGGATCGCCTACGTTCCGTCAGCCGATCCCGGCTCCGGTCCTTCCGCTCGCGGGGGTCGCCGGATTGTCGACGCGACCCCTTGAAGAGAGATAGGAACGTGCCGTCCAGCCGTCGAGGCCTGTTGCTCGGATTGTCCGGCCTGGTGGCCGCCACCGTCACGCTGATCGGAGCCCGGGCGCGGGCGGCCCGCTATTACGACGGCCCGGTCAGCGACCATTTCGACGGGACCTATTTCCGCGACCCGCACGGGGCGGCGCCCAAGAGCTTCACCGACCTGGCGCGCTGGTGGGCATCGCGCGGCGACAGCGCGGCATGGCCGGACTGGGCCCCGAGCCCGCATGTCGACCGGCCGCCGGAGCGCGTCACCGGCACGGCGCTGCGCATCTCCTATGTCGGCCATGCGAGCATCCTGCTGCAGACCGGCGGCCGCAACATCCTGATCGACCCGGTGTGGTCGGAGCGCGCCTCGCCGTTCGGCTTCGCCGGGCCCAAGCGGGTCAACGATCCGGGCATCCCGTTCGAGGCGTTGCCGACGATCGACACCGTGCTGGTCTCGCACGGCCATTACGACCATCTCGACCTCGACACCCTGTCGCGCCTCGTCGCGGCGCACCGGCCGCGCGTGATCACGCCGCTCGGCAACGACACCACGATGCGGGAGCACGATCCCGCCATCGCGGCCGAGGCGTTCGACTGGCACGACCGCGTCGAGATCGCCGAGGGCGTCGCGGTCACGCTGGTGCCACTGCGGCACTGGACGGCGCGCGGCCTGATGGACCGCAACAAGGCGCTGTGGGCCGGCTTCGTCATCGAGACGCCGGCCGGCCGCATCTATCACGTCAGCGATTCCGGCTACGGCGACGGCTTCCGGTTCCGCGAGGCGCGCGAGCGCTACGGGCCGTTCCGCCTCGCCGTCCTGCCGATCGGCGCCTACGAGCCGCGCTGGTTCATGAGCGACCAGCACATGAACCCGGCCGAGGCCGTGCAGGCCTTGCAGGACTGCGGCGCCGAGCTGGCGCTCGCCCATCACCACGGCACCTTCAAGCTGACCGACGAGGGGATCGACGCCCCGCCGCGGGATCTGCGCACCGCCTGCGCGGCGGCGGAGATTCCCGACGAGCGCTTCCGGGTGCTGAAGCCGGGCGAGGCGTGGGAGATTTAGGGGGCGACGCCCCGTCACTCCTCATGGTGAGGAGCGGACCGCAGGTCCGCGTCTCGCACCATGAGGCCCCCGCAGCAACGCCGCCTCGGGGGGCCACGTCCTTCGAGACGCCCGCTTCGCGGGCTCCTCGGGACGAGGATCGAGATCACCGCAGCGGGACGTAGACCTCGATCACCAGCTTGTCCTCGGGCGTGGTCAGCGGGTCCGTGACATAGACCTCGACGAACAGGTCCTGGGCGTCGAGGCCCTTGTCGTCGAGCTGGTTGGTGATCGCCTCGTAGGTCGCGTCCATCGAATCGTAGGACCCGCGGTGGACGTATTTGAGCGCCTTTCCGGCCGGCGACTGACCGACCGCGAGGTCGCCGGTCGGCGCCGGGCTCGGCGCCTGGGCGACCGGGAAGCCGGCCCGGAAGCTGAAGCCGTTGTCGTCGGTCGAGGTGTAGATGGTCATGGCCGGCCCGACCGGCGTGACGTTCTGCTTCTGCAGATAGGCCGTGACGGACTTGAGGGCCTCCTGGATGGCCTCGAAGGCGCGGTCCCAGGTCGCCTTGCCGGAGACGAAGACGATCGTCTTGGCGGTCAGCGTCACGTCCTCGCCGAACGGCCCGTCGCCGGCCGGAGCGTCGGGGGCCTGCGCCGCCGGGGGCGGAGCCGCAGGAGCCTGAGCAGCCGGAGGCGTCGCCGGTGCCGGAGCCTGGGCGGCCGGCGGCGTCGCGGCGGGGGGCGAGGCCGCAGGCGGCGTCGCGGCGGGTGGCGTCACGGCCGGCGGCGTCGCGGGAGCCGGGGCCGCCGGCGGGTTGGTCGTCGCCGCGGGCGGGCTGGCGGTGCCCCCTGGGGCCTGAGCGAAGGCGAGACCGGACTGCCACAGCACGGCGGCCGCGGCGAAACCGGCGATGGTCGCCACCAAGCGGCTAGGTCGCATCGAATGCTCCTGTCGGTCCTGCTTTGTACAAGGGATAGAGCACGGACCCGATGAACGGAAGCCCAACGCACGGGGAGCCCGCCGGGTCCGACGGCGCCGGGCTCTCGCAGCCCTCGGCTGGTCAAAGGGGCCGGATCTCCCATATAAGGCGCAAACCACGACCAACCGGCCTTTCCCCCGATGAGCGCGCTCGCCGACCAGCCCTACGTGAAGATGAACGGCCTCGGCAACGAGATCGTGGTCGTCGACCTGCGCGACCGGCCGGACAAGCTGACGGCCGACGACGCGCGCGCCGCGGCGCGGCCCGAGGGCGCGCCGTTTGACCAGCTCATGGTGCTCTATCCGGCCCGTACGCCCGGCACCGACGCGTTCGTGCGCATCTACAACACCGATGGCTCCGAGGCCGGCGCCTGCGGCAACGGCATGCGCTGCGTCGCCGACATCGTGTTCGCCGACACCGGGAAGACGGCGCTGACCTTCGAGACCCGCGCCGGCCTGATCAACGCCTGGAAGGGCGCCGAGCCGCTGGTCTCGACGGTCGACATGGGCGCCCCAAAATTCGGCTGGCGCGACATCCCGCTGGCCGAGGAATTCCGCGACACCCGCGCCATCGAGCTGCAGATCGGCCCGATCGACGCGCCCATCCTGCATTCGCCCTCGGTCGCCAGCATGGGCAACCCGCACGCGGTGTTCTGGGTCGACGATCCCTGGGCCTACGACCTGGACAAGATCGGGCCGCTCCTGGAGAACCACCCGATTTTTCCCGATCGCGCCAATATCACGCTCGCTGCCGTCAGCGGGCCCGATCACCTGACGATGCGCACCTGGGAGCGCGGCGCCGGGCTGACCAAGGCCTGCGGCTCGGCCGCCTGCGCGGCCGCCGTCTCGGCCGCCCGCACCGGCCGCACCGGCCGGCACGTGCGCGTCACGCTGCCGGGCGGCGATCTGGTGATCGACTGGCGCGAGCGCGACGACCACGTGCTGATGACCGGCCCGGTGGAGTACGAGCGCGAGGGCCGGTTCGATCCGGCGCTGTTCGCCGGAGCCGCGGCGTCATGACCATCGACGTCGTCACGTTCGGGTGCCGGCTCAACGCCTTCGAGTCGGAGGCGATCCGCCGCCGCGCCGAGGCCGCCGGCCTCGCCGACACCGTGGTGGTGAACAGTTGCGCCGTCACGGGCGAAGCGGTGCGCCAGACCCGGCAGGCCATTCGAAAGCTCAAGCGCGAGCGCCCCGACGCCCGCGTCGTCGTCACCGGCTGCGCCGCCCAGACCGAGACCGAGACCTTCGTGGCCATGCCCGAGGTCGACCGCGTGCTCGGCAACACCGAGAAGCTCTCCGAGAGCGCCTGGGCCGAGACCCGCGCCGCATTCGCCCGCGCGCCCGCGCAGGGCGCCGCCAAGGCCGCCGTCGACGACATCATGGCGGTGACGAGCGGCACCGCCCCGCTGATCGACGGCATCGAGGGACGCGCCCGCGGCTTCGTCCAGGTGCAGAACGGCTGCGACCACCGCTGCACCTTCTGCATCATCCCGTTCGGCCGCGGCAACTCGCGCTCGGTGCCGGCCGAGGACGTGGTCGCGCAGGTGCGCCGGCTGGCGGAGAACGGCCACGCCGAGGTGGTGCTGACCGGTGTCGACATCACCAGCTACGGCGCCGATCTCGGAGAGAAGCTCCGGCTCGGCACGCTGGTGCGGCGCGTGCTCGCCGAGGTCCCGGAACTGCCGCGGCTGCGGCTCTCCTCGATCGACTCGGTGGAGGCCGACGACGACCTGCTGGCGGCGCTGGCGGAGGAGAGGCGGCTGATGCCGCATCTGCATCTCTCGCTGCAGGCCGGCGACGACATGATCCTGAAGCGCATGAAGCGCCGGCACTCGCGGCAGCACGCGATCGACTTCTGCGCCACGGTGCGGCGGCTGCGGCCCGACGTCGTGTTCGGCGCCGACATCATCGCCGGCTTCCCGACCGAGACCGAGGCGATGTTCGAGAACTCGCTCGACCTGGTCGACGCCTGCGGGCTCACTTATCTGCACGTCTTCCCGTTCTCGGCGCGGCCCGGAACGCCGGCCGCCCGCATGCCGCCGGTCGCCGGACCGGTGGTGAAGGAGCGCGCCATGCGGCTGCGCCAGCGCGGCGACGCGCTGCTTTTGCAGCATCTGGAGAACGAGATCGGCCATCGGCGCGCCGTGCTGGTCGAGACCGGCACGGCCGGCCGCACCGAGCAGTTCACGCCGGTCAAAATCTCCGGCGGCGCGCCCGGCCGCATTGTCGACGTGACCGTGACGGGCCACGATGGGCGGCGGCTTCTCGCCGCCTGAGGAGGCTTCTATGACACGTCGTCATGCCGGGATCGGCATCGCCGCGCTGGGCGCGGCCCTCGCGTTCGCCACGCCGTCCTTCGCCATCGATTATGCGCCGATCGACTGCGCCAAGGCCGAGACGCCGGCCGACCGTACCGTCTGCAGCACTTACACGCTCGGCCAGGACGAGGCCCGCATGGCGACGCTCTACGGCATCGCCACCGCGCTGGTCGCGATGGGCCAGCGCGGCGACATTCAGGACGCGCAGCGGGCCTTCATCCGCGAGCGCGAGGCCTGCGGCGCCGACACCGGCTGCCTGTCGCGCGTCTACGCGAACCGCATCCGCCAGCTCGACGGCGTGATCGCGACCATCGCGTCGCGCGGGCCGTTCTGATGATCGGGGTCGAGCGCGCCGCGGGGCGTGCCCTCAGTCGAGTGTAGCGATCGCATGCGTGTCGACCCGACGGAAAAGTTCTCGACCACGCTGCGGGTGGGCTTCGCCGAGGCGAGCGCCTTCGCGACCATGGCGGGCGACAAGAACCCGCTCCATCACGATGCCGCCTTCGCGGCCGCCACCCGCTACAAGACGCCGATCGTCTCGGGCCCGCAGATGGCGGCGCAGCTCATGGGTTTTCTGGCCAGCCACTACGCCGCAAAGGGCGCCGTGATCGGCCACGACATCTCGTTCCGTTTCCACGTGCCCATCCCCGTGGATCAGGAGATCACGCTGGAATGGGCGGTAGAAACCGTCACCAAGGCGCCGCATCTGAAGAGCGACGTCGTCGTCCTGCGCGGCCGCATTCTGATGGCCGACGGCAAGGTCGCCACCACGGCCAAGGCGCGGATTTTGGTGGGGGAGACGTTCTGACCTGATCGTCGGCCGGAGTCCGGCTCAGTCCCGCCGCTCCACCGAGACGCTGCTGTCCGGCCCGACCAGATCCAGCTCGAGCGTGACCCGACGCGCCGCGAGGCGTGGGACACGGGCACGCCCCGGACGATCTTCGAAATCCACGATGCCGGCACTGCGCAGCTTCTTCAGGGTCCGGGACAGATTGGATTCCTTGCGGTTCGCGAGTGTCGCCAGCTCGCGCAGCGACCCCGGCCGCCGTTCCGAGATGAGATGAAGCAGCGCGAGGTTCTCCTCGGACAGGAGCTTGACCATGGCCTCGGCCGAGGTCGTCGTGCCGAGCACGGTTTCGGCGGTCCGATCGCTGTCGAACCACCGCTTCGGTCCGGTCGCGGCAGTCGGCTCGGCGACCACGCGCTTGGTCCACCGCATGAACTCGCCGATCGACCCGGTCCTATAAGTCATTGGGGATCCCTCGCTCGGCCATCGCGCGCTTCACCTCGCGCCAGAAGTCGTCGAGCAGCGCGGCCGCGGTCGTGAACACGTAAGGACGCCCCGGATCGTCCGGGCTCCGGTGCCAGTGATCGAAAGCCTTTGCCCCCTTGACGAACCGTCCACCGGGCCGCGCGACCGCATGGGCATTGTCGAAACGGACGAACGGCTCGCCGTGCACCGGCCGGAACACCAGGACGTAGCTTATTCCGTGCGGACGTTCCGGCGCCGTGTCGGTCCGCTTGACCGTGAACTCCACGAGGTAACCTGCAGCAGCCTCGAAGCTGGCTCCATCCAGCGACAGCAGCATGTCGAGTTCGGTGGCCTCGTCGCTCATGAACTTATCACAAGAGGATATATTTCAGCAACGGCGTCACGGATCGTCCTCCCGCCATCCGCAGGCGGCCATCCGGGCCTGCAGGTGCTTCGGCACCGGGGCCGTGACCGTCACGGGCGGCTTGGATTTGGACAGCGGCACGACGATCTGGCGGGCGTGGAGGTGAAGGCCGGGGCCGCCGAAGCGCGGGGCGCGACCGTAGATATTGTCGCCCAGAATCGGAAAGCCCATGGCCGAGCAGTGGACCCGGAGCTGGTGGGTCCGCCCGGTGAGCGGCGACAACGCCAGCCAGGTCAGGGCCTCGCCGGGTTCCCCGGCCCCGCCGCTGCGGCCCAGCACCTGCCAGGTCGAGACCGAGGGCAGGCCGTTGGGGTCCGGCTGCATCCACCAGCCGCGGGTCTCGTCGAGCCGGCCGAGCGGGATCTCGATGGTGCCGGTGTCGGCCTCCGGACCGCCCTCGACCACGGCCCAATAGGTCTTCTTCACCTGGCCGTGCTTGAACAGCAGCCCGAGATGGGCGAGCGCCTTGCGGTGGCGCCCGAGCACCAGGCAGCCCGAGGTCTCGCGGTCGAGCCGGTGGGCGAGCGAGGGCGCGCGCGGCAGGCCGTAGCGCAGCGCCTCGAAGGATTCTTCCAGCGATTCTCCGCCCTTCGGCCCGCGATGCACGGGCAGGCCGGCCGGCTTGTCGATCACGATCATCAGCCCGTCCCGGTAGAGGACGCGCGCAAGCATCTCTTCCTGTGTCATGGCGAAAGCGCTATCACGGCAGCCGACATGACAGATAGCACCGACGACAACGACAGTGGCGCCAAGCCGAGCTGGTGGCGCCGGCTCTCCACCGGACTGAAGCGGACCTCGGCCTCGATCGGCGGGGCGATCGCGGATCTCGTCACCAAGCGCAAGCTCGACCACGGCGTCATCGAGGAGCTGGAGGAGGCGCTGATCCGCGCCGATCTCGGCGTCGAGACCGCCGTGTCGATCGCCGGCAAGGTCGGCGAGGGGCGCTACGACAAGCAGGTCTCGGCCGACGAGGTGAAGGCGATCCTGGCCGCCGAGGTCGAGAAGATTCTCGGCCCGGTGGCCCAGCCGCTGCTGATCGACGCCAGCCGCAAGCCGTTCGTCGTGCTGGTGGTCGGGGTCAACGGCTCGGGCAAGACGACGACCATCGGCAAGCTCGCGGCGCGGCTCGTCGCCGAGGGCCGCAAGGTGGTGCTGGCGGCGGGCGACACGTTCCGGGCCGCCGCCATCGAGCAGATCAAGATCTGGGGCACCCGCACCAAGAGCCCGGTGATCGCCGGGACCCAGGGGAGCGACGCCGCCGGCCTCGCCTACGAGGCGCTGGAGGCGGCGCGGGCGCAGAACGCCGACGTGCTGATCGTCGACACGGCCGGCCGGCTGCAGAACAAGACCGCGCTGATGGGCGAGCTCGAGAAGATCGTGCGGGTGATGCGCAAGGTCGACGCGACCGCGCCGCACGCCGTGCTGCTCGTCCTCGACGCGACGGTCGGCCAGAACGCCATCTCGCAGGTCGAGGTGTTCTCCAAGATCGCCGGCGTCACCGGCCTGGTGATGACCAAGCTGGACGGCACGGCGCGCGGCGGCATCCTGGTGGCGGTCGCGGCGAAGTTCGGCCTGCCCGTCCACTTCATCGGCGTCGGCGAAGGCGTCGACGACCTCGCCCCCTTCGCCGCCAAGGATTTTGCCAAAGCCGTGGCCGGCATCGAGGGGTAAGGGCGCTCTGGGTGCCGGTCATTCCGGGGCGCCGCGCAGCGGCGAACCCGGAATCCAGCGGCGGGCTCGGGGGTCGTGGCTGGATTCCGGGTCCGGCGCATTGCGCCGTCCCGGAATGACGGGCTTCGGAAATTCCACCTACTCCACTACCCGGCGATCAGCGCCTGGTAGCCGGCCTCGTCGAGCAGCGCGTCGAGCTGCGCCGGGTCGGCGAGCTTCATCTTGAACAGCCAGCCCTGGCCGGCCGGATCGGAATTGACCAGGCCCGGCTCGGCCGTCACCGCCTCGTTGACCTCGGTCACCTCGCCGGCCACCGGCGCGTAGATGTCGGAGGCGGCCTTGACCGACTCGACCACGGCCGCCGTGGCGCCCTGGTCGAAGCTGACGCCGACGCCCGGCAGGTCGACGAAGACGAGGTCGCCGAGCTGCTCCTGGGCGTGATCCGTGATGCCGACGACCGCGACGTCGCCGTCGAGCCGCAGCCACTCGTGGTCCTTGGTGAATTTCAGCATCGGGGGAGCTCCGGATTCTCAGGGTCGCTTGTAGCGGTTCGGCACGAACGGCATGGCCGCCACCCGCACGGGCAGGCGCTTGCCGCGCACGTCGGCGTAGAGGATGGTCTCGACCGCCGCGTCCGCGACCGGCACATAGCCCATCGCGACCGGCCCGCCAATGCTCGGACCGAAGCCGCCGGACGTCACCTCGCCGATCGCAGCGCCGCCCTGCGCGTCCCGGTAGAGCGCCGTGTGGCCGCGCACCGGCGCGCGCCCCTCGGGCGACAGG
>NZ_NPEX01000170.1 GCF_003258865.1 Rhodoplanes roseus | reverse complement strand
GGCCAGAATCTGATCATCACGCTCGGCGCCGGCGGATCGATCTCCGGCGGGCTGTCGGGGACCGGCGTGCGCGCCGACGCGCTTCGGCTCTCCGGCTCCAGCAGCCTGAGCTTCGCCACGGCCGGCACGGCCGCCATCACGGGCGGCATCCAGGCCACCGGAACCCTGACCTTCGACCAGGGCGCCGGCATCGACGCGACCGTCGCCAACACGATCAGCGGCTCGGCCGCGATCGTGAAGGCCGGCGACGGCATGATCACGCTGACCGGCGCCAACACCTACACGGGTGGCACCACCATCTCGGCCGGCACCCTGGCGTTGAGCGGCGCCGGCAAGCTCGGCGCCAACGGCAACAGCCTCACCGTGAACGGCGGCACGGCGACGCTCGATCTCGGCGGCACCACCCAGACCCAGAACGGCGGCGTCACGCTCACCGCGGGCACCATCCAGAACGGCACCCTGTCGTCGTCGGGCACCTTCGCGCTCCAAGCCGGCACCGTCTCGGCCGTCCTGGCGGGCAGTGGCGGGGTGGTGAAGAGCGGCACCGGCACCACCATCCTGGCCGGCGCCAACACCTACACGGGTGGCACCACCATCTCGGCCGGCACCCTGCAGATCGGCGACGGCGGCACCACCGGCTCGATCACCGGCAACGTCGCCAACAGCGGCACGCTGGCGTTCAACCGCTCCGACGCGCTCACCTTCGCCGGCATCATCTCCGGTTCCGGCGCGGTCGGCCAGATCGGCACCGGCACCACGATTCTCACTGGCGCCAACACCTACACGGGCGGCACCACCATCTCGTCCGGCACGCTGCAGATCGGCAATGGCGGCACCACCGGCTCGATCGCCGGCGACGTCGTCAACGACGGCACGCTGGCGTTCAAGCGCTCCAACACCACGACCTTCGGCGGCGTCATCTCCGGTTCCGGCGGGGTCAGCCAGATCGGCACCGGCACCACGATTCTCACTGGCGCCAACACCTACTCGGGCGGCACCACCATCTCGTCCGGCACGCTGCAGATCGGCAATGGCGGCACCACCGGCTCGATCACCGGCGACGTCGCCGACAACGGCACGCTGGCGTTCAAGCGCTCCGACACGACGACCTTCGGCGGCGTCATCTCCGGCACCGGCGCGGTCGGCCAGATCGGCACCGGCACCACCATCCTCACCGGCGCCAGCACCTACACGGGCGGCACCATCATCTCGGCCGGCACCCTGCAGATCGGCGACGGCGGCACCACCGGCTCGATCACCGGAAACGTCGCCAACAATGGCGCGCTGGCGTTCAATCGCTCCGACACGACGACCTTCGGCGGCGCGATCTCGGGCAGCGGCAGCGTGACCCAGAGCGGCACCGGCACCACCATCCTGGCCGGCGCCAACACCTACACGGGCGGCACCACCATCTCGGCCGGCACCCTGCAGATCGGCGATGGCGGCACCACCGGCGCGATCGCCGGCAACGTCGCCGACAGCGGCACGCTGGCGTTCAACCGCTCCGGCGCGCTCACCTTCGCCGGCATCATCTCCGGCTCCGGCGGGGTCAGCCAGACCGGCACCGGCACCACCATCCTCACCGGCACCAGCACCTACTCGGGCGGCACCACCATCTCGTCCGGCACGCTGCAGATCGGCAATGGCGGCACCACCGGCTCGATCACGGGCGACGTCGTCAACGACGGCGCGCTGGCGTTCAAGCGCTCCGACACGACGACCTTCGGCGGCGTGATCTCGGGCACCGGCAGCGTGACCCAGAGCGGCACCGGCATCACCATCCTCACCGGCACCAACACCTACACGGGCGGCACCACCATCTTGTGGGGCGCGCTGCAGATCGGCGACGGCGGCACCACCGGCTCGATCACCGGCAACGTCACCAATTACGGCGCGCTGGGATTCAATCGCTCCGACACGATCACGTTCGCCGGCGACATCAGCGGCGGCGGCAGCGTGCTCCAGCTCGGCAGTGGCACGACCATCCTGACCGGCACGGTCGACGCCAAGGACTACGGCGCCGTCGTCTCGAACGGCACGCTGCAGATCGGCAACGGCGGCACCACCGGATCGTTCACCGGCGACATCACCAACAATGCCGCGCTGGTGTTCGACCGCAGCGACGCGACCACCTATGCGGGCTCCGTCGGAGGCGCCGGGACCCTCACCCAGGCCGGCACCGGCACGCTCACGCTCACCGGCATCCACATGTACACGGGCGCCACCAGGGTGAGCGCCGGCGCCCTGGTGGTCGACGGCTCGATCGAGACGTCGAGCGGCCTGACCGTCGATGCCGGCGCGCGGGTCGGCGGCACCGGCACGCTGCCGACGTCGGTGATCAACGGCACGCTGTCCCCCGGCAACTCGATCGGCACCATCACGGTCGCCGGCAACCTGACCTTCGGGACCGGCAGCACCTATGCGGTCGAGGTGTCCCCGACCACGGCCGACCGCACCAATGTCACGGGCACGGCGTCCTTGACCGGAGCCACCGTGCAGGCGGTGTACCAACCGGGCACCTATCTGGCCAACCAATACGTGATCCTGTCGGCTGCGGGCGGCCTGAACGGCACCACCTTCTCGGGCCTCGTCGGCACCGTGCCGGCGGGCTTCTCGGCGGCGCTGAGCTACGGCACCAGCGACGTGACGCTCGACCTCACCGCGGCGCTCGGCATCACCGCCACCGACACTCTCGGCGGCGATCAGCGCCGTGTCGCGACCGCGCTCAACAGCTGGTTCAACAGCGGCGGCAGCCTGCCGCCCGCCTTCGTTTCCGTGTTCGGCCTGGGCGGCACGACGCTGCGCACCGCGCTCTCGCAGATGTCCGGCGAGGCGGCGACCGGCGCCCAGACTGCGGCGCTGCAGTCGACCGGCTCGTTCCTGAACCTGATGCTGGACCCGTTCGTGGCGGGACGCGGCGGCGCGGCCGGCGCGGCCGGCCCGGCGCTGGCTTTCGCGGGCGAGACCGCCGGCGGTGTGTCGGGCGAAGCCGCCCGGGCCTACGCCAAGGCCATGCCGGGGGTCTACACCAAGGCGCCGCCGGCTACGGTCTACGCGCCGCGCTGGACCGTATGGGGCGCCGCCTATGGCGGGCGCTCGACCGTCGACGGCAATGCCGCGATCGGCAGCCACGATCTCGACAGCCGCGCCTGGGGCATCGCGGCCGGCGCCGACTATCGGCTGTCCGCCGAGACGCTGCTCGGCTTCGCGCTCGCCGGCGGCCAGACCCGGTGGTCGACCGGCGGCTTCGGCAGCGGCAGCTCCGACGTCGTCCAGGCCGGGCTCTACGGCTCGCATCGAGTCGGGCCGGCCTTCGTCTCGGCCACGCTGGCCTATGCCTGGCACGACGCCACCACGACCCGCAGCGTCACCGTGGCGAGCCCGGAGACGCTGGAGGGCCGCTTCCATCCGAACGTCTTCGCGGCCCGCGTCGAGACCGGCTGGCGCCTCGGCGGGCCGACGCTCGGCCTCACCCCCTATGCGGCCGGTCAGGTGCAGGCGGTGCGGATGCCGGCCTTCGCGGAGACCGCGGCCTTCGGGGCCGGCAACTTCGGCCTCGCCTATGCCCAGGAGACCGTCACGGCGCCGCGCAGCGAGATCGGCGCCTGGGCCGACACGCGCTTCTTTTTCGCCGAGGGCGAGCTGATCCTGCGCGCCCGCGCCGCCTGGGCGCACGACTTCAAGACCGACCGCAGCCTGACGCCGACCTTCCAGGCGCTGCCCGGCGCCAGCTTCGTCGTGACGGGGGCGACGGCCGACGCCAACCTCGCCCTCGTCTCGGCCGCCGCCGAGTGGCGCATCGCGTCCGGCGTCGCCGTCATCGCCAAGGTCGACGGCGAGCTCGGCGACACCAGCCGCACCCTCGCCGGCACCGGCACGCTCCGCGTCTCCTGGTGAGGCGGGCGGCGGCCTGTGTCCCTCTCCGCCAGCCGTATCGCCGCGGCCCGGGCCCGCTTGGCTGTTCGGCCGATGTTACCGGCGCGACACAGGCCAGAAATCTCCGTATCTGGCAATCAAGTCCAATTCTGAATGCAACTGAAATTGTCGAAATATTTCCGGGCCGTAAACGCGCGCTGGGCCGACTGACGGCCGCGTCCGGCATTCTTGACCATAAACAGCACGTTTGTACCGTAACTCTGGATTGATCCGAGCTAACCCGAGGGGGCGAGAATGGCCGCACGCGCAGGAGTCACGGCCGGCGGCTCTGCTGCGCGGCCCTTCGGCCCGCGCAACGGGCAGCCGGGCCGCGGCCGCCGACGATCCATCCTTCTGGCCGGCACGGCGCTGGCCGGCGTCTTCGCGGTGCTCACGGCCGAACCTGTCCTGGCCGATGGCGGCGCCGGCGGCCGATCCGGCAACGTCAATTTGCCCGGCGGCAGCGGCGGCACGGGATTCAGTGGCGCGGCCGGGTCCGACGGAGGGGGCGGTCCGATCTCCTCCGCCGGCAGCGGCGGCGGAGGCGGTGGCGCGGCTGGCGGGGGCGCCGGCGGCTCGAGTGGACAGACGCAAAACTTGCCGGGCCGCTCCGGCGGGACGACACCCGGCCAAGACGGCTTGGACGGCGTCGACGACACGTTTCCGAGCGGCGGCGGTGGCGGTGCCGGCGGTGCCAACGGCGCCACGGTGGCTGCACCTTCCTCCATCACCTCGGACGTGACGGGCCAGACCGGCGGCAATGGCGGAAGGGGCGGCAGCGGCGGCAACATCGGCGCCGGCGGCGGCGGCGGCGGCGCCGGCGGATACGGCGTCATCGTCACCGGCACCGGCACGATCAGCAACACCGCCACCATCCTGGGCGGCGCGGGCGGTAACGGCGGCGCGGGTGGCACCGGTGCCTTCGTGAGCGGCTTCGGTGGCAGCGGCGGGGACGGCGGCGTCGGTCTTCTGGCGACCGGGGCCGCGACGATCGTCAATTCCGGCACGATCGCGGGCGGTCAGGGGGGCTCTAGCGGCTTATCCGGGGGAAATGGTGGCGGCAACGGCCAAGGTGGTCTCGGCGGCGTCGGGATCGTCGGCGCCGACCTGACCATCGTCAACAGCGGCACGATCTCCGGCGGGCTGGCCTTCAACGGCTTGGGAGCGCGCGCCGACGCCATCACGCTCACGGGCGGCACGAATTTTCTCACCAGCAACGGCGGCACGCTGACCGGCGGCATCGGCATCACGGGCAGCCTGACGCTCTTGCAGACGACCGCCGGCGGAGCCACCGGCAGCGCCTCCTATGCCAACGTCTTTTCCGGAAGCGGCGCCCTGATCGTCGACACCGACGCGGGAAAGTCCGTCACTCTCACCGGCACCAACACCTATTCGGGCGGCACCACGATCGACGCCGGCACGCTCGAGATCGGGAGCGGCGGCACGCTGGGGACCGGCGCCGTCGTCGACAACGCCGCGCTGGTCTTCAACGCGTCCGGCGCCCTCTCCGTCGCCAACGCGATCAGCGGCAGCGGCACGCTGCAGCAGCTCGGCTCCGGCACCACGACGCTCACCGGCGCGCTCTCCTACACCGGCCTCACCACCGTCTCGGCAGGAAAGCTGGTGCTCGGCGACACCACCCATTCCGTCACCTTGCCGGGCGACGCGACGGTGGGCAGCGGCAGCACTCTCGCCCTCGCCAACGGCTCGCTCGGGACCGGCACGATCACCACCAGCGTCGGCGCCGGACTCGTGGTCGGCACGACAGCCGGGCTGACCGCGACGGTCGGCAGCGCGACGGTCCTCAACGGCGGCACCACCGCGTTCCAGAATTCCGGCAGCGCCGGCACGGCGACCCTCACCAACACCGGGCTGGTCGACTTCGCCGACACGTCGACCGCGGCGAGCGCCCAGATCACCAACAACGGCAGCGGGCTTCTGCAATTCCGCAACGCCTCGACCGCCGGCAGCGCCACCATCACCACGAATTCGGGCGCCCCCGGCGGCGTGCTGGACGGCGCCGGCACGATCTTCAGCGGCAGCGCCAGCGGCGGCACCTCGCGGCAGATCGTCAATGCCGGCGGCCTGCTGGACATCACCGCCTCGAATGCCGGCGTGACGATCGGCTCGCTCGAAGGCGCCGGTCTGGTCGGGATCGGCGGCAAGATCCTCACGGTCGGCGCCAACGATCTCACCACCACGTTCTCCGGCGTGATCCAGAACCTCGGCAATCAGCCGGGCAGCGGCAGCCTTGCCGGCGGCCTGACCAAGATCGGCACCGGCACGCTGACGCTGTCGGGCAACAGCACCTACACGGGCGCGACGACGGTCTCGGGCGGGTCGCTGATCATCGACGGCTCGATCGCCGCCTCCAGCGGGCTCGTCGTCGATGCCGGCACGCTGGTCGGCGGCACCGGCGCGCTGCCGAGCGCCACCATCAGCGGCACGCTGTCGCCCGGCACCGGCACCGCGATCGGCACGCTCACGGTCGCCGGCAATCTGAGCTTCGTCGCCGGCAGCACCTACCGGGTCGACGTCTCGCCGGCGTCGGCCGACCTCACCACTGTCACGGGCACGGCGACGCTCGCCGGCAGCGTGTCGGCGCTGTTCCAGGCCGGCACCTACATCGCCCGCAACTACGTGATCCTGTCCGCCGGCGGCGGCCTCGGCGGCACCACCTTCACGAGCCTGTCGACCACCGCCCTGCCGGCCGGCTTCGTCTCCAGCCTGAGCTACACCACGACCGACGTGCTGCTGAACCTCACCGCGGTGCTCGGCGCCGGCCAGGGGCTCGCCGCCAACCCGCAAGCCGTCGCCGGCGCGCTCAACGCGTATTTCAACGGCGGCGGAGCCCTGCCGCCCGCCTTCGCGACCGTCTTCGGCCTGAGCGGCGCACCGCTGGGTGCCGCCCTGACGCAGCTCTCGGGCGAGCCGGCGACCGGCGCCCAGACGGCGGCGCTGCAGTCGACGAACTCGTTCCTGGGCCTGATGCTCGATCCGTTCGTGGCCGGCCGCGGCGGGCGAGCCGTCCGGCATGCCGTCGGAGGCGGCGCGCGCCTACGCCCGGGCGATGCCGGGCCTCTACACCAAGGCGCCGCCGGCCCAGGCCGACGCGCCGCGCTGGACCGTCTGGGGCGCCGCCTATGGCGGGCGCTCGACCGTCGACGGCAATGCCGCGGTCGGGAGCCACGATCTCGACAGCCGCGCCTGGGGCATCGCGGCCGGCGCCGACTATCGCCTGTCCACCGGGACGCTGCTCGGCTTCGCCCTCGCCGGCGGTGAGACGAAGTGGGCGACCGGCGGCCTCGGGAGCGGCAGCTCCGACGTCTTCCAGGCCGGCCTCTACGGCTCGCACCGCTACGGCCCCGGCTTCGTCTCGGCGGCCCTGGCCTATGCCTGGCACGATGCCACCACGACCCGCAGCGTCACCATCGCTGGCCCGGAGACGCTGGAGGGGCGCTTCCATCCGCAAGTGTTCGCGGCGCGGCTGGAGACCGGCTGGCGCTTCGGCGGCCCGACGCTCGGCTTCACCCCCTACGCGGCCGGCCAGGTCCAGGCGCTGCGCATGCCGGGCTTCTCGGAGACTGCGACCTTCGGGGCCGGCAACTTCGCCCTGTCCTATGCGGACGAGACCGTGACGGTGCCGCGCAGCGAGCTCGGCGCCTGGGCCGACACGCGCTTCCTCACCGGCTCGGGCGAGCTGATTCTTCGCGGCCGGGCCGCCTGGGCGCACGACTTCAAGACCGACCGCAGCCTGACGCCGACCTTCCAGGCCTTGCCGGGCGGCAGCTTCGTCGTCACCGGGGCGACCGCCGACGCCGACCTCGCCCTCGTCTCGGCCGCCGCCGAGTGGCGCATCGGCCCGGGCATGGCCGTGATCGCCAAGGTCGACGGCGAGCTCGGCGAGACCAGCCGCACCCTCGCCGGCACCGGAACCTTGCGCGTCACCTGGTGAGGTGCGTCGGGGCGCCTTGACGCCCCCCGACGGTGGGCTACACCGGGCGGAGCGATTTTCCGCCATCTGGCCTCACGGAGCACCCATGACCGACCGCCAGCCCGGCTTTTCCACGCTCGCCATCCACGCCGGCGCCCAGCCCGACCCGACCACCGGGGCACGGGCGACGCCGATCTACCAGACCACCTCCTACGTGTTCGACAGCGTCGACCACGCGGCCTCGCTGTTCGGCCTGCAGGCCTTCGGCAACATCTACACGCGGATCACCAATCCGACGAACGCCGTGCTGGAGGAGCGCGTCGCCGCCCTGGAGGGCGGCACCGCGGCGCTCGCGGTCGCCTCGGGCCACGCCGCCCAGATGCTGGTGATGCACGCGCTGATGACCCCGGGCGACGAGTTCGTCGCCTCGAAGAAGCTCTATGGCGGCTCGATCAACCAGTTCAACCACTCGTTCAAGAACTTCGGCTGGAACGTGGTGTGGGCCGACCCGGACGACCTCGCGAGCTTCGAGCGCGCCGTGTCGCCGAAGACCAAGGCGATCTTCGTCGAGTCGATCGCCAATCCGGGCGGGGTGATCACCGACATCGCCGCCATCGCCCAGATCGCCCGCCGCGCCGGCGTGCCGCTGATCGTCGACAACACGCTGGCCACGCCCTATCTGTGCCGGCCGATCGAGCACGGCGCCGACATCGTCGTGCACTCGCTGACCAAGTTCCTCGGCGGCCACGGCAACTCGATCGGCGGCATCATCGTCGACGGCGGCAGCTTCAACTGGTCGCGCGAGCGCCGCTATCCGATGCTGTGCGAGCCGCGGCCCGAGTACAACGGCATCGTCCTGCACGAGACCTTCGGCAACTTCGCCTTCGCCATCGCCTGCCGGGTGCTGGGCCTGCGCGACCTCGGTCCGGCGCTCTCGCCGTTCAACGCCTTCCTGATCCTCACCGGCATCGAGACGCTGCCGCTGCGCATGCAGCGCCACTGCGACAACGCCCTGACGGTCGCCGAATGGCTGTCGCGGCATCCGCGCGTCGACTGGGTGAGCTATCCGGGCCTGCCCGGCGACCGCTATCACAACCTGGCGAAGACATACGTGCCCAAGGGCGCCGGCGCGGTGTTCACGTTCGGGCTGAAGGGCGGCTACGACGAAGGCGTGAAGCTGGTGTCGAACGTGAAGCTGTTCTCGCACCTCGCCAATATCGGCGACACCCGCTCGCTGATCATCCACCCGGCCTCGACCACGCACCGCCAGCTCTCCGACGCCCAGAAGGTGCAGGCCGGCGCCGGCCCGGACGTCGTCCGCCTGTCGATCGGCATCGAGGACGCAGCCGACATCATCGCCGACCTGGAGCAGGCCCTGGCGGAGTGATTCCGACGCGCGATCGCGATCCCGCGGAACGCGCCGGCGGCAGACACCTCACGCCGCGTCGATACGGTCGCGGCGGGGCGTTCCGGTGAAGCGCGGGGCGTGGCCGGCCCAGCAGACGCCGTTGCGGCCCTGCGCCTTGACCCGGTACATCGCCTGGTCGGCGGCGTGCAGCAGGGCCTCGATGCCGTCGCCGTCCTCGGGCGCCAGGGCGACGCCGAGGCTGGCGCCGATCTCGACCGTCTGCCCGTCGATCCGATACTCCGAGGTCACCGCCTCGAGCATGCGCCGGACCAGCGCATCGCAGGTCTCGCCGTCGCGCGCCCGCAACGCCAGCACGGCGAACTCGTCTCCCCCGAGCCGGGCCGCGACGTCGCCCTCGCCCAGGCAGTCGCGCAACCGGTGGGCGACCCGCCGCAACAGCTCGTCGCCGGCCGGATGGCCGTGGAAGTCGTTGACCTGCTTGAAGCGGTCGAGGTCGACGCTGATCACCGCGAAGGGCTCGCCGCGGCTGCGCTGGCGATCGAGCGCATGCTCCAGCTTGGAGCGGAACAGCGTGCGGTTGGCGAGGCCGGTGAGCGGATCGTGCAGCGCCATGTAGGCGATGCGCCGCTCGCTGGCGCGCCGCTCGGTGATGTCCGTGTAGGTGCGCACCATGCCGCCGTCCGGCGTCGGCACGCAGCTCACCTCGATGGTCTGGCCGGTCGGCCGGGTGCGCTCGAACACGGCCGGCACGGCGTCGTGCGGCAGCGGAAAATGCGAGTACTCCGACAGGTCCGTGTTGACGAGCTCGCACCGCGCCCCGAAC
This sequence comes from Rhodoplanes roseus, assembly GCF_003258865.1. Taxonomy (GTDB): domain Bacteria; phylum Pseudomonadota; class Alphaproteobacteria; order Rhizobiales; family Xanthobacteraceae; genus Rhodoplanes; species Rhodoplanes roseus. The sequence continues at coordinate 3,131 of NZ_NPEX01000170.1, read as the reverse complement.
TCGCCGAGGCGCCGCATCTCGGCGACCACGTCGCGGAAGCTCGGTCGCTCGGCGAGCGTCGCCTCCGGCACGCCGAGCATCTGGGCGGCGCGGCCGTTCACCACCACGACGCGGCCGTCGCGGTCGACCATCAGGATGCCCTGGGAGATGTTGTCGAGCGTCGCGGCGAGCTCCCGGGAGGTGCGCCGCGCCACCGCCTCGCTCTCCATCAGGGCCGCGCTGGTGCGCGCCAGCGTCAGGCGCTGACGGACCGCGAAGGCCACGGCGATCAGGATGATCAGCGTCAGCCCGGCGGCGACCGCGGCGTAGAGCTTGGCGTAGCGGGCGTTGTCGGCGAAGGCGTCGGCCGCCGCGACCGAGGCGTAGACCACCAGCGGCAGGCCGGTGACGGCGCGGTAGGACACGAACCGCATCCTGCCGTCGATCGGGCCCGGCGCGATCACCGAGCCCTGCGGCACCGTGGCGCTCTGGTGTAGCGACGGCCACGACGCGACCGAGCGCCCGGCCAGCAGCGCCCCGGTGCCGGAGCCGGCCCGCACGATTCCGTCGGTGCCGACCAGCACGATGGAGCCGCCGGGACCGACGTCGATCGAGCGATAGAACTCCTGAAAATAGCCGGCGTCGAGCGACGCCACCAGGACGCCCAGGAAGGTGCCGCCCGCGGTCCGCACCGAGCGCGAGAGCTGGATCGACCACCGGCCCGAGACCCGCCCGAGCACCGGCGGGCTGATGTCGGGGACGTCGCCGTCGCGGTCGCGGTGCACCTGGAAATGGCGACGGTCGGAGAGATCCAGCGGGGGCGTCACCGGCCCCTGGCTGCTCATCCGCAGGAACCCGTCGGGGCCGATCAGCGAGAGCTGAAGGGCGACGCCACCCTCCGGCACGGCGATCCGGGCGAAGGCATGCAGGTCGAAGCCGGCGGGGTCGCTCGCGATCCCGGCCCGGGCGAGCCGCAGGATGTGGTCCGGCGCCTGGATCGAGCGGACCACGTGCTCCTCTACGACCCGGGCGAGGTTGCGGGTGTCCTGGAACGCCAGCGCCTGCAGCTTCTCCCGCTCCAGGCCGAGCTGATAGCCGATGCCGATCCACAACAGCGCGATGGTGAGCGCACCGAGCGCGGTCGCCGGCTGGAACAGGCATCGAACGGTCGTGGAAGAGCAGACGCCGCTCCACCCCGACCGAAAGGAATTCCAGAACCTCATGACGGCGGTTCTAGCCCGCCCGGCTTGCGACTCCCTTACGGAGACACGTCCGGAACAGCGACGAGTTTATCGCTTTTTTGCAGGCACTTTCTCCCCGGTCCGATGACGGCTCGTCAACCCTGCCGGCCTCCGCCGAGCCGGGCTTCGCGCCGCGCCGGGATGCGCTATCCTGTCCGCCGCTCCGGTCCGGGGATAGTCCATGCGATCCCGTCTCCTCACGCAATTCGCTCGTCTGGTCGTGCTTCTGGCGCTCGCGGTGTCGCTGCCGACGGCGGCCGGCGCGCAGGAGCGCGTCGCGCTGGTGGTCGGCAACGGCGCCTATCGCAACGCCACCCCGCTCGCCAATCCGCCCAACGACGCGGCCGACGTCGCGGCGGCGCTGCGGCGCATCGGCTTCACCGTGATCGAGGGCCGCGATCTCGACAAGCGCGGCCTGGAGGACCAGATCCGCGCCTTCGGCCGCGCCCTCGACGGCGCCTCGGTGGCGCTGTTCTTCTATGCGGGCCACGGCCTGCAGGTGGCGGGCAAGAACTATCTGGTGCCGGTCGACGCCAAGCTGGAGCGTCCCGGCGACCTCTCCTTCGAGACCATCGATGTCGGCCAGGTGCTGGGCCAGATGGAGGCGGAGCCGCGCGTCAATCTGGTCTTCCTCGACGCCTGTCGCGACAACCCGCTGGCCCGCTCGCTGGCGCGCTCGCTCGGCACCCGCTCCGCCTCGGTCGGCACCGGCCTCGCCTCGATCCACAGCGCGGTCGGGACGATGATCGCCTACGCCACCCAGCCCGACAACGTCGCGCTCGACGGCGACGGGCGCAACAGCCCGTTCACGACGGCGCTGTTGAAACATCTGCCGACGCCCGGCCTCGACGTCGCCGTGCTGATGCGGCGGATCCGCTCCGACGTGGTCGCCTCGACCCGCCAGAAGCAGGTCCCGTGGGACCACTCCTCGCTGATCGGCGACGTCGTGCTGGTGCCGGGCAGTGGAGCGGCGCCCTCCTCCGCGGCCGTCGCGCCACCGGTGACGCCGCCGGTCGCCGGGCCGCCCGTGACGGCGTCGCCGACCGCCGCCGACCGCGCCCAGGACGCCGATATCGCCTACTGGAACTCGGTCAAGGACACGGGCGACGTCGCCCAGCTCAGGAGCTATGTGACGGCCTTCCCGGCCGGCACCTTCGTGGCGCTGGCCCATCTCCGCATCCTCGAGATCGAGGCCCGCGCCGGCCGGCCCGGCGACGATCCCCGCAGCAAGCTGTCGGCGCTCGAGCCGGGCGGCGGCGTCCCGCCCCGCCCCCGTGCGCCGCGGGAAAACTGCGCCAGCCGCGCGGCACCGGCCGGCAGCGATCTCTACTGCGCCAGCTCGGTGCTGGAGCCGCAGCTCGGCAGCACCTACGGGGTCCGCAACCTGTTCGGCGATCCGGGCGCCGCCTGGGTGGAAGGCGCGAGCGGCGACGGCACCGGCGAGTGGGTGACGGTGGCGTTCGACGCCGAGCGGCTGGTGCGCGGCGTGGTCGTCAACAACGGCTACGAGAAGAGCACGGATCTCTACGTCAAGAACGGCCGGGTGCAGACGCTGCGCGTCGTCTTCTCGACCGGCGAGACCCGCACCGTCACGCTGCAGGACCGCCTCGGCCCGCAGACCGTCACGTTCGACCGCCCGGTCAAGGCACACTGGGTGCAGCTCGTCATCGACCGCACCTATCGCGGCACCCGCTACACCGACACGGCGATCTCCAAGCTCTCGGTGACCTCGGAGCGGGCGCGGTAGCGAGCGCCGGAGAGGCACGACCGCGCGGCACCCTCTCCCACCGTCATGCCCGCGCTCGTCGCGGGCATCCACGTCTTTCAGCGGTGCGGCACCGCAGGCGTGGATGGCCGGGACAAGCCCGGCCATGACGAGAGCCGGTGGTGTCGCGCGCCCTCCCTCACCGC
>NZ_NPEX01000169.1:7014-13203 GCF_003258865.1 Rhodoplanes roseus | reverse complement strand
CTGCGGCTCGCCGACGACTCGGTCGGCGACCGCGGCACGGTCCGCATCGAATGGGGCGGCGCGACCATCACGCCGGTCGGCGCCGACGCCGCCGTGGCCACGCTCGTCTCGACCGCGAGCGCCGCGTCCACGCCGGGCCTGCGCGGTACCACCTCGGCGCCCGCCCGCGCGGAGCCGGTGGCGCCCGCCGTCGACCCGGAGGAGGTCGCGATCCTGCTCGACCGCGGCAAGGCCTTTTTGGTGCGCGGCGACCTCGCCGCGGCCCGGCTGCTGCTGCGGCGTGCCGCCGAGGCTGGCGACGCGCAGGCGGCGCTGCTGCTCGGCTCGACCTTCGATCCGGCGGCGCTCAAGCAGCTCGAGGTGGTCGGGGCGGTCGGCGACCCGGTACAGGCCCGCCAGTGGTATCAGCGCGCGGCCGAGCTAGGATCGGCGGACGCCGGCCGGCGAATCGAATCACTCTCCCGCGCGGCGCGCTGAGGCGGCGCGTCCTCGTCGGCGACCGGCGGCTCGGCGAGGGTGCCGCGCCAGCGGCCATAGCGCCACGGCAGCCACCAGCGTGCCCGGGCCGGCACTGCCGCCGGCACGAAGTCCAGCCCGCGCGTGCCGAACGGGTGGCAGCGGCAGAACCGCGCCAACGTGATCCAGCCGCCGGCCCACAGGCCGAATCGCCCGATCGCCTCGTCCCCATAGGCCGAGCAGGTCGGCACATGGCGGCAGTCGGAGCCCAGGAACGGCGAGACGGTCAGCTGATACAACCGGATCACACCGCGCGCCAAAAGCCGCGGGATCCGTGCAACGGTGTCGATAGACCTCTTGTCTGGCATCGTCCTTGCTAAGTAAACTTTCGAAAGCGCCGGTGCAAACACGTGCCGCGAAGCAACGGGACGACGGGCGAAAGTAATTTCGTACCGAGCGTGCAGAAATGCCGCCGGCGCAGTGCCGCAAAAGGGCCGCTTGCGACGGTCGAGTGCGTACGTAAGATCACAGTTGCCGTAAAGTCGCGTGATGTGGCCAGATTGCAGGAGAAATAAGGCAGCAAGTACAAGAAAAAAATCGGGTCACGAGAAGAAGCGTTGCTGAAACAGCACGGGGAACCACGATGAAACGTTCCTGGGTCGGCGGGCTCGTCCTTGCCGTTTGTGCCGTGCCGGTGGTCGCCGGCACGCCCGAGCTTCCGGCCAACCCCCGCGTCCTGCCGATGCAGTTCGTGCTGCAGGAACCGGCCGCGACCTGCGCGACCGACTGCCGTCCCCTGGTGTTCGCCTCGGGCATGATCACGCCCGACACGCCGCGCCGCTTCGAGGCCTTCGCCAGCGATCGGACCGTTCGCGACGCCAAGGTCGTGCTCGACTCGGACGGCGGCTCGGTGCTGGGCGCGCTGGCGCTCGGCCGCTCGATCCGCCGGCTCGGCTTCGACACAACGGTGGGCCGGGCGGATCGTTCCGGCGGTCTCGGAAAAACCGCGTCGATCGCCCCGGCGAACTGTGAATCCATGTGCGCCTTCGTGCTGCTGGGCGGCGTCGGACGCGACGTGCCGGCCCGCTCGCGGGTGCTGGTTCACCAGATCTGGCTCGGCGATCGCCGCGACGACGCCGTGGCCGCCTCCTATTCGGCCGAGGATCTCGTGCTGGTGCAGCGCGACATCGGCCACATCGTCCGCTACACGGCGGAGATGACCGGCAATCTCGGCGGCGGCGCCGAGCTGATCGAGATCGCGTTGCGGATCCCGCCGTGGGAGCCGATGCGGATGCTCACCCGCGACGAGCTGCGGCGGACCGGGCTCGACCGCGAGGCCGCGCCGGTGGCGGGGCTGCAGACATCGGCGGCGGTCACGCCGGTCGCCGCCGCGATCGAGCGGAACGCGGCGCAGGGCGAGCGCGGCTGGGCGGCCGTGGAGGGCGGCAGCGGCCTCATGCTGGTGCGCCGCCATCCGCTGACCGTCGAAGGCGAGCGGATAGGCAGCTTCGACCTCAGCTTCGGCTGCGGCGACGCGCCCGGCACCTATGCGCTGACCTATGTGGAGCGGCGCCAGGAGACCGGCCGCGCGACCGAGCCGGCGGCCCTCGACCAGGTCCGCCTGTGGATCGAGCAGACCGACCTGAAGTTCCAGATTCTGTCCTCGCGCAGCGACGGGCGCCAAGTGGAGAGCATCGCCGTGGCGACGGTTCCGGCCCCGCTGGTGCGGGCGTATGCGGCCATGGCGACGCGCTCGATCTCGGTGCAGACGGCGGCGGGCGGCGAGCCGGCGACCTCGATCCGCATCGGCAATGCCGGAATCGGCAAGGCGCTCGGCCAGCTCGAGACCGCCTGCGACCGCTCGCGCGGCAAGCCCGGGGCCCATGCCCGCCTGGAGGCGACGGCGCGCTGACCGGGCTGGCCCGGCAGGCAGGTCCGGCGTTCACGCGCGCCGGCGCTCAGGGCGTGCCGGCCGTCCGTGCCGCCTCGATCTGGTCCAGCGCCGAGACGACTGCATCGAATGTGAGCAGCGTCGAGGCGTGGCGCGCCTTGAAATCGCGCACCGGTTCCAGCACCGCGATGTCGGCCCAGCGGCCGTCCGGCGCCGGGCCGTTGTCCTTGAGCATCTTTCGCACCGCCTCGCGCAGCTCGCGCAGCTCCCCGGCGGTGGCGCCGACGACATGGCTGGCCATGATCGACGACGAGGCCTGCCCGAGCGCACAGGCCTTCACCACATGGCCGAAGTCGACCACCCGGTCGCCGTCGACCTTGAGATCGACCGTCACGGTCGAGCCGCACAGCCGGGAATGGGCGGTCGCGCTGGCGTCCGGCGCGTCCAGGCGACCGAGTCGCGGAATGTTGCCCGCGAGCTCGAGGATCCTGCGGTTGTAGACGTCGTTGAGCATGGCTTGCACGGGTTCTGGGGGCGGCTGGGGGCGATTTGCCTCGACCTCTGGCGCCGACTATATCCCCTCATATAGGATGCCGCCCCGGGCAGGCGAGAGGCGCTTGCGTCGGGGCCTGCCCGCTCCCACATGGATCGGGCAGTTCACCTTCGGCGACGTCCGGGTCTCTCCGGAGCGCGGCGCCGGGAGTTCGCCCGTCCCCTCGTTGCGCGGCATTGCCCTCCGGGCCGCCCGTGCCGCGTGCGACGTGCGGTCGTTGGACCGGTACGGTACCTCCCGGGTGCCGCCGAACGGAGACGTCGCTCGCGATGGACCATGTCATCAAGACGCTGACCCCCGCCGCGCGGCCGTCGGAGGCGGCAGAGACGACTGCGCCCTCGACGCTGGTGCGTCCGTCGCGCGCCGAGGCCGAGGCGGCCGTGCGGGTGCTGATCGGCTATCTGGGCGACGATCCGGACCGCGAGGGCCTGCTCGACACGCCTCGCCGTGTCGTCTCGGCCTACGAGGAGCTGTTCGGCGGCTATCACGAAAACCCCGCCGACGTGCTCGACCGGACCTTCTCGGAGATCGGCACCTACGACGACATCGTGCTGGTGCGCGACATCCCGTTCAATTCGCATTGCGAGCATCACATGATGCCGTTCGTCGGCAAGGCCCATGTGGGCTACCTGCCGGTCGAGCGCGTCGTCGGGCTGTCCAAGATCGCCCGGCTGATCGACATCTTCGCCCGCCGTCTGCAGACGCAGGAGCGCCTCTCCTCGCAGATCGTCACCGAGATCGACACGGTGCTCAAGCCGCGCGGCGTCGCCGTGATGCTGGAGGCGGAGCACAGCTGCATGTCGATGCGCGGCGTCCAGAAGGTCGGCAGCCGCACCATCACGACGCAGTTCACGGGCGTGTTCCGCGACGATCCGAAGGAGCAGTTCCGGTTCGTCAGCCTGGTCCGCAACGGGATCGGCTGAGCACGCGTCCGACCGGCGCCGCGGGGCAGGGGACCGGCGTTCGGAGTCGTCGGCTGTGAAAGTCGTCCCCGTCGGAACTTGCGTATCATGAAGACCGTGTTCGCGCCGCGCGGCACCACCGAGCAGATCGAGGAGGGGCGCGTCTTCGCCCCGAAGTTCGACGCCGACGGGCTGATCCCGGCGATCGTCGCCGACGCGTGGTCGGGTGACGTGCTGATGCTCGCCTGGATGAACGACGACGCGCTGGCGCGCTCGATCGAGACCTGCGAGGCGTGGTTCTACAGCCGCTCGCGCGGCAAGCTGTGGAAGAAGGGCGAGACCTCCGGCCACATCCTGCGCATCATCGAGATGAAGATCGACTGCGACCAGGACGCGCTGCTGCTGCGTGTCGAGCAGGCCGGACCCGGCGTCTGCCACACCGGCCGCGCGTCGTGCTTCTACCGCTCGGTGTCGCTGCGCGAGCCCGCCGGCCACATGCTGGTGCTGCAGTTCAAGAAGGCCGAGAAGGTGTTCGATCCGGACGCCGTGTACGGCGAGCACGCGGCGAAGGACAAGACGCCCGAGTAGCTCCGCCGCGGTCGCCTCGCGCCGCCGGTCCGCCACTCACGCAAAACGGCCGGGCAGGGGCCCGGCCGTTCGCGCTTTCAGAATCGGCGTGACACCGAGCCGGGCTCGGAGCCGGAGCCGATCACTCCTCCTCCTGGCCGGCCTGGCCGGCTTCCGGATTCTCGAAGAACTCCTCGGCCGCCGCCTCGGCGACCTCGCGATCCTCGCGCCGCGCCGTGACGTCCTCGCCGCGCGCGATGCGATCGGCCTCCTCGGCGTTGCGGGCGACGATGACCGACACCGCCACCTCGAGCTCCGGATGCAGCACGATCGGAACCTTGTGCTGGCCGATCGTCTTGATCGGGGCGTTGATGGCGACCTGGCTGCGGTCCACCGTGAAGCCGCCCGCCTCGATCAGGCCGGCGATGTCGCGGGTCGTCACCGAGCCGTAGAGCTGGCCGGTGTCGGAGGCCTGACGCAGCACCACGAAGCTCTTGCCTTCCAGCTTGGCGCCGATCTGCTCGGCCTCGGCCTTGCGCTCCAGGTTGCGCACCTCGAGCTGGGCCTTCATGCCCTCGAACTTCTCGCGGTTGGCCTTGGTGGCGCGCAGCGCCCGGCCCTGGGGCAGCAGGAAGTTGCGGGCGAACCCATCGCGCACACGCACGATGTCGCCCATCTGTCCGTGCTTGCCGACGCGTTCCAGCAGAATCACTTCCATGTCGTTTCTCCTTCGTGGAAACAGGGGAACATTCGGGATCAGACCGCGCCGCCGCCCGACGGCCCCGGAGGGCCTTTGGGGCCCGCGGGAGTCGGGGGGCCGCCGAAGCGTGTCCGCAGGCCGACCGCCGTATCGGCGAGGCCCACCAGCATGACGACGAACAGCGGCCAGCCGAACAGAAGGACGGCGGCGTAGAGGGTGGAGAGCACCAGCCCGCGGCTCTTCAGCCGGCGTGTCAGCGCATGGATCACGGTGAGGCCGAGCGCCGTGAAGGCGACCGAGAGGCTCGCGGCGACCATGCCGGAGAGGAGGCCGGCGAGCCCGGGGAGCAGCGAGGCGGCGATGGCGGCCGCGAAGGCCACGGCCGAGACCAGCGGAAACGAGATCTCGGCGAGCGCCGGCCAGGGCCGCGGCAGCCGGCCCGAGACACTGACGGCCTTGGCCGCGAGCCACAGGTTGAGCAGCAGCGTCACGGTCATCAGCGAGGCGGCGGCGGGCGGCAGGGCGATGGCCAGGAGCTCGAACAGCGGCTCCGGGTCCGTCGCGCCCGGCACTCCGGTGCCGGACGGCAGGCCGGCGTCGGGCCGCTGGCGGAACACGCGGGCGAAGCCGTCGCGCAGCGTGTCGCGAATCGCATCGACGTCGCTGCCGAAGGTCGGCAGCGCCAGCGCCACGGCGAGCGCGCCGAGCACGGCGGCCCACAGCACGATGCGGCCGGTCGGATACCAGTCGAGCGTCGGGGCGGCGGGATCGCCGGACGGCCGCGCCAGCAGCGCCAGATAGGACAGCCACCAGCCGGGCAGCGCGAGGCCGAGCAGGAAGACGAGGAAGAACAGGGAGCCGAACCACATCGCCAGGGCGGCGGTGCCGACCAGGGCGGCGAGCAGGCCGGCCCAATGGCTCCAGCCCAGTGCCGCGATCATCACGGGCAGCGGCGCCAGATAGAACAGCAGCATCGACAGGGTCGAGCCGGCGGCGAGCGCGGCGAATGTCAGGGCTGCTACGGCGCCGGCCCCGAGGCCGACCAGGATGAACTGGATCATCGTCTCGCTGTCCCGCTCGTGGAGCGGTTAGAGGCGGATCAGCGTCGTGCGCCTTAGGC
>NZ_NPEX01000169.1:0-7004 GCF_003258865.1 Rhodoplanes roseus | reverse complement strand
CCAACCAGAGAACCGGCCCGCGATGCCTCAGGGCAAGCGGGCCGGAATGTCGTCGTGGCCGGCTCACGCCGGCCCACCGGCTCACGCCGGCCGGTGCGATCCGATCAGCGGATCACGTAGGGCAGCAGGCCGAGGAAGCGGGCGCGCTTGATGGCGCGCGCGAGCTCGCGCTGCTTGCGGGCCGATACCGCGGTGATGCGACTCGGCACGATCTTGCCGCGCTCCGAGATGTAGCGCTGCAGCAGACGCACGTCCTTGTAGTCGATCTTCGGCGCGTTGGCGCCGGAGAACGGGCAGGTCTTGCGGCGACGGAAGAACGGACGGCGGGCGCCGCCGGCGGATTGCATGGCCATGGCGCTCACTCCTCGGTGGCTTCGACTTCGGCGGTCTCGACGCGGTCCTCGCGCGGGCCGCGCGGGGCGTCGCGGTCACGGCGCGGGCCGCGATCACCGCGGTCGCCCCGGTCCCGATCGCCGCGATCCCGGTCGCCCGGACGGCGGTCGCCGCGATCGTCGCGATCGCGATCGGACTTGCGCATCATGGCGGACGGACCGGCCTCGAGCTCGTCCACCTTCACCGTGATGGCGCGCAGGACGTCCTCGTTGATGTGCTGCTGACGCTCGACCTCGGCAATCGCCGCGGCCGGCGCGTCGACGTTCAGGAGGGTGAAATGCGCCTTGCGGTTCTTGTTGATCCGGTAGGTCAGGGACTTCACGCCCCAATACTCGACCTTGGACACGGAGCCGCCCAGCCCCTCGATGACGCCCTTGTATTGGGTCGTCAGCTCTTCCACCTGCTGCGCCGAGAGATCCTGGCGCGCGAGATAGACATGCTCGTACAACGGCATGGAATGCCTTTCCTGGTTCGTGGCGGCTCGTCCGACGCGAAGCCCTTCGTGCCCTTCGGGAAAGGCGCGAATGGAAGCTCTGAAGGCGGGAACACGGGACGCCGAACCCTCGAAAGGTCCTGCCGGGCAACCCGTGAGGATCGCACAGCCGTCCGTTCAGCCCCCGGCCGGAGCCGAGCCGAAGCGCGCGTTTATACGGTTTTCGCCCGGAAACGCAAGCCGGGAACCTGTCGATCGGTTGGTGGAAGGGCCGCTCCGGCCGTAGTAAGTGTCAGCCCCACTTGACTTTAAGGCCCCTCACAGCGACTTAGCGCCCGATTGATGGAGGGAACACATGGCGGTCGCATTCGTATTCCCCGGCCAGGGCAGCCAAGCCGTCGGCATGGGCAAGGCGCTGGCGGAGAACTTCCCGGTCGCGCGGGCCGTGTTCGACGAGGTCGACGAGGCGCTCGGCGACAAGCTCTCCAGCATCGTCTTCGAGGGCCCGGCCGAGACGCTGATGCTGACCGAGAACGCCCAGCCGGCGTTGATGACGGTCTCGCTCGCCGCGCTGCGCGTGCTCGAGCAGGAGGCCGGCGTCGATCTCTCCCGTGACGCCATGTTCGTCGCCGGCCATTCGCTCGGCGAATACTCGGCGCTCGCCGCCGCCGGCGCGATCTCGATCGCCGACACGGCGCGGCTGGTGCGGACCCGCGGGCGGGCCATGCAGAAGGCCGTGCCGGTCGGGGTCGGCGCCATGGCGGCGCTGCTCGGGCTGGAGTTCGAGGCGGCCGCCGAGGTCGCCCGCGAGGCCGCCGAGGGCGCCGTCTGCCAGGCCGCCAACGACAACGGTGGCGGCCAGGTGGTGGTCTCCGGCGACAAGGCCGCGGTCGAGCGCGCCGTGGAGATCGCCAAGGGGCGCGGCGCCAAGCGCGCGACCCTGCTGCCCGTGTCCGCCCCCTTCCATTGCACCCTGATGGCGCCCGCCGCCGACGCGATGGCGGAGGCCCTGCAGTCCATCACGGTCCGCCGCCCGGTCGTCCCGGTCGTCGCCAACGTCCTGGCGGCCCCGATCACCGAGCCGTCGGCGCTGGTCCAGGCGCTGATCGCGCAGGTCACCGGCACGGTGCGCTGGCGCGAATCGGTCGCCTTCATGGCGAAGGCCGGGGTCACCAGCTTCTACGAGGTCGGGGCCGGCAAGGTGCTGACCGGGCTGGTCAAGCGCATCGCCGAAGGGGCGATCGGCGCGGCGATCGGCTCGCCCGCCGACGTCGCGACCTTCGTGGCGGCTCGCAGCGCGCTGCGCCAGGGCGCCGCGTGATGTTCGATCTCGGCGGCAAGACCGCGCTCGTCACCGGCGCGACCGGCGGCATCGGCGGCGCCATCGCCCGCGCCCTGCACCAGCAGGGTGCGACGGTCGCGATCTCCGGCACCAAGGCCGACAAGCTCGAGGCGCTCGCCGCCGCGCTCGGTGACCGGGTTCACGTGCTGCCGTGCAATCTCGCCGACCGCAGCGAGGTGGAGACGCTCGTCCCGGCCGCCGAGGCGGCGCTGGGCCAGCTCGACATCCTGGTCAACAATGCCGGGCTGACGCGCGACAACCTCTTCATGCGCATGAAGGACGCCGAGTGGGACGACGTGATCGCGGTCGATCTCACGGCCGCTTTCGTGCTGGCGCGCGCCGCCGTGAAAGGCATGATGCGCCGGCGCTTCGGCCGAATCGTCTCGATCACCTCGGTGGTCGGCGTCAGCGGCAATCCGGGGCAGGGCAACTACGCCGCCGCCAAGGCCGGCATGATCGGCATGAGCAAGGCGCTGGCCCAGGAGGTCGCCTCGCGCGGCATCACGGTGAACTGCGTCGCACCCGGGTTCATCGCCACGGCGATGACCGACGTGCTGAACGACAAGCAGCGCGAGACCGTATTGTCGCGAGTCCCCGCGGGGCGCCTCGGAACCAGTGACGAGATCGCCGCCGCGGTGGTTTATCTCGCCTCGGATCAGGCCGCCTACACGACCGGTCAGACGCTGCACGTAAATGGTGGGATGGTAATGATCTGACAGGGTTTTTTCGGTCCGTACAAGGATTGCGCGCGGCCCTCCCTGCGCTTCTGGTCAAGCCTGATGAAGTATGATAACCGATCCGTTGGGCTGGACGAGGAAGTGCGACGGGGCTGGGGCGACGGCATGTACCCCTTGGCCGGATGAGCGTTCAACAGCGTCCATCAAGATCGAGGCCGCCGGACCGCATTTGCTGATGCAATGCGCCCGGCCAAATGCCGAAAGCACGAGGGTTAGCAATGAGTGATATTGGCGAGCGGGTCAAAAAGATCGTCGTGGAGCACCTCGGCGTCGAGCCCGACAAGGTGACCGAGGGCGCGAGCTTCATCGACGATCTGGGCGCCGACAGCCTCGATACCGTCGAACTCGTGATGGCGTTCGAGGAGGAGTTCGGTTGCGAGATTCCCGACGACGCCGCCGAGACCATCCTGACGGTGGGTGACGCCGTCAAATTCCTCGAGAAGAACGCCAAGAGCTGAACTGCCGAACGCCGTCGCCGCAGGCCGATGCGCCTGCGGCGCTTCCCCGCCCGACGTCGCTGCTGTTCGTCGCCGATAAGGCCCGCACTGGTTCCTGATCAGATCGGGCCTGGTACTCCGTCCACGGCGGAGAGCCGCGGTCGGATGCGAGCGACCGTTGCGCGGTCGAACCGCCCGACACGGGTTGCAGCGGGACGCGGCGAACCGGCCGGTGCGGGACATGTGACATGAGGCGCGTGGTCGTCACGGGATTGGGCATGGTGACGCCGCTGGCATGCGGCGTCGAGGCGTCGTGGAAACGATTGCTCGCCGGCGAGAGCGGTGCCCGCAAGATCGACAAGTTCGAAGTCGCGGATCTGCCGGCCAAGATCGCCTGCACGCTGCCGCGCGGCGATGGCTCCGACGGCACCTGGAATCCCGATCTGTGGATGGAGCCGAAGGAGCAGCGCAAGGTCGACGACTTCATCGTGTACGCGATGGCGGCGGCCAGGCAGGCGCTCGACGATTCGGGCTGGCATCCGGCGACGCGCGACGACCAGATCAACACCGGCGTGATGATCGGCTCCGGGATCGGCGGCCTCGAGGGCATCGCCGAGACCGCCGTGCTGCTGAAGGAGCGCGGTCCGCGTCGCGTCTCGCCCTTCTTCATCCCGGGACGGCTGATCAATCTGGCCTCCGGCTACGTCTCCATCGCGCACGGCCTGAAGGGCCCGAACCATGCCGTCGTGACGGCGTGCTCGACCGGCGCGCATGCGATCGGCGACGCCGCCCGCTTGGTGATGCTGGGCGATGCCGACGTGATGGTGGCGGGCGGCGCCGAGTCGCCGATCTGCCGCATCTCGCTCGCCGGCTTCGCCGCCTGCCGCGCGCTCTCGACCGGCTTCAACGACGAGCCGACCCGCGCCTCGCGACCCTACGACCGCGACCGCGACGGTTTCGTGATGGGCGAGGGCGCCGGCGTCGTGATTCTCGAGGAGCTCGAGCACGCCAAGGCGCGCGGCGCCAAGATCTACGCCGAGGTGATCGGCTACGGGCTGTCCGGCGACGCCCATCACATCACCGCGCCGGCCGAAGACGGCGACGGCGCCTTCCGCTGCATGTCGATGGCGATCAAGCGGGCCGGCATCTCGGCCTCGGAGATCGACTACATCAACGCGCACGGCACCTCGACCCCGCTGGGCGACGAGATCGAGCTCGGCGCGGTGCAGCGGATCGTCGGCAACGACGCCGGCCGGGTGTCGATGTCGTCGACCAAGTCCTCGGTCGGCCATCTGCTCGGCGCCGCCGGCGCCGTCGAGGCGATCTTTACCATCCTGGCCATGCGGGACGGCATCGCCCCGCCGACCATCAATCTCGACAATCCCTCGGTCGACACGCCGATCGACCTCGTCCCGCACCAGGCGAAGCGGCGCGAGATCAATGTCGCGCTGTCGAACTCGTTCGGGTTCGGCGGCACCAACGCGTCGCTCGTGTTCCGGCGCACCGTCCAGTAGAGCATCGTCCGGACGGTTCCACCGCCCGGACCGGCAGCCGCCACGACCGGGGCCCTCTCGCGAGAGCGCCGGCGTCGGTGGCCGTCACATGCCGCGCCGGGTTCCGATCGGAGGCCGGCGTGCTCGATAAATTGGCCACAATCTCAAGGGTATTAGTCGATCCGACGGCGACCCGATCGGGGCGCGGCACGGCCGCGGTCACGCCCCGTCGGATCGTCGGACGCGATCGTCACGCCCCACCGGGGAGGCTCGCCGAGGTCGCGGGTTCTCGAACGGTCCCACCGGTCCTGGAGCCGACTGAACGATGAGCAATCTGGATACGCCGCCCGGTTCGGGCGCTCCGCCCGCCACCGAGTCGAAGCGGATCGCCCCGCGCAGCCCCCGTGCTGCGCTCGAGCCCGAGCGCATCCCCGTTCCGACCCGGCGCTCGGCCCGCGCCCGTCATCCGATCGTCGTCGTCGGCAATGCCATCTTCACGTTCCTGGTGCTGGTCGCGCTGGTGGTCGGCGGCGCGGTGTGGATCGGCAAGCAGCGGCTCGACGACGTCGGTCCGCTCGCCGCGGACAAGACCGTCAACATCCCGCGCGGCTCCGGCATCCGCGACATCGCCGACCAGCTGGTGCGCGAGGGCGTGATCGATCAGCCCTGGACCTTCGTCGGCGCCGTGATCGTCCGCAAGGCACGAGACGACCTGAAGTCCGGCGAGTATCTGTTCCAGAAGCAGGCGACGCTCGGCGACGTGATCAACACGCTGGTCGAAGGCAAGGTGGTCCAGCACTCGCTGACGATGCCGGAGGGCCTCACCTCCGAGCAGATGGTCCAGCGTCTGCTCGAGTCCGACATGCTGTCCGGCAATGTCCGCGAGATTCCGCGCGAGGGGGCGCTGCTCCCGGAGACCTACCGGGTGGTGCGCGGCACGCCGCGCGAGCAGGTGATCCAGCGCATGCAGCAGGCCCAGCGCCGCGTCCTGCAGGAGGTGTGGGACCATCGGAGCGCGGACCTGCCGCTGCGCACGCCGGAGCAGCTCCTGACGCTGGCCTCGATCGTCGAGAAGGAGACCGGCAAGCCGGAGGAGCGCACCCGCGTCGCCGCCGTCTTCGTCAATCGCCTCAAGCAGCGCATGCGGCTGCAGTCGGACCCGACCATCATCTACGGCCTGGTCGGCGGCAAGGGCACGCTCGGCCGGCCGATCATGCGCAGCGAGATCGAGCAGCCGACGCCCTACAACACCTATGTGATCGACGGACTGCCGCCGGGCCCGATCGCCAATCCGGGCCGCGCCGCGCTCGAGGCGGCGGCCAATCCGGCCCGCACCAAGGAGCTGTACTTCGTCGCCGACGGGACCGGGGGGCACGCCTTCTCGGAGACGCTCGACCAGCACCAGCGCTCGGTGACCAAGCTGCGGGCGCTCGAGCAGGCGCAGCGCGACGGCGGCGCGACCGCCTCGGCACCCGCCGCACCGTCGGCGCCCACGCCTGCGCCCGCTGCCGCGGCCACGCCGGCCGCCCCGCGCCCGTCGCCGCCGGCCCGTCGCTCCGAGCCGCGACCGCAGACGCAGCCGGCGCGCTGAGCCGCGGCGGCTCGGCCGCGCGACCGTCACGGTCCTGGCCCGCCGTCCTGGCCGTTGCTTCGTCGCCGCTCCGTCGTCGATCGGGCGGCAGCCCGGCGGCCGAACGGCTTGTCGGGACTCGCCCGGTCTTCTATGCCGACCGGATGGCGGCCCGGTCGGGCCGTCCGGCCTCTCCCGGAGCGAGAACCCGATATGGCCTTGTCCAGCATGACCGGTTTCGCCCGCAGCCAAGGCACCAGCGGGCCGTATTCGTTCGCCTGGGAGATCAAGTCGGTCAATGCCAAGGGGCTCGACCTGCGGCTGCGGATGCCGCCCGGCTGGGACGCGGTGGAGCCGCCGGCGCGCGCCCGCGCGGCCGAGGCGCTCACCCGCGGCACCGTCTACGCCAATCTGACCGTCGACCGGCCGGGCGCCCAGCCGGTGGTGCGGGTCAACGAAGCCGTGCTGTCGGCCGTGCTGTCGACCCTCAAGGGGCTGCGCGGCCGCGTCGAGGCAGAGCCGCCGCGGCTCGACGGCATCCTGGCCATCAAGGGCGTCGTCGAGGTCGCCGAAGCCGACGAGAGCGAGGACGAGCGCCG
>NZ_NPEX01000016.1 GCF_003258865.1 Rhodoplanes roseus | reverse complement strand
AACCGATCCGGGCCGGAGCCGGCGACTGCGCGCCCGCCACCGACACGCCCACCCCCGTGATCATCACGAGGGCGGCGTCCGCCTCGTCGTGAAGTCGGAGTTCGAGCCCAAGGGCGACCAGCCGACCGCCATCGCCGACCTGGTCGAGGGCATCGGCCGCCACGACCGCACCCAGGTGCTGCTCGGCGTCACCGGCTCCGGCAAGACCTTCACGATGGCCAAGGTGATCGAGGCGACGCAGCGCCCGGCCATCATCCTGGCCCCCAACAAGACGCTGGCGGCGCAGCTCTACGGCGAGTTCAAGAGCTTCTTCCCGGACAACGCGGTCGAGTACTTCGTCAGCTACTACGACTACTACCAGCCCGAGGCCTACGTCCCGCGCACCGACACCTATATCGAGAAGGAATCCTCGATCAACGACCAGATCGACCGCATGCGCCACTCGGCGACGCGCGCCCTGCTGGAGCGCGACGACGTCGTGATCGTCGCCTCGGTGTCGTGCATCTACGGCATCGGCTCGGTCGAGACCTACTCGGCCATGACGTTCACGCTCAAGCGCGGCGACCGCATCGACCAGCGCCGGCTGATCGGCGACCTCGTCGCTTTGCATTACAAGCGCACGCCCGATTTTTCCCGCGGCACCTTCCGGGTGCGCGGCGACACCGTCGACGTCTTCCCGGCCCACTACGAGGACCGTGCCTGGCGCGTCAATCTGTTCGGCGACGAGGTGGAGAGCATCGAGGAGTTCGATCCCCTCACCGGCCACAAGACCGACGAGCTGGCCTTCGTGAAAATCTACGCCAACTCGCACTACGTGACGCCGCGCCCGACTCTTCTCCAGGCCATCGACGGCATCAAGAAGGAGCTGCGCTGGCGGCTCGGCCAGCTCACCGACGCCGGGCGCCTCCTGGAGGCGCAGCGGCTGGAGCAGCGCACCCTGTTCGATCTCGAGATGATGGAGGCGACCGGGAGCTGCGCCGGCATCGAGAACTACTCGCGCTACCTCACCGGCCGCCTGCCGGGCGAGCCGCCGCCGACGCTGTTCGAGTACGTGCCCGACAACGCGCTCGTCTTCGTCGACGAGAGTCACGTCACGGTGCCGCAGATCGGCGGCATGTATCGCGGCGACTTCCGGCGCAAGGCGACGCTCGCCGAGTACGGCTTCCGCCTGCCCTCCTGCATGGACAACCGGCCGCTGCGCTTCGAGGAGTGGGACGCCATGCGGCCGCAGACCGTCGCGGTGTCGGCGACGCCGGGCGGCTGGGAGATCGGCGAGGCCGGCGGCGTGTTCGCCGAGCAGGTGATCCGCCCGACCGGCCTGATCGATCCGCCCGTCGAGGTGCGCCCCGCCCGCACCCAGGTCGACGACCTGGTCGGCGAGGTGCGGGTCGTCGCGCAGGCCGGCTACCGCGCGCTCGTCACCGTGCTGACCAAGCGGATGGCCGAGGATCTCACCGAGTACCTGCACGAGCAGGGCATTCGCGTGCGCTACATGCACTCCGACATCGACACCATCGAGCGCATCGAGATCATTCGCGACCTTCGGCTCGGGGCCTTCGACGTGCTGGTCGGCATCAATCTGTTGCGCGAAGGCCTCGACATTCCGGAATGCGCCCTGGTCGCCATCCTGGACGCCGACAAGGAAGGCTTTCTGCGCAGCGAGACGTCGCTGATCCAGACCATCGGCCGCGCGGCGCGAAACGTCGACGGCAAGGTGCTGCTCTATGCCGACCACATCACCGGCTCGATGGAGCGGGCGATGGCGGAAACCAATCGGCGCCGCGAGAAGCAGCAGGCCTACAACGTCGAGAACGGCATCACGCCGGAGAGCGTCAAGAAGGGCATCGCCGACATTCTGGACAGCCCGTACGAACGTGATCACGTGCTGGTCGCGACCGGGCGCGGCGGTGGACTGTCGGCCGCCGGCGGCTTCGAGGACGCGGCGACCATCGGGCACAATTTCGAGACCGTCATCGCCGACCTCGAGGTGCGCATGCGCGAGGCCGCCGCCGACCTGAACTTCGAGGAGGCCGCGCGCCTGCGCGACGAGGTCAAGCGCCTACGCGCCACCGAGCTCGCCGTGACGGACGATCCGACCGCCAAGGTGGTGAGCCTGGCGAAGGCGCGGGCCGCCGCGGGACCGGCCCGCGCCCGTCCGCACAAGCCCGATCTCGACGAGATGGGCATCGCGCTGTGGCACGAGCGCGGCGTGCATCGTCCGGACAGCAAGCGCCCGCGAAAGCCGACGCTGGACGAGATGGGCCCCGGCGTCGAGTCGATCCCGTACGGCCGCGACGCGCCCGACGGCGAGCGCTCGGGCGACAAGCCCTCCGGCCCGCGCTCCACCATGGGCCGCCCCGGCCAGCGCGGCGGCTTCAAACCGAAGCGGCGGTGAGGCGCGCCCTTCGGCTCCTCACCGCACCGTCAGCACGGCGAGGGCCAGCAGCGAGACCATCGCGAGCTGGGTGAGCGTGTGGCGAAAGATCGTGGGATCGAGGTGCAGGCGCTCGAAGCGTTCGGACGGCGACAGCGCACGGTCGAAGCAGATGCGGCCGACGCCGACCGGGTAGAGCCATCGCCATCGCGATCCGGCCCAGGCCTCGAAGCCAGCCGACAAGATCACGAACAGGAGCGTGAAGACGATCGGTCCGACCGGGCCGTCCGAGTACGAGCCCGAGCCGGCCAGGCGGGTCAGCAGCACGATCGACACGGCCATGGGCAGACCGGACACCAGCGCGTGGAGCGCCAGCCCGGCGAGACGGTCGGTGAACGGACGGACGGCAACGTTCGTCGTCATGATGGGCTCCTGCGATACGACGTCGGCGACCCGGCGAGATGCCGGCATTCGCGACCGAGCCGCACTGTCCCGCGGCTCGCGGCGATCGCTCCGTGCGCGGCCTCACACAACCGCGCCACCGCCTGGGCCCGGCAACATCGGCCCGTTCATAATGACGCCGCGAATGGGCACGAGCATGGGGCCATGGTCGTTCAGTGTCTCCGGCCGCCCGGTATTCTCCAGAGAGATGCGGCCCGGCTCATCCAGTCTCCTGCCGCCGAAAATCGGCGGCATGTCGTGACGGCAGCACCGTACCACCCCATCGCGTGCCGCTCGTGCAAGGCTGCGTCGAAACGAGCCGCCCCACCGTCACGAGCCTCCTGGCCCGCGGTTCAACCGTGCTGCCCCACGATGGAAATCACAGAAAGTTTCGGTCGTTGACGTCGTCCGACGGAACCGAACGGGCCCCACGTCGTTCGCACAATCGGTATTCCTGCGCGGGCTTCCCGGCGGGCCGGTCTCGTGCGCGCGAGGTCCTCTGCCGTTCGATCCGAGTATCATCGAGGAGCAAGCCATGACGGTCAGGCGCGAAGGCCGGAGCAGCAAGGCGGAGGCCGACGCTCCGGTGGTGGCCGCTGCGCTGGCTCGTCAGGAGACCGAGGACGGTGCGCTGGGCCCCGGCGACGCCGGCCTGCGCGAGCTTCTCCATGCGCTCCAGGCCATGCGGGTCGGCGATTTCTCGGTGCGCATGAGCGGCGACCATGTCGGGCTCGCCGGCAAGATCGCCGATGCGTTCAACGACATCGCCGCCACCAACGAGCGCATGGCCAAGGAGCTGGAGCGCGTCGGCGAGGCGGTGGGGCGCGAGGGCAAGACCCGCCACCGGGTTCGCTTCGGCCCGGCGGTCGGCGCCTGGGCCGACATGGAGACCTCGGTCAACAACCTGATCGACGACCTGCTGTGGCCCACCAAGGAGGTGACGCGCGCCGTCGCCGCCGTGGCGCAGGGCGATCTGCTCAAGACCGTACGGCTCGAGGTCGACGGCCGGCCGCTGAAGGGCGAGTTCCTGGAATCGGCCACCATCGTCAACACGATGATCAAGCAGCTCGGCGTGTTCACGTCGGAGGTGACGCGGGTGGCCCGCGAGGTCGGCACCGAGGGCAAGCTCGGCGGCCAGGCGCAAGTGAGCGAGGTCACCGGCGTGTGGAAGGACCTCACCGAGAACGTCAATTCGATGGCGTCCAACCTCACGGCGCAGGTGCGCAACATCGCCGAGGTGACGATCGCGGTCGCCAACGGCGACCTCTCCAAGAAGATCACCGTGGACGTGCGCGGCGAGATCCTGCTGCTGAAGGAGGCCATCAACACGATGGTCGATCAGCTCCGGTCGTTCGCTTCGGAGGTGACGCGCGTCGCCCGCGAGGTCGGCACCGACGGCAAGCTCGGCGGTCAGGCGCTGGTGCCGGGCGTCGCCGGGACATGGAAGGATCTGACCGACTCGGTGAACGCCATGTGCGGCAACCTCACCGACCAGGTCCGCAACATCGCCGAGGTGACGACCGCGGTGGCCCGCGGCGATCTCTCGCGAAAAATCACCGTGGACGTGCGCGGCGAAATCCTGGAGCTGAAGGACACCATCAACACCATGGTGGACCAGCTCAACGGCTTCGCCTCGGAGGTGACGCGCGTCGCCCGCGAGGTCGGCACCGAGGGCAAGCTCGGCGGCCAGGCGCAAGTGCCGGGCGTCGCCGGCACCTGGAAGGACCTCACCGACAGCGTCAACTTCATGGCGTCGAACCTGACCGCGCAGGTGCGAAACATCGCCGAGGTGGCGACCGCCATCGCGGGCGGCGACCTCGGCAAGAAGATCACCGTCACGGTGTCGGGCGAGATCCTGCAGCTCAAGGAGACCATCAACACGATGGTCGACCGGCTCAACGCCTTCGCGGGCGAGGTGACGCGCGTGGCGCGCGAGGTCGGCACCGAGGGCGAGCTCGGCGGCCAGGCCGTGGTACCCGGCGTGGCGGGCACGTGGAAGGATCTGACCGACTCGGTGAACGCCATGTGCGGCAACCTCACCGACCAGGTCCGCAACATCGCCCAGGTCACCACAGCGGTCGCGCGCGGCGATCTTTCGCGAAAGATCACCGTGGACGTGCGCGGCGAAATCCTCGAGCTGAAAGACACCATCAACACCATGGTGGACCAGCTCAACGGCTTCGCCTCGGAGGTGACGCGCGTCGCCCGCGAGGTCGGCACCGAGGGCAAGCTCGGCGGCCAGGCGCAAGTTCCCGGTGTCGCCGGCACCTGGAAGGACCTCACCGACTCGGTCAACTCGATGGCGTCGAACCTGACGGCTCAGGTCCGCAACATCGCCGAGGTGGCGACCGCGGTCGCCAAGGGCGATCTCTCCAAGAAGATCACGGTGGACGTGCGTGGAGAAATTCTGGAGCTGAAGGACACGCTCAACACCATGGTCGACCAGCTCAACGGCTTCGCCTCGGAGGTGACGCGCGTCGCCCGCGAGGTCGGCACCGACGGCAAGCTGGGTGGCCAGGCCGAGGTCCGCGGAGTCGCCGGCACCTGGAAGGATCTCACCGATTCCGTGAACTCCATGGCCGGCAACCTGACGGCACAGGTGCGCAACATCGCCGAGGTGGCGACGGCCATCGCCTCGGGCGATCTGTCGCGAAAGATCACCGTGGACGTGCGCGGCGAGATCCTGGAGCTGAAGGAGACCCTCAACACGATGGTCGACCAGCTCAACCGCTTCGCCAACGAGGTCACGCGCGTGGCGCGCGAGGTCGGCACCGAAGGACGGCTCGGCGGCCAAGCCAACGTGCCGGGGGTCGCCGGCACCTGGAAGGATCTCACCGACAACGTGAACCTCTTGGCCGCGAATCTGACCACGCAGGTCCGCAACATCGCCGAGGTGACGACCGCCGTCGCGCGCGGCGACCTGTCGCGCAAGATCACGGTCGACGTGAAGGGCGAGATTCTGGAGCTGAAGAACACCATCAACACCATGGTGGACCAGCTCAACGCCTTCGCGGCCGAGGTGACGCGCGTCGCCCGCGAGGTCGGCACCGAGGGCAAGCTCGGCGGACAGGCGCAAGTTCCCGGTGTCGCGGGGACCTGGAAGGACCTCACCGACAACGTCAACTTCATGGCGTCGAACCTCACCGCACAGGTCCGCAACATCGCCGAAGTTGCGACCGCCATCGCGGGCGGCGATCTCTCCAAGAAGATCACCGTGGACGTGCGCGGCGAGATCCTGCTGCTGAAGGAGACGCTCAACACAATGGTGGAGCAGCTCCGCTCCTTCGCCTCCGAGGTGACGCGCGTCGCGCACGAGGTCGGCGTCGAGGGCCGCCTGGGTGGTCAGGCCCTGGTGCCGGGCGCCGCCGGCACCTGGAAGGACCTCACCGGAAACGTGAACCTGCTCGCCGCCAACCTGACCAACCAGGTCCGCGCCATCGCCGAGGTGGCGACCGCGGTGACCAAGGGCGACCTCACCCGCTCGATCCAGGTCGAGGCGCGCGGCGAGGTGGCGCAGCTCAAAGACAACATCAACACCATGATCGACAACCTGCGCCTGACCACCGAGCGCAACACCGAGCAGGACTGGCTGAAGACGAACCTCGCCCGCTTCACCAACATGCTGCAGGGCCAGCGCGACCTCGGCACGGTCGGCCGGCTGCTGCTCAACGAGCTGACGCCCCTCGTCAATGCACAACAGGGCGTGATCTATCAGATGGAGATCGAAGAGACGCCGCGACTGCGGCTGCTCTCGTCCTATGCCGACAGCCTGGAGGAGGGACACAAGGCGATCCTGGTCCCGGGCGAGGGCCTGGCCGGGCAGTGCGCCCTCGACAAGCGTCGCCAGCTCGTCGCCGACATCCCGCCGGACGCGCCGCCGATCGTCTCGTCGCTGTTCAAGGCGACGCCACGCAACATCGTCGTACTGCCGGTGCTGTTCGAGAACCAGGTCAAGGCCGTGATCGAGCTCGCTTCGATCGGCACCTTCAAGCCGCTGCAGATCGCCTTCCTGGAGCAGCTCACCGCCAGCATCGGCATCGTGCTGAACTCGATCGAGGCGACCATGCAGACGGAGGGCCTGCTGCAGCAGTCGCAGCAGCTCGCCGCCGAGCTGCAGGCCCAGCAGCGCGAGCTGCAGCAGACGAACGAGCAGCTCGAGCAGAAGGCCCAGCAGCTCGCCGAGCGGAACGTCGAGGTGGAACGCAAGAACCAGGAGATCGAGCACGCCCGCCGCGCGCTGGAAGAGCAGGCCGCCGAGCTGGCGCTGACCTCGAAGTACAAGTCCGAGTTCCTGGCCAACATGTCGCACGAGTTGCGCACGCCGCTGAACTCGATCCTGATCCTCGGCCAGCAGCTCGCCGACAACCCGGACGGCAATCTCTCGGACCGGCAAGTCGAGTTCGCCCGCACCATCCACGGCGCCGGCACCGACCTGCTCAACCTGATCAGCGATATTCTCGACCTCTCCAAGATCGAGTCCGGCACCGTGACGGTGGAGGCCGAGGAGCTTCTCTTCTCGGATCTGCTCGATGCGGTGGCGCGTCCGTTCCGGCACGAGGCGGAGACCCGCCAGCTCGCCTTCTCGGTCGACGCCGACGCCGATCTCGGCCGCAGCATCGTCACGGATCCGAAGCGCCTGCAGCAGGTGCTCAAGAACCTCCTCTCCAACGCCTTCAAGTTCACCGAGCGCGGCTCGGTGCGACTCGGCGTCACCCGGGCGCTCTCCGGCTGGACGCCGACCCATCCGGTGCTCAGCCGGGCCGCGAGCGTCGTCGCCTTCGAGGTGTCGGACACCGGCATCGGCATTCCGGCCGACAAGCAGAAGATCGTGTTCGAGGCGTTCCAGCAAGCCGATGCGTCGACCAGCCGCCGCTTCGGCGGCACCGGACTGGGCCTCGCCATCAGCCGCGAGCTCGCGGCCCTGCTCGGCGGCGAAATCCAGCTCCACAGCAGTCCCGGACTCGGCAGCACCTTCGTTCTGTATCTGCCGTCGCGCTACACCGGGCCGTCGACGGCGGCCTCGCCCGGCACGGCGCTGCCGCCACGCCGCCCGGCGCTGCCGGTCGGCGGCATCGCGCCCCTCGCACTGGAGGCCCCGGTCGTCGGCACCATGGAATCGGCGGCGGTGGTGGAGGCGATCCGTGACGACCGCCTCACCATCGCGCCCGGGGACTTCGTGCTCATGGTGGTGGAGGACGACGTGGCGTATGCGGGCGTGATCGCCGATCTCGCACGCCGCCGCGGCTTCAAGGTGGTGATCGCGACGCGTGGCGCCGAGGTGGTGGATCTCGCGCGCCGCCATCAGCCCTCCGCCATTTCGCTGGACGTGCATCTTCCCGACATGCTCGGCTGGAGCGTGCTCGGCCGTCTCAAGCTGGATCCGGTGACCCGGCACATCCCGGTTCAAGTCGTCACGGTCGACGACGACCGCCAGCACGGGCTGGCGCGAGGCGCCTTCGCGTTCATCCGCAAACCGACCACCAGCGAGGGCATCTCGGCGGCACTGGAGCGGATCGAGGCCTATGCGAAGCCGCGCCGCAAGCGGCTTCTGATCGTCGACGACGACCGGAGGGCGCGGGCCGCCGTATCGGAACTGCTCGGCGACGACGATATCGAGATCGCGACGGCGGAGAGCGGTCGCGACGCCCTGACGGCGATGCGCCACGCGCCGCACGACTGCGTGGTGCTCGACCTCCGTCTCCCGGACATGACGGGCTTCGAGGTTCTCGAAGCCATGCGCGACGACGCGATGCTGTGCGACGTTCCGGTGGTCGTCTATACGGGCCGCGAGCTCGGCGCCGAGGAGCACACCCGCCTGCGGGCCATCGCGCGCAGCATCGTGGTGAAGGGCGTCGAGTCGCCCGAACGCCTGCTCGACGAGACCGCCCTGGTGCTGCACCGCCAGGTCTCTCGCCTCGAGCCCGAGAAGCGGCGCATGCTGGAACGGCTGCACGAGTCGGACGACCATCTGGTCGGCCGCACCGTGCTGCTGGTCGACGACGATGCCCGCAACATCTTCGCGCTGTCGAGCGTGCTCGAGCGGCGCGGCATGCGGGTGCTCACCGCCACGACCGGCCGCGAGGCGATCGAGACCATCGAGACCACCGAGGACCTCGCCATCGTGCTGATGGACATCATGATGCCCGAGATGGACGGCTACGAGACCATGGAGACGATCCGCCGCGACGCGCGCTTCGGCCGCCTTCCGATCATCGCGCTCACCGCCAAGGCGATGAAGGGCGACCGGGAGAAGTGCCTGGAAGCCGGCGCGTCCGACTACCTGGCCAAGCCGGTGAACACCGAGCAGCTTCTCTCCGCGCTGCGCATGTGGCTCCATCGCTGAGACGATCCATGGACAGCATCGAGCCGGTCAACATCCTGCTGGTCGACGATCAGCCCGCGAAGCTCATGAGCTACGAGGTGATCCTACGCGAGCTGGGGGAGCGCCTGATCACCGCCACCTCGGCCCGCGACGCGCTGCGCCACCTGCTGCGCACCGACGTCGCCGTCGTGCTGGTCGACGTCTGCATGCCGGAGCTCGACGGCTTCGAGCTCGCCCGCATGATCCGCGACCATCCCCGGTTCGAGCAGACCGCCATCATCTTCATCTCGGCCGTGCACCTCTCCGACGAGGACCGGGTGCGCGGCTACGAGATGGGCGCGGTCGACTACGTGCCGGTGCCGGTCATTCCGGAAGTGCTGCGCGCCAAGGTCCGCGTCTTCGTCGATCTGTTCCGCAAGACGCGGCAGCTCGAGGCGCTGGCCCGCGGCCTGGAGCAGCGGGTGACGGAGCGCACGGCGGAGCTCGAGGCGTCGACGGAACGCCTGCGCGAGAGCGAGCGACGGCGCAGCGTCGCACTCGCCGCCGGACAGATGGGCTCCTGGGACTGGGACGTGCGGACCGGCGAGACGATCTGGGATCCCGGCCAGTTCCGCATCTTCGGCGTGGCGCCCGACACGTTCCGGCCGACCTTCGATGCGGTCCGGCCCATGATCGTGCCGGAGGATCTGGCGCGCCTCCGCGAGACTCTCCAGGCCGACGCCGATCGGCAGACGTTCCAGATGGAGGTCCGGATCGTCCGGCCGGACGGCGATCAGCGCTGGTGCATCTGCGCCGCCGCGGTGACACGCGACGAGACCGGCGCGGTGGCTCGCGTGAGCGGCGTCACCATCGACATCACCGACCGCAAGCAGGCCGAGGAGCGCCAGCTCCTGCTCGCCCGCGAGGTCGATCACCGGGCCCGCAATGCGCTCGCCATCGTGCAGGCGATCGTGCGCCTCACCGCGGCGAGCAATCCGCAGGCCTACGCGGCCGCCGTGGAAGGCCGCATCCGCGCGCTCGCCCAGGCCCACACGCTGCTCTCCGAATCACGCTGGGAGGGGGCCGACGTGCGCCGTCTCGTCGACGAGGAGCTCGAGGCCTATCGCAGCGGCGGCCCGCGTGTGGCGACCGAAGGACCCACCGTCTCGCTCCCGCCCGACCGGGCCCAGGTGCTGGCGCTGGCGCTACACGAGCTCGCCACCAACTCGGTGAAGTACGGCGCGCTGTCGGTCGAGACCGGGTCGCTGGACGTCGCCTGGCGGTTCGACGGCGAGCGCGTGACACTGCGCTGGATCGAGACGGGCGGCCCGCCGGTCCGCAAGCCGGAGTCGCGCGGCTTCGGCACCAAGATTCTCGAGGCCAGCATCAACCAGCAGATCGCCGGTCGCGTGACGCTCGACTGGCTCCCGAGCGGCCTCGATTGCACGTTGGAGATTCCGTGCGGTGAACGGCCGAAGTCCGCTCTCCGGGATTCCGACGACACGGACGAGGTCACAGACGCCGCGGATGCTCTGCCGGTGGCGCCGCGCGTTCCGCGCCTGGTCGCACGCAAGGCGGCCGCCGTCCACGGCGGCTGAGCGTCGCGCCGACCGCCGTCTGGCACGCCTGTTGCACCCACCTGCGCACCCGCCCTCGACCGCGCAGGCCCGACATGACCGACCGCCTTCTCGTCCGCGACGTGCTCGTGCTCGATGCCGCGTCCGCACCAGCCCGCAAGGACGTCCTGGTCGCCGGCACCCGCATCGCGGAGGTTCGTACGCCGGCCGCCACGGTCGAGCCGGACATGCGGGTGATCGACGGCCGTGACCGGCTGCTGATCCCGGGCCTCGTCAACGCGCACACGCATTCACCGCTCAACGTGCTGAAGGGCACGGGCGACGTGCTCAGCCACCCGGCCTTCATGTGGCTGAATCAGGCCGATACGGCAGGCCGCAGCGCCGACGAGATCCGTCTGTCTTGTCTGCTCGGCTGTATCGAGCATCTGCGCAACGGCACGACCGCCGTGGTCGACCATTTTCCCGAGCAGGGCTTTGCGGCCGCGGACGTGGATGCGGTCGTGGACGCCTACGACACGTCGGGGCTGCGAGCCCTGGTGGCGCTGCGGATCTTCGACGAGCCTTACTCCGACATCGATCCGCCGGGGGGCCTTCCGGACTCGGTCGCCGAGCACAACCCGCTGACGCCGCCGCCGCTCGCCGACAGCCTGGCCCTGATCGAGGACGCCATCGCGCGGCACGACGGCGCCGCTGGCGGACGCGTCCGCCTGTGTCCCGCGCCGTCCAATCCGAGCCGCTGCAGCGACGCGCTTCTCTCGGCGGTGCGCGACATCGCCGAGCGGCACGACACCGCCGTCCACATGCACCTGCTGGAGACGCGGGTGCAGGCCGAGATCGCGCAGGCGCGCTACGGCACCACCATGGTGGCCCATCTGGAGCGGCTCGGCCTCCTCACCGGACGGCTCTCCTGCGCACACACCATCTGGATCGGTGACGAGGACATCGCCCGCATGGCGGCGGGGGGCGCCATCGCGGTCCACAATCCGGAGAGCAACCTGAAGCTCGGCGCCGGAATTTCGCCGGTCGCTCGCATGCTGGCGGCCGGCATGCGGGTCGCGCTCGGAACCGACGGCGCGTCGACCAATGACAATCTGGACCTGCACGAGGTGATGCGGATCGCCGTGATGCTGCAGCGGCCGGGCGAGTCCGACCGCCGGCGCTGGCCGACCACGACAGATGCCCTGACCATGGCCACCCTGTGCGGAGCCGCCGTGATGCGCTGCGACGGCCTCGGCCGCATCATCCCCGGTGCACCGGCCGATTTCGTGCTGCACGATCTCACGGCCCCGTTCTGGACGCCGCTGAACGATCCGCTGACACAGCTCGTGTTCGGCGCGTCCGGCTCGACCGTGGACACGGTGGTGGTCGATGGTCGCGTCCTGGTCGAGGGCGGAAAAATCCTCGCCTTCGATCCCGAGCCGGTGTTGCGGGAGGCCCGCGACCTGGTGAAGCACCTGCGCGCCCGCAACGCCAGGCTGCACGGACTCGCGGCGACGATCGCGGCCGCCCTGCCCTGATCAGGCCGGCTCGGCCGCCGCGAAAGCGGCTTCGAGCGCCGCGCTGGTCGACACGAAGCCGAACACCTGCTCGATCAGGAGAAGCGCGGCGTCCGCACAGAAGACCGGGGCATGCGTGCCGGTGGCGTCGGCGAGCAGCACCGCGTCGTAGCCGGCGTGGCAGGCGTCCATCACGGTCGCGAGCACGCAGCGGTCGAGATTGATGCCGGCCACCAGCAGCGTGGTGACGTCGAGATTGCGCAGCACGCTGTCGAGCTCGTTGTCGAAGAAGCCCGTGTAACGATGCTTCTCGACATGGATGTCCGTGTCGACGACGGTCAGCTCGGGCACGATCGCCGCCCCCCAGCCGCCTCGCTCCAGCACCGGGCCGCGGCCGTTCTTCATGCGCGCGTCGTAGCCCGGATCGCCGATCGACGGGCGCGCCTTGCGGCGGTGCGAAGGGTGGATCTCCATCAGATCCGGACGTGTGCCCCAGTTCACCCAGATCACCGGAAGCCCTTCGCGACGCGCGAGAGCGGTCATCCGCTCGATCACTGGACACAACGGCTTCGCCCATGCGTCGTCGATGCCGCGCGCCGCGAACCAGCCGTCCGGGCTCAAGAAGTCGTTCTGCATGTCGACCACCACGAGCGCGGCGCGTGCCGCGTCGATGGCGATCGGCCGCCCGCGTGCTTCCAGCACCAGGCGCCGCAGCGGCTTGCGCGGACGGATCAGATCCATGGTCTCGGTCATGCGGGCCTCACGGAGTCGGGTGTGGCGCGAGGTCAGCAACCGCCGTGCCAGTCGCTCTCGTGGGAGATCGGCAGATAGAGCCGTGGGGACAGCGCTTCGTAAATTTCGAAATTCCGCCTGTTCGCATATAAAACGGCAGATTGCCTACGACGCTGCCCAATTTCCCGGCACTCGGCTCCGGGAGATGCGGACCTGTCATGCAAAGCCGCGTGGCCCGACGCTTGCTGAGAGGCCGGCGGAGGATCCGCCATGGACCAGCAGGATGCCGTTCGGACGATCGCCCAGGCCGTGCAGGGCCGGCTGAGCGCCGACATCCTGTTCGGCCGGCTCGCCCCCGACGACCGGCTGCGGCTGGAACCGCTGTGCGAAACATACGCAGTGGGCATGAGCCCCATCCGCGAGGCGCTCGCGCAGCTCGTCGGGCGCGGCCTCGTCATCCAGGACGGCCAGCGCGGGTTCAGGGTCGCGCCGATCTCGCGGCGCGAGCTCGAGGACATCGCGGCGACGCGAATCCGGCTCGAGACCATGGCGTTGCGCGACGCGATCGCCCATGGGGACGACGCGTGGGAGGCGCGGATTCTCGCGGCCCATCATCGCCTGGCGCGTCGCCCCCGAACGGCCGACAAGCTCCTCGACGAGGATTGGGAGACGCTGCATCGCGGCTTCCACCTCGCTCTCATCGACGCGTGCGGCTCGCCTTTGCTGCTCGCCTTCTGCCACGACCTGCACGACCGCTTCGACCGCTACCGCCGCATCGCCGTCCAGGCGGCGGGCCGCCACCCGAAGGTCACCAGCAGCGTGCACGGTGCGATCGTGGACGCTGCGCTGGTCCGCGACGCCGACCGCGCGGCCGCGCTTCTCGACCGCCACATCGCCGAAGCCGCAGCCGACATCGTCCGCATGGGCGCACCGCGCTTCCCCGATGCGGACGCGCCCCGCCCCAAGGGTGGCACGTCGCTTGCTGAGGCGACAGCTCGCGCTCCGGCGCACCGCCGGCCCACCCGGGACACTCGTCCACGCCTACCCAGCCAGAAAGGAAGACCGCGATGACCTCACGCGACCAGCGCTTCATCGACCGGCGCAGGTTCCTGGAGATCGGCGGGGCCTCCGCGCTCGGCGCCACCATGCTGTCGCTCGGCGATCGCGGCGGCTTCTCGCGAGCCTTCGCCGCGGAGACGCCGATCTCGTTCCAGCTCTCCTGGATCAAGAGCATCCAGTACGGCGGCTACTTCGCCGGCATCGACCAGGGCATCTACAAGAAGCACGGCATCGATCCGACCTTCGTGTCGGGCGGCCCGAACGTCGATCCGGTGGCGAACGTCGCCAGCGGCCGCTCGCCGCTCGGCGACCGTCCCATCGGTCCGCTCATCGTCGCGCGCGAGAAGGGCATCCCGATCAAGGTGATCGGCACGGTGTTCCAGAAGAGCCCGTACAGCATCATCAGCCTCGCCAAGAAGCCGATCCGCAACGTCAAGGAGCTCGCCGGCAAGACCATCGCCACCGCGACGTCGGGGCGGCCGATGATGCTCTACATGATCAAGGAAGCGGGTCTCGATCCGGCGTCCGTGAATCTGGTCCCGTCGGCACCCGATCCGTCGGCGCTGGTCAGCGGACAGATCGACGGCTACGCGGGCTACTCCACCAATCAGGGCGTGATGCTGCAGACCCGCGGGGTCGAGATCGTCACCCTCAATGCCCACGACCTCGGGCTGCCGGAGACCACCGGCACCATCTACGGACGCGAGGACTTCCTGAAGGACAACCGCGACCTGGTGGTGCGTTTCCTGCGCGCCTCCGCGGAGTCGTGGCGCTGGGGGCTCGACCATCCCGAGGCCACCGCCAAGATGATGGTGGAGAGGTACGGCAATCCCGGCCTCAACTACGAGGCCCAGCTCACCGAGATCAAGGAGAGCAAGCCGTACATCGAGGCCGGTCCGGCCGCGACCAAGGGCCTCCTCACGCTCGACCTGCCGCTCTACGGCAAGATCATCGAGCTCTACCGCAATGTCGGCCTGGTGAAGGGCGACATGAAGGTGGAGGAGCTCTGCGACGCGAGCTTCGCGGACGCGGCGGCGAAGAGCTGAGAAGAACGGGCGCGGACGTGTCACGGGACATCAAGGTCGAACAGGTCACGATGGTGTTCGAGGGTCGCGGCCAGCCGGTCGTCGCCCTCGACAAGGTCGACCTGCATGTTCCGACCGGCAGCTTCGGCTCGATCATCGGGCCGAGCGGCTGCGGAAAGTCGACGCTGCTGCGCCTCGTCGCCGACGTGATGCAGCCCTTCGCCGGCTCCGTCACGCTGTCCGGCGATACTCCGCGAACGGCGCGCCACGAGCACGCGATCGGCTTCGTGTTCCAGAGCCCGACGCTGCTGCCGTGGCGCACCGTACGGCAGAACGTCGAGCTGCCGCTCGACGTCGTCGGCCGCAAGAGCACGCGGCGCTCCAGCAAGACACCCGGCGAGCTGATCGAGCTCGTCGGCCTCAAGGGGTTCGAGAACGCGCTGCCCCACGAGCTGTCCGGCGGCATGCAGCAGCGCGTCGCCATCGCGCGCTCGCTGGTGCTACAGCCGGACGTGCTGCTGCTCGACGAGCCGTTCGGCGCGCTCGACGAGATCACGCGGCAGCGGATGAATCTCGAGCTGCTGCGCATCTGGGCCGAGTCCGGTACCACGGCGCTGCTCGTCACGCATTCGATCGCCGAGGCGGTGTTCATGTCGGACCAGGTGCACGTGATGAGCGCGCGGCCGGGCCGCATCGCTGGCGTCGTCGACGTGCCGCTGCCGCGGCCGCGCCGGCTCGACATGATGCGCACGCCGGAGTTCTACGACTGCGTCAACCGGGTGCGCGACGGCCTGTTCGGCCGCGACAGCGAGCCGACGCCGCACGGCGAGCCGGTCGAGGCCTATTGATGAGCGCCGCCGCCGTGCTGCACCGGACGCTGGCCGCCTCGTGGCGGCCGCTGGTCACGGCCACGGTGCTGCTGGTCGCGGCCGAGGCCGCGCAACGCGCCGGCCTGCTGCCGGTGTTCGTGCCGTCGCCGAGCCAGGTGATCGCCGAGGCCGTGCAGGATCCGCGGCTGATCTACGAGAATGTCGGCCAGACCGCGTGGCGCGCGGCGGTCGGCTATTCGATCGCCGCCGGCATCGCCATCGGCGCGGCCTCGCTCGCCGTGGTGGTGCGGCCCCTCTACGGGCCGGTCTACAATCTCGGGGTGATGCTGCACTCGATCCCGATCATCGCGCTCGCTCCCCTGCTCGCCACCTGGATCGGCACCGGCTCGCAGCTGCAGATCGCCATCGCGGCGCTGACCAGCCAGTTCGCCATGCTGGTCGGCACCATCCAGGGGCTGCGCGCCGCCGATGCGCGCCAGCGCGAGCTGCTGCATGTCCTCTCGGCGTCGCGGCTGCAGATGCTGCGCTATCTGCTGGTGCCGAGCGCGCTTCCCTATCTGTTCGCCGGCCTCAAGATCGCGGCGCCGTCGGCGGTGCTCGGCGCCATCACGGCCGAGTGGGCGGGCGCCGACCGCGGAGTCGGTGCCATGATGCTGTACGCCCTGTTCGCCTACGACACGCCGAAGGTGTGGCTCTCGGTGCTGCTCACCTGCCTGCTCGCGGCGAGCGGATATGCGATCTGGGCTGCGATCGAGCACGTCGCAATCTTCTGGGAGCCGGGCACCGACCTGGCCGAGGAGCCATGAGCGACACCACGCCTTCGGCCCGCCCGCGCACCGGTCTGCTCCTCGCCCGCCGGCTCGCCCTCATCGCGCTCACGGTCGGCGCCATGCTGCTGACCTGGCAGCTCCTGGTGACCGGCCTCAAGATCCCGCCCTATCTGGTGCCGGCGCCCGGCCCGGTCGCCCGGGCCTTCGTCGCCAATATCGGCGTGATCGGCACGCAGACCGCGTTCACGCTGACTGCCGCGGCGCTCGGCCTCACGGTCAGCACCGCGCTCGCGACCGGCATCGCGCTGGCCTTCTCGATGAGCCGCAATCTGGCACAGGCCTCGCTGCCCGTGGTGATCGCGTTCCGCTCCACGCCGGTCGCCGCGGTGGCGCCGCTCGCGATGCTGTTTCTCGGTCGCGGCATCAGCACCAGCATGGCGGTGGTCACCATCGTCTCGTTCTTCCCGCTGCTGGTGAACCTCATGCGCGGCCTCGCCGGCACCGACCGCAACGCCTCCGAGCTGATGCATGTCTACGGCGCCAGCCGCTGGCAGCAGATGCGCTACGTGCGGTTCCCCTACGCCCTTCCGTTCCTCTTCACGGGTATGCGAATCGCCGCGTCGAGTGCCATCCTGGGCGCCATGCTGTCCGAATGGATCACCGGCTCGAAGGGTCTCGGCAACCTCATCCTCGACTCCGGCGAGATGCGGGAGACCGAGCTCCTGTGGGCCGCCGTGGTCACGTCCATCACCATCGCGCTCTCGGTGTTCTGGCTGACATCGGCCGGCGAGAAGCGTTTCGTCCACTGGCGGGCCTGAGACCGCCGTCTCCCTTCCATCGTCGAGGCTGCCGCATGAGGCTTCTGTCCGAGCGGGACATCGAGCGTCTGATCGATCCTGCCGCCGCGATCGAGGCGGCCGCGGAGGCGTATCGGCGGCAATCCGCCGGGGACATCCCGACACCGGGCCGCCTCGACGTGCTCCGCACCAATCCGAAGGGCGGAGCGCTGGTGCTGGCCGGCCATTCCTTCGACCGCCGTTTCGTGGTGAAGACCAACATCCACGCCTATGCGGGCGACGCCGCGCTGTCGCGCAGCGCCGGCAGCGGGCTCGTCCTGTGGGACGGCGTCGCCTGCGTGCCGCTCGCCCACATGGCGACGACGTCGTTCAACGACCATCGCACGGCAGCCGGCTTCGCGGCGGCGGCCCGGCTGCTCGCGCCGGCCCAGGCGCGCACCTTGGCGGTATTCGGCGCCGGCAAGATCGCGCCCGCCACCGTGCTGTATCTCGCCGCAGTGCGGCGCTTCTCGCGCATCCTCCTGATCGGCCGCAACGAGGAGCGGCTGCGCGGCCTCGCGGCCCAGTTGCGGGCCCGGCGCGAGCTCGCCGGCGCCACCATCACGGCCGAGACCGATGCCGGCCGCGCCGCCTACGAGGCCGACGTGATCGTCACGATCAGCACGGCCGAGGAACCGGTGTTTCCGGGCGAGGCGGTGCGCCCCGGCACCTTCGTGGTGCTGGGCGGCGCCAACCGGCCCACCCATCGCGAGGCCGACGACACCTTCATCCGCCGCGCCCGCGTCTTCGCCGACCACCTCGAGGGCGCCACCACCCGGGCCGGCGATCTCGCCGTGCCGCTCGCCTCCGGCGTGCTGCGCGGGACGCAGATCTTCGGCGAGATCGGCACGTTTCTGACGGCCGGATCGGTCCCGCCCGCCACCGGGGAGCTGGACGTCACGGTGTTCAAGTCGATCGGCATCGCGGCCCAGGACGTGATCACGGCCGGCATGATCTACGACCTCGCGGTGAAGACCGGCGTCGGCCTCGAGTTCGACATGCGCGACGGTAGCTTCACCAGCGCGCCGCCGGCACCGACGGCCGAGCCATGACGACGCTGATCCGCGACGCGACCATCCTGACGCTGGACGCGGACGACCGGGTCATTTTGCGCGGGCACGTGCTGATCCGCGGCGGCGTGATCGCGGCGGTCGGGGACGGCGATTATGCCGGGGCGGAATCGCCGACCCGGACCATCGACGGCGCGGGTCGCCTCGTCGCGCCGGGCCTGATCAACGCCCACATGCATTCGCAGTCGAGCACGATGGCGGGCTTCGGCGACCGCCTCAGCCATCCGGCCTTCATGTGGCTGACCCAGGCGCACACGTCGCGCCGCACGGCGGAGGAGATTCGCCTCGCCGTGCTGCTCGCCGCCTGGGGCATGATGGTGAGCGGCACCACGGCGGCGATCGATCATTTTCCGGGCCAGCGCTTCACGGCCGCCGACATGGATGCCGTGCTGTCCGCCTGGGAGGAGACCGGCCTTCGCGTCGCCCTCGGCATGCGGTTCTTCGACGGCGCGTTCAGCGACATCTTTCCGGATGCGCCGCTGCCCGCGGATCTGCGGGCGCGCATGACGCAGGTCGAGATCCTCAAACCCCAAGGTGTCGACGAGCTGCGCGAGCTGATGGACGACACGCTTCGCCGCTGGCACGGCCATGCCGGACGGCTCTCGGTTTTCCCCGCCCCTTCCAATCCGGACCGCTGCACCGACGCGGCGCTGGCGCTCTGTGCCGAGCTCGCCGAAAAGCACGATACCGGCATCCACACGCATCTTCTCGAGACCCAGAAGCAGGCCCGCCTCGCAGCCGAAAAGTACCGCGAGACGGCGGTGCGGCACCTCGAGACGCTCGGTGTCCTCTCCTCGCGCTGGTCCTGCGCGCATTCGATCTGGCTCGACGACGCCGACATCGACCTGATGGCGGCGCGCGGCGTCGTCGCCGTGCTCAACCCGGAGAGCAACGCCCGCCTTGGCACCGGCCTCGCGCGGGCGCCCGAGATGCAGCGGCGCGGCGTCACGCTCGCACTCGGCACCGACGGCGCGAGCGCCAACGACAACATGGTGCTGCAGGAGGCGATGCGGGCCGTAGCGACCAGCCACCGGGCCGGCGAGAAAGACCGCTCCCGCTGGATCACGGCGCGCGACGCCCTCGGCATGGCGACCGCCGGCGGCGCCGCGGCGCTGCGACACCCGGGTCTCGGCACCCTCGCGCCCGGCGCGCCGGCCGACCTCGTGCTCTACCGACTCGACGCGCCCTGGTGGGTGCCGCTCAACGATCCGGTCGCGCAGCTCGTGTTCGCGGAGACCGGGGCCTCCGTCGACACCGTGATGGTGGACGGACACATCGTGGTCGAGCGCGGCAAGGTCACGACCTTCGACACCGGCGGCCTGGTGCGCGAGGTGCGGGAGATGACGGCGTCGCTGCGCCGCCGGAACGCCGACCTGTTCACCGTCGCCACCGACATCGCCGAGATCGTGCCGTGACGCCGGGTCCCGACCGCACCGTCGACCTGCTGATCACGGGCGGCCTCGTGGTCTCACCCGAAGGGACGATCGCGGCCGACATCGCGGTCGATCGGGGACGCATCGTCGCGCTCGGTGCCTCCGACCTGCTCCCGCCGGCGCGCGAGACGATCTATGCTGCGGGGCTGCACGTCATTCCGGGCGCCATCGACGTGCATGTCCACTTCCGCGAACCCGGCTTCTCGCACAAGGAGACCTGGACCAGCGCAACCCGGGCGGCGGCCGTCGGCGGCGTCACCACGGTGTTCGACATGCCCAACACCGATCCGCCGACCGCGAGCGTCGCCGCGATCGAGCAGAAGCACGACATCGCGCAGCGTCAGGCGATCGTCGACTTCGGCCTCTACGGCCTGATCGGTGAAGGCAATCTCGATCAACTCGAGAGCATGGCAGCGGCCGGGGCCGTGAGCTTCAAGCTCTACATGGGCAGCGAGAACCCGCTGGTGCCCTGCCCGTCCGACGGCGCCATCGTCGAGGCGTTCGAGATCCTCGCACGGCTCGGCATCCGCTGCACCGTGCACGCCGAGAACACGCCGCTACTCACCTGGCGCGGCGACAGGCTACGCGCCGCCGGACGAACCGATGCGGCCGCGCATCTCGAGCAGCACATCGATCTCGCCGCCGTGGAGGCGGTGAGCCGCGCCGGCATCTTCGCCGAATGGACCGGCGCCAAGATCCACATCGCGCACGAGAGCACGCGCCGCTCGCTGCCGCATATTCGCTTCGCCAGGCAGCGCGGCGTCGACATGACGGTGGAGACCTGCCCGCACTATCTGCTGCTGTCGACCGACGACGGCGCTCGACTCGGCGACAATTTCATGCGGGTGAAGCCGCCGGTGCGCGAGGCCGGCCACGCCGCGCCGCTGTGGGCCGCGCTGCTGGACGGCACCATCGACATTCTCTCGACCGATCATGCGCCGCATCTGCGCGCCGAGAAGACCCGCCCGGTGATCTGGGATTGCGCCCCGGGCTTTCCCGGCGTCGAAACCTCGATGTTGCTGATGCTCGCCGAGATTTCGCGCGGGCGGCTGACCCTCGAGCACTATGTGCGCATGGCGTGCGAGGCGCCTGCCAAGGCATTCGGCCTCTACCCGCGAAAAGGCGCTCTCCGGGTCGGGGCCGACGCCGACATCGTGCTGGTCGACATGACGAGAACCGGCCGCATCACGGCGGCCGATCTGCACTCCATCGGCAATGCCACGCCGTTCGAGGGATTCGCGTTGTGCGGCATGCCGGTGCGGACCCTGGTGCGAGGCGCGACCGTCGCCCTGGACGGCCAGCCGGTCGGCACGCTCGGCTGGGGCCGCGCCGTGACACCCCGACGCGGCTGAACGGATCACACCCGCTCGGGCCGAGTGTCGTACGGCTGCTCCACGCCGGATGCGACGCGGGCGTCGCGCCGGCGCCAATAGCGAGCCTGCAGTCGCGGCGCCAGCCACCAGGCGATCGGAACCGCGACCAGAAAGCTGAGAACGACGTGCCACGGCATCAACGTCCGCGCGTCGTTCGCGAGCGGCGTCGAGGCGATGATGACGGTGCCGACCCCGAACAGGACGGCCTGCACCATCATGTAGACGAGACCTGCGATGATGGTTCGCGTGTACATCGGTAACTCCCTGCCATTTCTCCGACAACCGGCGCGGCCGCCGACTTGTTCCGCCGGCGCGGGGACGGCAGCCGACGCGAAACGCCGCGAACGAAGTCCGCGGCGCCGCGACCCTGGG
This sequence comes from Rhodoplanes roseus, assembly GCF_003258865.1. Taxonomy (GTDB): domain Bacteria; phylum Pseudomonadota; class Alphaproteobacteria; order Rhizobiales; family Xanthobacteraceae; genus Rhodoplanes; species Rhodoplanes roseus. The sequence goes on along the minus strand of NZ_NPEX01000016.1, from coordinate 24,384 downwards.
AGCAAGGGCGAAGGATTCAGCCCGCCTTGCGCAAGAGCTTGTCGGACCGTTGCGCACCGCCCCGGTCGGCGCGCCGCTCGGGGCCCTTGTAGTTCGGATCGTCCTCCTTGCGGCGATCGAGCGGGCCGGTCCGAACGCTCATCAGGAAGTTCTTCACCTCGTCCTTCAGCTTCGTGCTCTCGTGTGCCAGCATGGCGGCGGAGGAGCGGACCTGCTCGGAGGCCGCTTCCGTCGCATTGGCGCCGCGGCTGACCTCGACGATCGTGCGCGCGACCTCGCCGGTTCCCATCGACGCCTGCTGGATGTTGCGCGCCACCTCGTGGGTGGCGGCGCCCTGCTCCTCGACGGCGGCCGCGATGGCCGAGGCGATCTCGGCGATGCGGGCGATGGTGGTGACGATCTCCTTGATGGCGCCCACCGAGTCGTGGGTCGCCGACTGCATGTCGGCGATCTGGCTGGAGATGTCGCCGGTCGCCTTGGCGGTCTGGGCGGCGAGGGCCTTCACCTCCTGGGCGACCACGGCGAAGCCCTTGCCGGCCTCGCCGGCGCGTGCCGCCTCGATGGTGGCGTTCAGGGCGAGCAGGTTGGTCTGCTCGGCGATCGCCGTGATCAGCTTGACGACGTCGCCGATCCGTCCGGCGGCCTGCGAGAGCTGGCCGATGCGCGCGTCGGTCTTCTCGGCCTGCCGCACCGCCTCGCCGGCGATGCGGGTGGATTCGGTGACCTGACGGCTGATCTCGTTCACCGAGGCCGCCATCTCCTGGCCGCCGGCCGAGACCGACTGGACGTTGGCGGAGGCCTGCTCGGACGCGGCCGCCACCGTGGTCGAGAGGTCGCGCGTCGTCTGCGCCGTGCGGGTGAGCGAGGTCGCGGCGGCCTCGAGCTCGCCGGAGGCCGCCGAGACCGTGCCGATGATCTCGCCCACGGCCGCCTCGAAATCAGTGGCGATCGTGTGCACGGCGGCCTGCCGATCCGCGGCCGCGCGCTTCTCGGCCTCGACCTGCTCGTCGCGCATCCGCACCATCTCCAGCCCGTTGCTCCTGAACACGCCGACGCTCCGCGCCATCAGGCCGACCTCGTCCTTGCGGTCGAGTCCTTCGACCTCGGCCGCGTAGTCACCGTGGGCGAGGCGGTCCATCGTCGCGGCCAGGCGCCGCAGCGGGCGGACCACGCCGAGCTGGATCCAGACGATCGAAAGACCGAGTGTCAGCACGAGTGCGACACTGGACACCACCACCGTGGTCGTGATGGTCCGGCTGGTGTGTGCGGACTCTTCGGCCGAGGCCTCCTGCATGGCCTTGTCGGCGTCCACCGTGATGCGCCGTAGCGTCTCGCGCATGGGATCGAGCTGCTGGGCGATTTGCGACGTATGGCGAAGCGCGTCCTCGCGCTTGCCGGTCAGCATGGCACGCTCGAGATCCGCATAGGCACGCATGGCGCCGTCGGCATACCGCCCCGCTTCGTCGAGCCGTCCGCTCACCTCGGGAAGCCGCCGCCGCGTTTCCTCGATCCGCGACAGGAGCTCCGTGTTGTTGGCGGCGATCTCCTGCGCCATGGTCCGGACGTCGGCCGGATCGGTCTGTGCCAGAAGCCGCCAGGTGAGACGGCCGAAATTGTAGGCCGAGATGTTGGTGCGCAGGCTGGAGCGGATCCCGGCCGCCTTCTGCTCCACCAGCTCGGTATAGCGCACATCGATTTTCAGCATCTGGCTCGACGCGTACCAGACCGTGCCGGCGACCACCGCCGCCAGGAGGCAGACACAGGCGAGAACTTTGTAGAGGAGCCGCACGTCGGACAGTTTCATGACGACCTCGAAAAGGCGGGAAATGGCAGCCAGCAGACGGGTGAGCGGGAGCGTCCGCGGCCCGGGACTAATCCCTGACCCCGCCGAAGCCATTCCTGTCTGCTCAGCAGCACGCTCATTGGTTGCGCTTGCGGGCTAACGGACTCTTAAAAATCGCCCGACACCACAAGGGCTAGTGTGAGTACGTATGCAACCGCAGAACATGTAGAGGGTTATAGTACCTCCACTCCAAAACCGAACGACTGCGGCGGGCATCATCATGTCCGCACCCCGCGGGCCAACCTACCCATATTGGCTATAATCCGCTCCGGCGCGCCGCGAGGAACCCCGGCGCGTCGACTTCCGTTTGTCCCACGACCGCCGGCGGCGCTTCGTCACCGGCCGAGGAGGACACGATGAGCGACGAGAACACGGACAAGGTCTGGGAGCTGATGAAGAGCGTCGGCATCTGCATGCTGGCGACCCGGGACGGCGAGGAAATCCGCGCGCGGCCGATGGGCGCTTATGTACGGCGCGAGGAGAACGCGATCTACTTCTTCACCGACATCCGCCGGCACAAGGACGACGAGATCGCGCGCGACCCGCATGTCTGCCTCGCCTTCGCGGATTCGCGCGGGCAAACCTACGTATCGCTCACCGGACGCGCGACCGTGTCGTACGACCTGCAGAAGATCAAGGAGCTGTGGTCGACGGCCGCGAAGGCGTGGTGGGACAGCGCCGAGGATCCCAACATCCGCCTCCTCACCGTGACGCCGCACGACGCCGAGTACTGGGATTCGCCCGGCACCGTGGTGAGCTACGTGAAGATGGCAGCCGCCGCCGTGACCAACACGCGCCCCGATCTCGGCGAGAACCGCAAGGTCGCGATGTGACACCGAGGCGCGGGCGTCGCACGCCGGCTCACAGCACCAGCACGCCGGCGTGCTTCGCCTTGTCCTCGGGCTCCACGTGGATCGTCACGACGGCGTGCTCGTCCTCGGCCTTGATGGCCGCCTCGAGCCGATCGCAGATGTCGTGCGCTTCGGCGACCGTCATCTGCCCCGGCACGACGAGATGAAACTCGATGAACGTGACCCGGCCGGCGTGCCGGGTCCGCACATCGTGGGCTTCCAGCGCGCCTTCGGCGTGCCGCGAGATGATCTCGCGAATGCGCAGCCGCATGCTCTCTGGCACGGCCGCATCCATCAGTCCGCCCGTGGACTGCTTCAGCACGCCCCATCCCGACCAGACGATGTTGACGGCGACGATCCCGGCGAGGATCGGATCCAGGATCGCCCACCCGGTCAGCACCGCGAGCAGCACGCCGAGCGCGACGCCCACCGAGGAGACGACGTCGGACAGGAGATGCCAGCCGTCCGCGGCCAGGGCGGGTGAGCGATGGCGGCGCCCCTGCGAGATCAGCACCCAGCACCAGACCGCGTTGATCGCCGTCGCTAGGCCGTTGATGAGAAGGCCCTTCAGCGGCGCGTCGAGCGTCTTCGGCTGCAGGAAGCCGTGATAGGCCTCGCGCATGATCAGGATGGCGGCGACGATGATCATCGCGCCTTCGAGCATCGCGCTGAAATACTCGGCCTTGTGGTGGCCGTAGGGGTGATTGGTGTCGGCCGGCAGCGCCGCGATCCGCACGGTGAGGAGAGCGGCGAGGGCAGTCGCCACGTTGACGATGCTCTCCAGCGCATCGGAATAGAGCGCGACCGAGCCCGTCACCCAATAGGCGGCGTATTTGAGCCCGAGAACCGTGACGCCGACCAGGAGGCTGCCGGTCGCGATCTGGAGGAGCTTGCTCATTGGCCTCGTCTTCGAAGGTACGCGGCCCTTTCCTAGACAAGATCCGGCAGGCCGGCAAACAGCCGCCGTGCGAATGACTTTCAACTGCGGCTACGCCGTCTTCACGTCACCGACTCGGCTGACGTTTGCGCAAGCGCAGCGCCTTGAGTGTGTGCAGAAATATGTTGATGCCAATCGCCGCGACGTATGGCGTCTCCGCTGGAGCTATCGCACCTTCGCGGAATGACATGCCGGATCTCTTTAGGCGTCTACAAAGTGCGCTCTCTTTAGGCGTCTACAAAGTGCGCTTATCGCTGGACTGCTCACAGCCGGAAAGACCGAAGACCAATCCGAGTGATCGGCTCCTACTTAACGTCCGTTTGTCCAGTCCTCTCCTCGATGCCCAACCTCAAGGTCGATGCGCTCGCTGATTCGGGCCGGCTCGAGCGGTCGGATCGACAACGTCGCCCTTGGCGAACTTCAAAACGTCTCTGAGGTGAATGAGCGCCAAGCAGCTGTTCGACCTGCGAAGGCATCTCTGCAGTAGATCATCTCGATAGTCGGCACGGATCGGGCACGTATTGGCACGCATTTTCGTGCTTTGTTCTTTCGATTCGCCGGCAAGAAGCAGGCCGCGCGACGCCCCAAGTGGCTGATTTCAGAAGATCGATGGTGCTGCCAGACAGGATTGAACTGTCGACCTCTCCCTTACCAAGGGAGTGCTCTACCACTGAGCTACGGCAGCATCGCGTTCGCTCGGCCGTGACCATGCACGACGCCGGAACGGCGGTTTCTTGCCACAAGGGCGGGGGCGGCGCAAGCGCGATAGTCGGGGCGGATTGCACCCCCGGAACCGCCATGCTCTAAGGCCCGCCATGGGCGAATCGGGAAAGGCGCAGGAACGGACCGCGCGCGACAGGCGCCTGTCCGCGGCGCTGCGGGAAAACCTCAAGCGGCGCAAGGCGCAGACGCGCGCCCGCCTGGACCCCGGCGAGGACCGGCAGGTCGCGGCCGGGCGGCCCGGGGGGGCGGCCGAGTCCCACGATTCCGCCGGAATCGTCGCCGAGAAGGACGCCGGCTAGAGTGGGACCGGAACGCCGTCGGCAGGATGCCGGCGGAAGACCCGGCATCGGGCGGCCCGGAGATCGGGCTCAGGGGGGCAGCATGGATCGGATTCGCATCGTGGGCGGCAGGCCGCTGAATGGGCGGATCGCCATCTCGGGCGCCAAGAACGCCACCCTGCCGCTGATGATCGCGAGCCTGCTCACCGACGAGCCGCTGGTCCTGGAGAACGTGCCGCGGCTCGCCGATGTCGCCCTCCTGCAGCGCATCCTCGGCAATCACGGCGTCGACGTCATGGTCGGCGGCAAGCGGCCCGGCGACGGCGAGTACGACGGGCAGACGCTGCACATCTCGGCCAAGCGGATCGTCGACACCACGGCGCCCTACGATCTCGTCTCGCGCATGCGGGCGAGCTTCTGGGTGATCGCGCCGCTGGTCGCCCGCATGGGCGTCGCCAAGGTGTCGCTGCCCGGCGGCTGCGCGATCGGCACGCGACCGGTCGACCTGCTGCTGATGGCGCTGCGCAATCTCGGCGCCGACATCGAGATCGACGGCGGCTATGTCCTGGCCAAGGCCCCGAACGGCCTGACGGGCGGCGAGATCGTGTTTCCCAAGGTGACGGTCGGCGGCACCCACACGGCCCTGATGGCGGCCGTGCTGGCGCACGGCCCCAGCCTCATCGAGAACGCCGCGCGAGAGCCCGAGATCGTCGACGTCGCCGACTGCCTGATCAAGATGGGCGCCCGGATCAAGGGCGCCGGCACGTCCCGCATCGAGGTCGAGGGCGTAGCGCGGCTCGACGGCACCCGCCACCGCGTGCTGTCCGACCGCATCGAGACCGGCACCTACGCCATGGCGGTGGCCATGGCGGGCGGCGACGTGATGCTGGAGGGCGCCCGGCCCGAGCTCCTGCAATCCGCGCTCGACGTGCTGGTCGAGGCCGGGGCCGAGATCGCCGTCACCAACGAAGGCATCCGCGTCAGGCGCAACGGCGCCGGCATCGCGCCCGTGGACGTGACCACGGCGCCGTTCCCGGGTTTCCCGACCGATCTCCAGGCGCAGCTCATGGCGCTGATGACGCGCGCCAAGGGAACGTCGCGCATCACCGAGACGATCTTCGAGAACCGCTTCATGCACGTGCAGGAGCTCGCCCGCTTCGGCGCCGACATCAAGCTCGACGGCGAGACCGCGACCATCGCCGGGGTGCCGCGCCTGAAGGGCGCGCCCGTGATGGCGACCGACCTGCGCGCCTCGGTCTCGCTCGTCATCGCGGCGCTGGCCGCCGAGGGCGAGACGCTGGTCAACCGCGTCTATCACCTCGATCGCGGCTTCGAGCGGCTGGAGAACAAGTTGATCAATTGCGGCGCCGAGATCGAGCGCATCAGCGCCTAGATCGTCCCGGCGGTAGCATCGCCCGCTCCCCCGCAGAGAGCGCAGGAACGAATGCCGCGCCGCCGCATTTCCTCACGAACCCCACCGCGCAACTCGTGAGGATGCTCATGCTTTTCCGGATGCCTCGACTGACCATGCTGGCGGTCGCCGGCACCCTGGCCGCCGCGCCCGCCTGGGCGCAGGAGCGCCCGCCGCTGCCGGCCATGCCGTCGACCGGCGGCGTCGGCACCGTGCCGAGCCAGCCGGCCCCGCTCACCGAGGAGCAGAAGGTCGCGATCACCCAGGCGGTGAAGCAGACCAACCGCAAGGTGACGGTGCCGCCGGGCGTGCAGGCTCATGTCGGCGCCGAGCTGCCGGCCTCGATGGAGCTCTACATGCTGCCCGACCTGGCGCTCGCGGACATCCCCGAAGCGAAACCTTATCGCTACACCGTCGTGGAAAATCGCGTCGTGCTGGTCGATCCGACCAACATGCGGGTCGTCGAGGTGATGGCGAAATAGCGGGGCGTCGGTCGCGCCGGCGACCTGATCACTTCTCGCCGGCACCCGACCCGAGCATGCGGCTCGCCGCGGTCGGCAACACGTCCAGATACGGCCCCATGAAAAAAGCCTCGCCGCTGCCTTCGCCGTAGGAGGCGTCGTAGGCGTCGATCATCTCGCGGACCGTGCCGGCACAGGCCGGCATGGACCGGACGATCAGGTCGCCGAGGGCGTCGGCGCTCGCCTGCTGGAAGCGCGGATCGGCGGCGATCGCCCGGACGATGCAGTTGGTGGTCGCCGTGACCATGCCCTGCAGCGAGGCCTGTGGACCCGACATGGACTTGGGCCGCGCGTCGAGCGGACCGGTGGCGACCGTGACGGCGAGCGACGCGGCGAGCAGCGGTGCCATGATCATGGTGATCCTCCCCCGTTCGTGGCCGTGGACACACGGCGCACGTCCCCCTCCGAGCGATCCGAGAAGCAAGTCGCACGCCACTCCTCGGCGATCCGCCGGACTCAGTCTATTGGGAATATCCTTAATGGCGCGTCAGCACCTGCGGCAGCGATGTGGCGAGACGCGTCCCGGGCACGGCCAGGAACTGCCCCGCCGAGCGGGCGTTGACCGAGGTTCGTACCGTCCAGGGAGCCCTGCCATGCGCCGACGCCTGCCGGTCCTGATGCTTGTGGCTGCCCTGAGCCTGGGCGCTGCGTCGGGAGCCGCCTTCGCCCAGACCACGCAACAGGACGCCCAGGATCCGGGGTCGGCGCCACGCGTGACGCTCAGCGAGGCGCAGCGCCACACCATCTATCAAAGCGTCAGCAGGACCCAGAAGAACAACGCGGCGCCCACTGGCTTCCGCGTCTCGATCGGCGCCACGTTGCCGCCGGGCGTCGAGCTCGCGCCGATGCCCGACACCCTGGTGACGCTGATGCCGGAGGCGAAGCCGTTCGCGGTCGCGATGATCGAGAAACAGGTGGTGCTCGTCGACCCGTCGTCACGACGGGTCGCCGTGGTCATCACGGCGGAGGAGTAGAATGGCGAAGACCCCGTCCGACGACACGGCGACCGAGGATCCCAAGCGCGACCCCAATCCGCCCGGCAACACCGAGAAGGACCCGAGCGACTGGGTGTCCGGCGACGAGCCGATGACGGGCGCGAGGCGTCCTATCTGAAGACCCTGTCGGAACAGGCGCACGATCCCGACGCCTTCGCGTCGGACCTGACCAAGGCCGAAGCGTCGAAGCGCATCGATGCGCTCAAGTCCAAGCTGGATCTGAATAAATCGGGACGTGGCTGACCCGGCTTCGGCTCGCTCGGACAATGTCCGGCGCCACCGACGCATCGCCGCGACGGGCCGCCGCCGGCGATCGCGACGCTCATGAGACACGGCGATGCCCGGAACGATACCGGGCATCGCAATCGTCGGCCGGCGCGGCCGATCCGTCACGCCGTCTTGGTCACGCCGTCTTGGTCTCGTCGACGGTCGTCTTCCACTTCGACATGCTCTCCGCGATGATGCGGGTCGAGGTCATGGCCGCCTGGTTGAGCTGGGCATAGCCGGCGAGCTCGCGCTGAACCCGCTCGCCCTCGCTGGCGATGTAGTCGCGCAGCGTCTGCAGCTCGCCGATCAGGTTCTCGATCTCGGCGAGCGACGTGCCGGCGACCCGCTGCACCAGCGTCGAGATGTTGCTCGCGGCGAACTCGCCCGAGCCGGTGTCGTTGGAGCGCCGCACCGGCGTGAAGTCGCGCCGGACGAACTCACGGATCTCGCCCTCGAACGAGGTCGCGGCGGCATCGACGTCGTCCTGCGGCTGCAGCGGCGCCTGGGTGGTGATGGTCATTCTCCCCGTACTCCTGGTTTGAAACTCGTCCCCGTTGCGGCCTGCCGCCCCGACCGCCTCGCGGCGTCCCCATCGGGATCGGCATGCGGCACGCAATCGACACGATTTGCTCAGCCCAATTTGACGTCGTCGCGGCCGTTATGGGGCGTTTGCTGCCCCGTTCGCGTCGAACGATCGTCGCAATTCGGGGATCCGTCCGACCGCTCACGCAGCCGTGTGGCGGTATGCCGGAACGGGGCGGAGAAGACCGCGTTGGGTTGTACTGTTTCCAGCACCGGAGAGACTGCATAACCGCAACCCGCATGCTCGCCGTCGGCCTCGCCCTCTTGACCGGCACCGCTGCCGCGAGCGCCCAGACCATCATCTCGCGCGAGGTGTCGAACGAGCCGGTCGAGACGCTGATCACGCGTGGGCCGGACGGCATCACGGTGACGCGCCGGCCGCTGCAGACCATGGCGCCGCCGGTCGTCTCGACCACTCCGGTGTTCCCGACCTACGGCCCGTCCGGCGAGACCTATGTCCAGAGCTGGACGCCGGCACCCGCCTGGACGCCCGCCTATGCCGCCTCGCCCGGCTACGTGACCGTCGCCCCGTCCGCGCCGATCGGCGGCACGGTCGACGTTCGGCCCTATGCGCCGGCTCCCGTGGCGACGGAGACGACCAGCACGGTGGTGGTCGAGGAATCGGTCGACGACCCGGTCCCGCCGCCGGTTCGCACCGTCCGGCGCGGCACGCCGCCGATCATGGCCCGTGCCGTCGAGCCGGAGCCCACCCGCACCACGCGCAGCAGCCGCACCGTGGCGCGGCGGGTGACGACGGAGCCGCTGGCCCTCGCTCCGGCGCAGCGGGCCGTCGTCTATCGGACGCTGGGGCAGCAGCAGTCCTACGATCCGGCGCTGCTCGAACGGGTGACGCCGACCTACGCCCAGCCCTACGGCGCGAGCGCCTGGGCTCCCGGCTATTCCGGTTACGCGGCCGCGCCGGAGCCCCGGCCGGTCACCTGGACGGTCGGCTCGGTGGTGCCCGAGGCCGTGACGCTGGCGCCGGTGCCGAGCCGCGTGGTGGCGCAGGTGCCGCAGGCCCGCGGCTACGGCTACGCCGTCGTCAACGGCCGCGTGCTGCTGGTCGAGCCGACGACCGGCACCGTTGTGGCCGACGTGACGCGCTGACGGCGCGCCGCGACCAGCGTCGATCCACCAGTGCGGCGGGGCCGAGAACCCGCCGCATCGCCCTGTCGATCACAGAAGAAGCCGGACACCCCCGATGACGATTCGTCCCAACACCGCGACGCTCCCGGGTACGCCGCAGCGCGTGCGCCGCATGACCGACGCCGAGATCAACGCCGCGATCGACCGCCAGATCGAGCGCAACATCCTCTTCTACGCGGAGCATCCCGACGAGATTCCGATGCGGCTGCGCAGCCTCGACGCCGAATGGGACATCGAGCGCGCCCTGCAGGCGAACGCCGCGGCGGTAGGCCTGACCGGCTCGCTGCTCGCCCTCACGCGCGGCGGTGGCTGGTTCGTCCTGCCGGCGCTGGTCGGCGGCTTCCTGCTGCAGCACGCGACCCAGGGGTGGTGCCCGCCGCTCCCGGTGATGCGCCGGATGGGATTCCGCACGGCCCGCGAGATCGACGTCGAGCGCAACGCCCTGAAGGCGCTGCGGGGGGACTACGCCACCGTGGCGAAGGACGGCGATTCGGCGGCCCGGGCGCGCGCGGCCCTGCAGGCGGCGCGGTCAGGCCCGTTCGCCGGCACCGGATCTCCGGTCCCGGCTCCGGGCGCCGTGAAGGCGACGGCGTCGCCGCCGACCGTGCCGAAGCCGGCCTGAGCCGCCCTGCCGCTCAAGGCGACTGCGGATAGCCGAAGAGGATTTCCGCCACCACGGGCTTCACGCCCTTGAGGGCGGCGTCCGTGGAGACGAACTCCTTGCCGGCCGCCTGGGCCTTGGCGGCCTCGGTCGCCTTGGGATCGGGGGCGAAGCGCAGGCCGACGCTGCAGCCGCCCGGAAGCGACGCCAGGGCACCGCCCTGCCAGTCGACGACGCTGCCACCGTCGTCCTGGTCGAAGCCTTTCAGCTTGAACGGCTTCCCGTTGATCTTCTCGAGCGCCGCGAGGCCGAGCCCGAGCTTCAGGCCCTTCGGCCCGGTCCAGGTCGACCCGCCCGTGACGACGATCAGGGCCGTGTCGCTGCGCGCCGCCTCGTTCTGCCACAAGACCTCGAGCCGCCGTTTCGGATCGTCCGGGAACAGGACGGTCGCGTTGAGCTTGCTGCCCTCCGGTCCGTCGACCTCCGTGAAGGTGACGTTCTTGTCGTTGAACGTCGAGGCCAGGGCGAGGTGATTCGAGGACTTGGCGAACACCCCCGAGCAGGCGATCGCTTTGGGCGCACCCGCAGGCGCGGCGGCCGGCTTGGCTGCCGCGGCGCGCGGCGCCGGAGCGACCGCCGGGTCGGCGCCTTCGGCCGCGGGTGTCGGGGCCGGCTTCGGCTTACGGGCCGCGCGCGGCTTGGCGGCCGGCTGCCCCTCGGCGGGCGCCTCGGTCGCCGCCGGGGCACGCTGCTCCATCTGCTGGGTCGGCGCCGGCCAGCGATCCTCGAGCTGGACCTGTGCGACCGCGACGGACGAGATGCCGATCAGGCTGGCGGCCACAAGGCTCGCGGTCGGCGAGAGGCGGAACGGGCGGACGATCATGACGGGCCTCGATACTCGGGAACAGATTCGTTGCGATGATAGCGGCTTTTTGCCGGCGAGTGGGGCCCGATCGAGGCAGCCCGGAAGCGGCCCCGCGAACCCGGCAGGCATCGTCAGGGAATCGGGCTGCGCAGCAGGGTGAACACGGGCGGCGACAACGCCACGAACACCACCAAGGGTGCGAACAGATCGCCCTCCGCGACCGCACTGCCCGAAAACGCCTCCGCCACCGCGCGGACCGGCTTTCCGCTCGCCACCACCAGCACGGCCTCCGCGGCGAGCGTCAGGACGAGCCACATCGCCCCGATGCCGAACGCCGCCCCGAAGCCGGGACGCACCGCCCGGACGAAAGACGCGATGGCCACTCCCATCAGGAGGATGCCGGTGACACCCGACACCGGCAGCGCATCGGATCCCAGGAACGGCACCAGCGCGATCTCGCGAAACGCGCCGTTGGCGAACGCGATGGCGAACAGCAGAAGCCAGAACAGGGCGGCGTTTCGGAACAAGGTCAGCAGCGGCTCCGGCGACATCGGCGCCTCCCTCGCGGAGGATGGGCGATCGCCCACTATCCTACTCCGAGACGACCCGGAGAGCCATGGCGGTGGTCGCTCGGACCATGCCGCCCTGGCGCGGCCGAGGCGAGCCGGGGTATGAGAACACGACCGGCAGCCGACATCCACTGCGCCGGCCCGTCGTTCGCCGCCGCCGCGCAGCCGAGCCGAGGTTCGCCGGATGACTCTCCCGCAGATCCCTCCGAGTGCCGCCGCGGCCGATCTCGCGGCCTTCGCGGCCGGCGGCCGGTTCGCCACCATCCTGGCCGACCCGCCGTGGCAGTTCGTCAACCGCACCGGCAAGATGGCGCCGGAGCATCGGCGGCTGTCGCGCTACGGCACGCTGACCCTGCCGGAGATCCAGGCGCTGCCCGTGGAGGCGCTCGCCGCGCCGACGGCCCATCTCTATCTCTGGGTCCCCAACGCGCTGCTGCCCGAAGGACTCGCCGTGATGCGAGCCTGGGGCTTCACCTACAAGTCGAACCTCGTCTGGCACAAGGTCCGCAAGGACGGCGGCTCGGACGGCCGCGGCGTCGGATTCTACTTTCGCAACGTCACCGAGCTGATTCTTTTCGGCGTCCGCGGCCGCAACGCCCGGACGCTGGCGGCCGGCCGCCGCCAGGTGAACCTGCTCGCCACCCGCAAGCGGGAGCACTCGCGAAAGCCCGACGAGCAGTACACCCTGATCGAGGCGTGCTCGCCGGGGCCCTATCTCGAGCTGTTCGCCCGCGGCACCCGGCCCGGCTGGACCACCTGGGGCAACCAGGCCGACGCGGGCTACGCGCCGACCTGGGCGACCTACGCCAATCACTCCCGCGCCGGGCTGCCGGCCGAGTAGCGGCGCGCTACGCCGCCGCGGCGGCGTCGCCGCCCGAGCCGGCCGGCGAAAGGCCGCGGCCGTGCCAGAGGACGCTGTCTCCTGGGTGGCGGACGCTGTCCGATGGAGTCGCGGGTGCGGGAATCAGGACGCACGCTTCGCATCGGCCTCGAGGGCCGGAGCCTCGCCGCGGGTCTTCCAGACCGACACGATCACGCCGCCGGCGAGCAGCGCCGCCGTGACGCCGAGCGAGACGAGCGGATCGACCTTGCCGACGATCTGGTTCCAGAAAATCTTCGCACCGATGAACACGAGCACCAGCGAGAGCGCGTATTTGAGGTAGCGGAAACGGTGCACGCTGGCGGCCAGCGCGAAGTAGAGCGCGCGCAGACCGAGGACGGCGAAGATGTTGGAGGTGTAGACGATGTAGGGGTCGGTCGTGATGGCGAGGATCGCCGGCACGCTGTCGACCGCGAAGACGAGATCGGCGAACTCGATCAGCACCAGGGCAACGAACAGCGGCGTCGCGAAGAGAACCGGGCTGCCGCCGGCCGTCGCCGCGCGCCGCACGAAGAAGCGGTCGTCGGCGAGCTCGCGCGTGACCCGCAGATGCCTGTGCATCCACCGCATCACCGCATTGTCGACCCAGGCGGAGGGATTATCGGCCACCACCAGCATCTTGATGCCAGTGGCGATCAGGATTGCGCCGAACAGGAACAGCACCCAGGAGAACTGCGACACGATCGCGGTGCCGAGCCCGATCATCACGGCGCGCAGCACGATGACGCCGAGGATGCCGTAGAACAGCACGCGGTGCTGCAGACGCGGCGGGACCGCCAGCGTCGCGAAGATCAGCGAGATGACGAAGACATTGTCGAGCGCCAGCGTCTTCTCGACGACGAAGCCGGTCATCCAGGCGATCCCGGCTTCGGACCCCATGCCGGACCACACCCAGGTGCCGAACGCGAGCGCGATCAGGATATAGGCGGCCGACAGCAGGAGGCTTTCCCGCGCCCGGATCTCACGCGCCTTCCGGTGGAGAACGCCGAGATCGACGGCCAGCAGCACCACGACGATGCCGAGAAACCCCAGCCAGGCCCAGGCGGGCTTGCCGAGCAGGTCGGCGCTCCAGGCCTCTGCGGCGAGGGTGTGAAGGGTCGAGCTTCCGAGCGGTGCATCCATCGCAATCCTCCAGATGTCGCCGTCTCGCGAGAAGGGGCGACAGGTGAAAGATCCGACATCACGGCAACGGCGCCGTCAGAGGGGCCCGGATCGACGAGAGAAGATTTGAGGAAGGCATCGCCCCATGTCCAGGCGAACCGGACCGGAACGGTCGCGCTAAAGCGCCGCAGCCCGTCCCCGACGCAGGAAGACGAGCAGCCTCAAGGTCTTGCCCAGTCAGCCTCGGAATTGCTGCATCGCGTCGGCGCCGCCCCACCCGGGCGGCCGCCCACGCGCTCGTCGCCGAATGGCGGCCGAACAGTCCTTGGTGCGTCTTTGGTCGGATTGCGTCGTCTGGTCGCCCTCACTATCGTGCCACCCAAGACGAGAGCCGTAAAAAAAAGACGGCCGAAGTCGGAGCGGGAGGCTCGACACCAAGGGGGACGCCGTGAGTGCGCCGTCGTACGACTCGATCAAGAACGACCCACAATTCCAGGAGCTCGTCTCGAAGCGCTCGCGCTTCGCCTGGACGCTCTGCCTGGCGATGCTGGTGATCTATTTCGGCTTCATCGCCGTGATCGCCTTCGCGCCGAGCCTTCTCGCCATCCGTCTTGGAACAGGCGTGACCACCGTGGGCATCCCGGTGGGCCTCGCCGTCATCGTCTCGGCCTTCCTGCTGACCGGCATCTATGTGCGCCGGGCCAACTCCGAGTTCGACGACATCACCCAGAACATCGTCGGGAGGCAGAAGTGATGCGTACGGCTCGCACGTTCAAGGCGGCCGGTCCGCTCCTCCTCGCCGGGCTCGCGGCTCTCACCGGCTTCGCCGATGCGGCGCAGGCCGCCGGCGCCATCGAAGGCGGCGGCAAGCAGAACCTGAATCTTCCCGCCATCATCATGTTCTTCGCCTTCGTGGCGATGACGCTGGTGATCACCTATTGGGCAGCGCGACGCACGCGCTCGGCAGCGGACTTCTACGCCGCGGGCGGCGGCATCACGGCCGGGCAGAACGGCCTCGCCATCGCGGGCGACTACATGTCGGCCGCCTCGTTCCTCGGGATCTCCGGCCTCGTCTTCGCGTCCGGCTTCGACGGCCTGATCTACTCGGTCGGTTGGCTGGTCGGCTGGCCCGTGATCCTGTTCCTGATCGCCGAGCGGCTGCGCAACCTCGGCAAGTACACGTTCGCCGACGTGGTCTCGTTTCGCCTGGAGCAGACCCAGATCCGCAGCCTGTCGGCGATCGGCACGCTCACCGTGGTGGCGTTCTACCTGATCGCCCAGATGGTCGGCGCCGGCAAGCTGATCGAGCTGCTGTTCGGTCTTCCCTATCTCTACGCCGTGATCGTGGTCGGCGCCCTGATGATCGTCTATGTCGCCTTCGGCGGCATGGTGGCGACCACCTGGGTGCAGATCATCAAGGCCTGCCTGCTCCTCGGCGGGGCCAGCTTCATGGCCCTGATGGTGCTGATCACGTTCGGATTCTCGCCCGAGGCGCTGTTCAAGAAGGCGGTCGAGACCCACCCGAAGGGTGCCTCCATCATGGCGCCCGGCAATCTCGTGTCCGATCCGGTCTCGGCGGTGTCGCTCGGCTTGGCCTTGATGTTCGGCACGGCCGGCCTGCCGCACATCCTGATGCGGTTCTTCACCGTGTCGGACGCCAAGGCGGCGCGCAAGTCGGTGTTCTACGCCACCGGCTTCATCGGCTACTTCTACATCCTGACCTTCATCATCGGCTTCGGCGCCATCACGTTCCTGATGAACGATCCGAGCTTCTACAAGGTCGGGGCCGACGGCGCCTACAACAAGGTCACGGCCCTGCTGGGCGGGACCAACATGGCGGCGATCCATCTCTCCAACGCGGTCGGCGGCTCGCTCTTCCTCGGCTTCATCTCGGCCGTGGCGTTCGCCACCATCCTGGCCGTGGTGGCCGGGCTGACGCTCGCCGGCGCCTCGGCGGTCAGCCACGACCTCTACGCCTCGGTGATCGCGCGCGGCCGCGTCTCGGAGGACCGCGAGGTCCGCGTCTCCAAGGTGTCGGCCGTGCTGATCGGCATCGTCGCGATCGTTCTCGGCTACATCTTCGAGAACCAGAACGTCGCCTTCATGGTCGGGCTCGCCTTCGCAGTGGCGGCGAGCTGCAACTTCCCGGTCCTCTTGATGTCGATCCTGTGGGGTGGGACCACCACGCGCGGCGTGCTGATCGGCGGCCTGCTCGGCCTGATCAGCTCCGTGGCCCTGGTGGTCCTGAGCCCGGCCGTGTGGGTGAAGACCTTCGGGTTCGCGACGGCGCCGTTCCCCTACGACAATCCGGCGCTGTTCTCGATGTCGATAGCGTTCGCCGGCATCTGGCTGTTCTCCAAGCTCGACAACAGCAAACGGGCGCAGATCGACCGGGCCGGCTTCGAGCACCAGAACGTGCGCTCGGAGACGGGAATCGGCTCCCACAAGGCCGTCGCCCACTAGACGGTCGCTCGGCCGGTCAGCCTCGGCGGACCGGCCGACACGCGTGCATCCGGGCGGCCGGTCCGACGGGATCCGGCCGCCCGCGTCTCTCCGGTCCAGCCGCGACCGCCCCCGCGCGACCAAGGGCCTCAGATCCGGGACCGTCACCGGTGGTCGTGTGATCCATGCCGCAGGCCTTCGACGCCCAGAATCCGCCCTTCGACCGGCTCAGCCACGACGAGATCGGCACGCTCCGGGCGGCCATCGACATCGGCTATTTTCCGCCGGGCGAGACCGTCATCGCGGCCGGGCAGCGCTCCGAGCACCTCCACGTCGTGATCAAGGGACGCGTCGCGGAGCGCGACGGCGACACCCTCGAATCCGGCCTCGGCCCGAAGGACACGTTCGACGCACGCTCGCTGGTGCACGGGCCGGCCGGGACCACCTTCGTGGCGGCCGAGGAGACGCTCTGCTATCTGCTGCCCAAGGCCGTGGTGCTCGACCTGATCGGACGCAACCCGGGCTTCGCCGCGTTCTTCTATTCGGAGATCTCGCGAAAGCTGCGGTCCTACGAGCGGCGCGATCACGAGGGCGTCGACTCGACCCTGCGGGCCCATGTGCGCGAGGTGCGCTTCCGGCCCGCCGTCTTCGTCGACGGCAGCACCACCCTGCACGACGCCGGCCAGATCATGCAGGACCGCAACAACAACACCCTGTTCGTGCGCGACGGCGACCGGGTCGGAATCGTCACCGGGGCGAACCTCGCCAAGGCCTTCGTGGTCGACCGCAAGCCGCTGGAGGCGCCGGTGCGCGAGGTCTGCCATTTCGAGGTGGTGTCGATCGGCCTGGACGACTTCGTCTTCGCCGCCGTCATCGCGATGACCCGCCACAACAAGCGGCGGCTGGCGATCCGCGGCGAGGGCGGCTATGTCGGCGTGCTCGAGGACATCGACATCCTGGGGCTGGTCGCCGGCAACCCCCAGCTCATCCCGGGCCAGATCGAGCAGGCCCGGGCACCGGCGGACCTCAAGTCCTGCGCGCTCGACATCCAGAGCCAGGTCGAGCGGCTGCATCGCCAGGGCGCCCGGGTCGAGGTGATCGCCGAGATCACGTCGGACCTCAACCGGCGCCTGTTCGCCAAGCTGTTCGACATGATCGCGCCTCCCTCGATCCGGGAGAACGGCTGCCTGATGGTGATGGGATCGGAGGGGCGCGGCGAGCAGACGGTCCGTACCGACCAGGACAACGGCCTGTTGCTGGCCCGACCGGTGCCCGAGGAGGACCTCGCCGCCTTCCGCACCGCCTTTTCGGGCGCGCTGGAGAGCTTCGGCTTTCCCCCCTGCCCCGGCGACGTGATGGTGAAGAACCCGCGCTGGTCGCAGCCCGCCGACGACTTCCTGGTCCAGGTCGAGGGCTGGATTCGGTCGCCCGCCGAGGACGGGCCGATGAATCTCGGCATCTTCTTCGATGCCGTGTCGGTGACGGGCCATCCGGAGCTGCTCGATCGCGCCAAGACCGCGATGATCGACATGATGCGGGGGGAGACGGCGTATCTGGCCCGCTTCGCCCGCGCCATCGACCTGTTCGCCGGGGCAAGCGCCGGCATGCTCACCTCCTTCATGGCGTCGGTCGGTGTCGGCTCCGACGAGATCGACGTGAAGAAGTCCGGCACCTTCCCGATCGTGCACGGCGTCCGCACGCTGGCGATCGACCAGGGGATTCGCGAGGTCTCGACGGCACGCCGCATCGATGCCCTGGCGGAGGCCGGGCTGTTCGGCGCCGATCTCGGCCGTGAGCTCTCCAGCGCGCTGTCCTATTTCATGGAGATCCGCCTGCGGGCGCAGCTCGCCGCCATCGCCACCGGCCGGCGCGAGCGCGAGTCGATCGTCCGTCTGGGCGAGCTGACGACCCGCGACCGCGACCTGCTGCGCGACGCGCTTCGGGTGGTGAAGCGCTTCCGCGAGATCGTCCGCAACCGCTATCACCTGAGCGTATTCTGATGCGGTCCGAGATCCTCCGCCGCTCGCGCGCACTGTTCGACCGGATGCTTCTGGCCGACAACGCGTATGCGTTCCTGTTCGAGCCGGACGAGACCGGCGAGGTGGTGTCGCTCGACTGCGAGACATCCGGATTCAACATCCTGGCCGACGACGTGATCAGCATCGCGGCGATCAAGATCCGGGGCAACCGGATCCTCACGAGCGAGACGTTCCGGGCCCTGATCCGGCCCGGTGCCGCCATGGACGTCAGCGCCATCAAGGTGCACCAGCTCCGCGAGGCCGACGTCAAGCTGGGCCGCACCATTCGCGAGGTGATGCCCGAGTTCCTGCGCTTCATCGGCAGCCGGCCGCTGGTCGGCTACTGGGTGTCGTTCGACGTGCGGATGATCAACAAGTACCTGTTCGGCATGCTCAACATCAACCTGCCGAACCGCCAGTACGACGTCTCCGAGCTCTATTACGAGCGCAAGTACGGCAAGGCGCCGCCCGGCACCGAGATCGACCTGCGATACGCGGCGATCGCCGAGGATCTCTCGGTGCCGATGCTGCCCCAGCACGACGCCTTCAACGACGCCCTGGTGGCAGCGCAGATGTACGTGATCCTGCGGGACATGCAGAAGCGCAACGTCCGCATCCCGCGCCAGCGGACCGCGCCGCGGGCCGGCGA
Organism: Rhodoplanes roseus; assembly: GCF_003258865.1. Taxonomy (GTDB): domain Bacteria; phylum Pseudomonadota; class Alphaproteobacteria; order Rhizobiales; family Xanthobacteraceae; genus Rhodoplanes; species Rhodoplanes roseus. The sequence continues at coordinate 5,705 of NZ_NPEX01000016.1, read as the reverse complement.
CTTCTCCGTCTGATCGACCGCCCCGCCCCGGTTCACCCGTCCGACGGCGCGCCGTTGCCAGCGCGGATCGGAGTCGCACGGAATGACTGAAACGGCGTCCTGTGAGATAAGGGCCGGAGTCCCCGTGAGGAGCGCCATGTCCAGTCCGACTGTCGTCCGCGATCAAGTCCCCCCTCTGGTCAGCCCCGACTGGGTCGCGCGGCGGCTCGCAGACCCGGCGGTCCGCCTCGTCGACATTCGTTCCGTGGTCGACGGCGGCGGGCGCGCGGCGTATCTGACCGCCCACATCCCGGGGGCGGTCCACTCCGACTACGTCGAGGACGGGTGGCGCGCCACCAAGGGCATGGCGAGCGGACTGCTGCCGGAGGCGGACGTGCTCGCGGCGCTGCTCGGCGGCATCGGCCTGGGCCCGGAGCAGATCGCCGTGGTGATCTCGGCCGGCACCTCGGCCGGGGATTTCGCCGCCGCGGCGCGCGTCTACTGGACGCTGCGTGTGGCCGGCCACCGCCTGGTCACCATCCTGGACGGCGGCATGGCCGCCTGGAGCGCCGATCCGTCACGCCCGGTGGTGGGCGGCCCGAGCCGCAAGCCCGAAGCGCCGCCCTATCCGGTCGCGCTCGCAGGCGCGGCACGGGCTCTGCTGCCGCGGGTCGTCCGAGCCGTCGCCACCGACGACGCGGTGCTGCTCGATACCAGGGCGCTCGCCTTCTTCGAAGGCCGCGCCAAGAGCCCCCAGGCGCTGCGGCCCGGCCGGCTGCCCGGCGCCGTGATGATCGACCACACCACCGCATGGGATCCCGAGACCAGTCGCCTGAAGGATGCGACGGCGCTGTCGACGCTGTTCGCACACCTGCCGGCCGGACCCGTGATCGCCTACTGCAACACCGGCCATCAGGCGGCGACGCCGTGGTTCGTGCTGTCCGAGGTTCTGGGCCGGCCCGACGTCTCGCTCTACGACGGCTCGATGTCGGAATGGACCGAAGAGCCGGCGCGCCCCGTCGGCGCCGGACCGGACGAGCGCAAGCGGGGGTGATACGCCCCCACACGGCGCATCGTGGCTCCGCTCGACGGATGAACGAGGCGCCCTACTCTCCCGCGTGCTTCAGGATCGCCTTCAACAGCCCCGGAAACCGCGCATTGATGTCGGCTTCGCGCACCGTGTTGCGGTGCGCGACGCCCTTCTTGGAGGTGCGGATCAGGCCGGCCTCGCGCAGCACGCGGAAATGATTCGACAGCGTCGACTTCGGAATCTCCGGGCAGGGCGCCGCCGCCGTGCAGGAAAGGCAGTCCCCGTCCTCCAGCAGCGCCTTGACGATGCGCAGCCGCATCGGGTCGGCGAGCGCGGCGAGGATTCCGGCCAGCGTGATGTCGGCGAGCGCGGGGTGAACGAACTGCACCATCGAAAAAGATATAGAGGCCCCCTTGACCTCATTCAATACTTCCATATTTCCGAACTTCTGTCGTACGGATCTGCTGTATGAAATTGGAAGAGGAACGACGATCGTGACCAAGACTCTGCAAGGCAAGGTGGCGCTGGTGACCGGCGCATCGAAGGGCATCGGGGCCGCGATCGCGCTCGAGCTGGCATCCCAGGGCGCCGCGGTCGCCGTCAACTACGCGTCCAGCCGGGCGGGCGCCGACGCCGTGGTCGGCAAGATCACGGCCGCCGGCGGCAAGGCGGTCGCGATCGGCGGCGATCTCGCCGATCCGCAGGCGGCCAAGGCGGTCGTCGACCAGACGGTCGAGGCGCTCGGCCGGATCGACGTGCTGGTCAACAACGCGGGCGTCTACGAGATGCTGCCGCTCGAGGCGATCACGCCGGAGCATTTCCACCGTCAGTTCGACCTCAACGTGCTCGGCCTGCTCATGGTGACGCAGGCGGCGGCGCGGCATTTCAACGACGGCGGCAGCGTCGTCAACATCTCGTCGGGCGCGTCGACCTTGGCCTTTCCGAATTCCGCCGTGTACGGCGCCACCAAGGCGGCAGTCGACCTCATCACCGACGTGCTGGCCAAGGAGCTGGCGCCGCGCAAGATCCGCGTCAACGCCGTCAATCCGGGCATGGTCGTCACCGAAGGGGTCAAGGCCGCCGGCTTCGACGCCGGTGAGCTGCGCAAGCAGGTCGAGGCAATCACCCCGCTCGGCCGTGTCGGCGAGGCCTCCGAGATCGCCGCCGCGGTCGCCTTCCTCGCGTCGGACGGCGCCTCCTACATCACCGGCGAGACGCTGCACGTCACCGGCGGGCTGCATTAGGCGAAGACCTCAACGCGTTGTCGCCGCCGCTGCCCCCTGAGACGTTTCGTGATCGTCACGATCCGCGGGGCGGGCGGCGGCGAGGCCGCGGCACGACAGGCTGTGCCCGAGCCGCGTTTTTCAGCAGGATCGCGAAACCCTCACGCCGCCGCCGGCCCGTGGCGATGGGCCAGCGCCGCGGCGAGCTCGCGCTGCAGGGCATCGATGTCGAACGGCTTGCGCAGCACCGGGAAGCCGTCGCGGGCGACGTCGCCGGCCCGATCGCTGAACCCGGTCATCAGCACGATCGGCAAGGCCGGCTGCAGGGTGCGCAGCTCACGCGCGAGATCGACGCCGCTCATGCCGCCCGGCATCAGAATGTCGGACAGCACCAGGTCGATCCGGTGCTGGCCGCTCAATGCAGTCAGGGCGTCGCGCGGCGACGCCGCGAAGGTCACGTCGTAGCCGAGCTGGTCGAGATAGGACCGGCAGACATCGGCCACCGCCAGATTGTCCTCGACGACCATCACGGTGTTGCGGCCGGCCGCGACGGCGGTACGTTCGACCGGCGGCTCGGCGGCGACCGGCTCGAGCGCCACGCGCGGCAGCAGCAACGTGACGGTGGTCCCGACGCCGACCCGGCTGTCGATGCGCACATCACCGCCGGCCTGACGCGCGAACCCGTACACCTGGCTCAGGCCGAGCCCCGTCCCCTTGGCCGTGTCCTTGGTGGTGAAGAACGGCTCGAACACGCGCGGCAGCACGTCGGGCGGAATGCCGGTCCCGGTGTCGGTGAAATCCAGCACCACGAAGGCCCCGGTGAGGCCGTCACCCGGCTCGTCCATGACGGCGTCGTGCACCGTCACGGTGAGGCGCCCCCCGTTCGGCATGGCGTCCCGCGCATTGACGCAGATGTTGAGGACCGCGACCTCGAACTCGCTCGGATCCACCTTCACGGGGCAGGATCGATCCGGCACGTCGATCGCGACCTCGACCTCGTCGGCGAGCGAGCGACGGATCAGCTCGGACAGCTCCGGCATGCGCCGGGTGAGGTCGATGCTCTGCGGACTCACGGCCTGCTGGCGCGAGAACGAGAGAAGCTGGCGCGTCAGCGTCTCGCCCCGCTTGGCCGCGGTCGTGATCATCTCGACCAGCCGGGTCTCCTTCTCGCCCTGGACGGTGCGCTTGAGCCGCTCGGCGCTGCCGGAGATCACCATCAGAAGGTTGTTGAAGTCGTGCGCGACGCCACCGGTCAGCCGTCCGACCGCCTCGAGCCGCTGCGAATGGCGCAGCGCCTTCTCGGCCGCCTCGCGCCGGAGCGCTTCGGCGTAGAGACCGGCGGTGCGTTGGTGCGCCACCCACAGGACCCACAGGAGCAGCAGCGTCGCCGGCAGGCCGAACACCAGATGTCCGCCGAGCGCCGAGAGCCACTCGGCGCGGACCAGGGCGAGGTCGACCGACGCGATGACATAGATCGGGAAGCCTTCGACACGGCGATATCCCACCCGCCGCTCGACCCCGTCGATCTGCGACACGCCCGAATAGAGGCCCCGGTAGGTCGCCGCCTTGATCTCGCGGAAGAACAGGCTCGCCGGCGGCAGCTTGGCTGACGCGAAGGGCCCCCCCGGATAGCGTGCCAGGAACGAGCCGTCATCGCGCATCAGAGCGTAAACCTCGCCGTGGCCGCGGGCGATTTCCTGGTAGAACTTCTCGAAGTCGTTCGGCAGCATCGAGACGCTGGCGATCCCCTCGAAGGCGCCGCTCGGTCCATTGAAGCGCCGGCTGAGGCTGAAGAAAGCCGGTCCTTCGATGAGCCGCGGGATGAATACGCTGCTCACATAGGTGCCGATGTCGGCCGGAACCTGCGCGGCGAAGAAGTCCCGGTCGGCGAGCGACGCGCTGCGCGGAGCCGGCACGAAATAGCTGTTCGCCAGCGGCAGGCCGTCACGCCCGATCACCCAGATCGACTGCACCTGCGGCAGCAGGTCGGCCATCCGTTTCATGCGGCGGTGAAGCTCCGGCTCCCGGGCGCCGACCTGCTCGGAGGTCGAGCCCGCGACCGAATCGACGAGCTCGTTCAGGATGAGCTTGCCGGTGGTGAGCACCTTCAGAGCGTGTTCGTGCAGCACGTCGAGGGACCGGACCAGCCGGTCGTCGGTGATCTCCTGGATCGCACCCCAGGAGACCCACGCCACGTACAGGAACAAGGTCGCGGGAACGACGACCGCTCCGACCATGAGGGCACGGAGCAGACGAAGCGTCCCGCGCCGTGCGCTCACCATCAGGCTCGGCTCCAGATCGATGCGGCGCGTCTGCGGGGGAAGGGGGAGCGGACGCGACAAAAGGGTTTTGCTTCAACGCAATGAAGTGGCAATGGTTCCCGCGCCGGTGACAGCGAAACGCCCCCGGCGATGCCGAGGGCGCGAGGTGGCGATCGTCTGTCGCAGGTGGCCTGCCGGCGTCACTCCGCCGTGGCGGCGCGCGGCGTCGCTCCGGCCGGGACGGTGTCGCCCCGATCGGCGGTGCGGAGCAGCCCGCCGGCCAGATCCTGCAGTGTCGGGCGCTTGAGCGCCGAGAACGGCAGCGGCCGGGTCACGTCCATGGCGGCGAGGCCGAGCCGGGCCGTCAGCAGGCCGTTCAGCACGCCTTCGCCGAGCTTGGCTGAAACCTTGGCGGCGAGCCCCTGGCCGATCATCTGCTGGACGACGCCGTCGCCGACCGACAGTCCGCCCGTGACGGCGAGATGCGCGATGACGTGCCGCATCAGCCGGACGAGGCCGAGCGCGCCGGGACGGCCGCCATAGAGCAGCGCCAGCTTGCGCACCAGGCCGAGCGCCGTGACCAGCACGAACAGCATGTCGATCGCGGCCCGCGGGCTGACCGCAGTGACGACCGAGACCCGCTTGGCCGCATTGGTGATCAACCGCGAGGCCTCCTCGTCCAGCGAGGTCATCAGCTCGCGCTCGGACAGATGGACGAGGTCGCGCCCGTCGATGATCTCGCTGAGGTGGAACTGCACCCGCACTCGGGCCCGGGCCAGCGACGGCATCTGACGGGTGACGGCGAGAAGCTCGGTCACGGCGGCGCGGCCGGTCGCCCGGTCGTCGGTTTCGATCGCAGCGATGGCCTGGTCGCGGACCTGGTCGATGGCCTTGAGACGCAACAGGCCGGCCGCCTCGCGCCCGGCGATCACGGTGAGCGCGACGGACGCCACCGCGGCGAGCACGAAGCCGAGCGTGCCGAGCCAGCCGGAGTGGCCGTAGAGGTCGGACACGAGATCGATGACCGAGAGGCCGAGGCCGAGAAGCACGAGCCCGCCGGCCGCCCCCCAGAACAGCATGCCCCAGGGCACCTGCCGGCCGGCCACGACGACGTCGCGCGGCGTGTCCTGCTCGGCCGCGACCGTCGCGGGCGCCGCCGCCACGGGCGGCACCACGCTGGCGAACGGGCGGCGCGTCTCGCGCACGGGCTCG
>NZ_NPEX01000168.1:817-13218 GCF_003258865.1 Rhodoplanes roseus | reverse complement strand
CGGCATCCTGCTGCTCGCCTACGCCCTCTACCGCCGCGACCCGGTCTTCATCGCCGACCAGCTTGGCGTGGCGCACGAGGCCGGCCTCGACGGCGTCGCGCTTGCGGGCGAGCCCGTGTTCGTCGACGCCGGTGCCGCGGCCGACCCAGCGGGTCGCGCCGCCGCCGAGCAGCGCGGCGCACAGGGCCGCGGCCGCCGTGGTGTTGCCGATGCCCATCTCGCCGACGGCGAAAAGGTCGTCGTCGGGCGACACCGCCTCGTATCCGGCCGAGACGGCGGCCAGGAAGTCGGCCGTCTCCATCGCTGGCGCCTTGGTGAAGTCGGCGGTCGGCCGGTCGAGCTCCAGCGGCACGACCCGCAAGGTCGCACCGGCCGTCTCGGCGAGACGGTTGATCCCGGCGCCGCCGGCGGCATAGTTCGCCACCATCTGGGCCGTCACGTCGATCGGGAAGGCCGAGACGCCGCGCGCCGCGACGCCGTGGTTGCCGGCGAACACCACGATGGAGACGCGGTCGAGCTTCGGAATCGGCCGGCCCTGCCAGCGGGCGAGCCAGACGGCGAGGTCTTCCAGCCGGCCCAGGCTGCCGGGCGGCTTGGTGAGCACGGCCTGGCGCGCCAGTGCCGCGGCGGCGGCGGCTTCGTCGCCGGCCGGCAGATCGCGACAGGCGGCGCGAAGGTCGTCTAAAGTGGGAAACGTCAACGGTGAGTCCTTTTCGATGACCAACACTTTGGACAACGGCAACAGCATGCGCGACTGGCAGGACGACCTGCGGGTCGCGGTCGGGCTGCTGACGCGAATCCCGATGGCCCATCCGGACGGGCCGGCGCCCTCATACCTCGCACGAGCCATGCGAGTCTTCCCGCTCGTCGGGGCGGGGATCGGGGCTGCGGTGGGCGTGGCCTATCTGGGGCTCCTGCTGGTCGGCGTGCCGACCCTACCGGCCGCCGCGCTGGCGCTGGGGGTGAGCGCGCTGCTCACCGGCGCCCTGCACGAGGACGGCCTCGCCGACACCGGCGACGGCTTCGGCGGCGGCCGCGACAAGGCCCGCAAGCTGGAGATCATGCGCGACAGCCGGATCGGCACCTACGGCGCCGTGGTGCTGATGGTGAGCTTCGCGGCGAAGCTGTTCGCGCTCGCCGCCCTGCCCCGGGTGGCCGTACTGCCCGTGCTGGTGGCGGCCCATGCGCTCGGCCGCGCCGCCATCCCGGCGCTGTCGTTCAAGCTGCCCGCGGCCCGCACCGACGGGCTCGGCGCCAAGGCCGGCACCCCCGCCCAGCCGATCGTCGTCACGGCCGCGATCATCGCCGCAGTGCTGGTCCTGATCATGCTGCCGCTCCGGGAGGCGCTGCTCGCCGTCGCCGTGGCCGTGGTGGCCGCGGCGGCCGTCGGGGCACTGGCGATGCGGCAGATCGGCGGGCAGACCGGCGACGTGCTCGGCGCCGCCGAGCAGGCCGTCGAGGTCGCCGTGCTGGTGGCTTGCGCGGCCCGGTTCGGCTGACATGAACGGCACCGGGACCGAGCAGCGCCTCTGGCTGATCCGCCACGCCCCGGTGGAGGGCCCGCGCGACGTCATCCATCCGCCGGACGCCCCGGCCGACACCAGCGACGGCGCCGCGATCGCCGCGCTGAAGGAGCAGCTGCCGGCCGGCGCCACCGTCTATGCCAGCCCGGCCCAGCGCACCGTGGCGACCGCCCAGGCGCTCGGGCTCGATCCGATCCTCGAGCCGGACTTCCGCGAGCAGGGATTCGGCGCCTGGACCGGCCGCCGGCACGCCGAGCTGGAGGTCGAGCTCGGCCTCGCCTACACGACCTTCTGGCGCTCCCCGGCCCGCCGCCGGCCGCCCGGAGGGGAGAGCTTCGTCGACCAGATCGAGCGGGTGCGCCGCGGCCTCGCCACCCTCCCCCCCGGCGACACCGTGCTGGTGGTGCATTCCGGGACAATTCGGGCCGTGCTGGCCATCGCCCTCGACCTCGCCCCCGAGGGGGCCCTGCGGTTCGTGATCGCGCCGCTGTCGCTGACCCGGATCGACCGCGTCGCCGGTGGCTGGCGGATCCGCCACGTCAACCGCCGCTGAGGGTGGGTCGGCGCCTCGTCAAGTTCCGTGACGCCCCCCACCCCCCCCCCGGGGCGACGGGCTGCCAGCGCGTCAGGCGGCCCGCACGCTCTGCAGGAATTTCCCGACCTCGATCTTGAGCCGTGCGCTCTCGCTCGCCAGCGACTGGGCGGAGGAGAGCACCTGGGAGGACGCCGAGCCGGTCTCGCCGGCGCCGCGACTGACGTCGGAGATGTTGCGTGCCACCTCGGTCGTGCCGGCCGCCGCCTGCTGGACGTTGCGGGCGATCTCGGAGGTCGCCGCGCCCTGCTCCTCGACCGCCGCCGCGATCGCCGCGGCGATCTCGGCGATGCGCGCGATGGTGCCGCCGATCTCCTTGATGGCGGCCACCGATTCCTGCGTCGCCGTCTGCATCCCGGAGATTTGGCTGGAGATGTCGCCGGTGGCTTTTCCGGTCTGCGCGGCGAGCGCCTTGACCTCCTGGGCCACCACGGCGAAGCCGCGTCCCGCCTCGCCGGCCCGGGCGGCCTCGATGGTGGCGTTCAGGGCCAGCAGATTGGTCTGCTCGGCGATCGCCGTGATCAGCTTGATCACGTCGCCGATCCGGCCGGCCGCCTGCGACAGCGCGCCGATGCGCCCATCGGTCTTTTCCGCCTGCTTGACGGCCTCGGCCGCGATGCGGGTCGATTCGTGGACCTGCCGGCTGATCTCGTTCACGGACGACGTCATCTCGTCCGTCGCCGAGGCGACGCTCTGGACATTGGCCGAGGCCTGCTCCGACGCGGAGGCGACCGTCGTCGACAGGCGCTGCGTCGTTTCGGCCGTTCGGGTGAGCGTCCCGGCGGCAGCCTCGAGCTCGGTCGAGGCCGACGATACCGTCTCCACGATCTCGCCGACGGCGGCCTCGAAATCGCCGGCGAGCTTGTGCATCGCCGCCTTGCGCTCACTCCCGGCACGCGCTTCGGCCTCGGCCTGATCGGCCTCCAGCTGCCTCTGTCGAACCGCATTGCCCTTGAAGACCTCGACGGCCTTGGCCATCTCGCCGATCTCGTCGCCTCGCGCCGTCCCCGGCACGGCGACGTCGAGCTTGCCGTCGGCGAGCGCCAGCATGGTGCCGCGCAGGCCGCCGATCGGACGAACGATCGCCCGCGCCGTGAGCAGGGCCGCACCGAGCCCGACCGCCAGGGCGAACAGGATGGAGCCGAGAATGACGACATGCGTGTTCTGAGCCGTCGCGGACGCGTTGGCCATGAAGCGGGCGGCCGTGTTGACCGCGAAGGTCCGCATCTCCTGGAGCGGCGCATCCACGGCGCCGATCGCTGCGGTCCCACGGGTGCGCATGACGGCGGCGGCATCCTCGCGACGCCCCTCCCGGCTGAGCCGGATCGCCTCGTCGCGGATCGGCTTCCAAGCGCCGAAAGCCTTCGCCGCCTCCTCGAGCTTGGCCTTGTCACCGAGGAACCGCTCACGAACGATCGCGAACTCCTCGTAGACACGCCTTTCGCTTCGGTCGATCTCGGCACTGGCGCGGTCGATGTCGGCCGGCTGCTGCGCCAGCGCGACGTCCTTCATGTCACGGTTGATCGCGATGATGTTCGCGTCGGCGACGTTCAGCGCGTTGGTGACGGCGAAGGGATGCCGATAGAGCGCGGCCGTCAGATCGGCGAGCGACGACGCGCTGTTGAATGCGACGGCACCGAGGCCGACCAGCAACAGCAGGACCGCGCCGAAGCCCGCGAGGATTCGCGTACGAATTCGGATTGTCATGGCAGACTCGGTCGGGGGTGGGTTGCAATCTGGCCCGACAGGGTCCGTCCACCTGCTCAACGGCGAGTTAAGAATATCGCATGCTGCCCCTCGAAGACGTCTTGGCTGTCCGGCTCGTTCCACATGCCGGACTGGCACGCCCGACGCGTCACCGCAGAGCGGCCTCGGCCGCGGCGGTCGCCGAAGCCTTCGGCCGCGAGCCCGCGGGCTGCCGCTATGGCCGGCGCACCAGGTCGTCGATCATGCGCTGCACATGCGCGAGCCAGGCGTCGCGACGCGCCGGCTCGGCGAGGTCCACCTGCATGTAGTTCGACAGCGTGTGGAGGTTCGACCGGTAGAAATAGGTCAGCGACAAGATCGACATGTAGACCAGGAAGCTATCGCAGTCCGGCCTGAACACGCCGCTCTTCGCGCCGTGATCCAGGATGCGCTCCAGTGTGAAGAACTGCGACGAGGCGAACGCCGCACGAATCTTGTTCTTGACGTGCCGGCCCTTGAAGAGATTTTCGGACGCCAGGATGCTGATCAGCTCCGGGTGCTTCCAATAATAGTTCCAGTTGAACGCGACGAGCGCGGCGAGCGCTTCGCGCGGTCGCGTCACGTCGAGGTCGAGCGCATCCTCCTTCGCCACCAGCTGCGCATAGCAATGCTCGATGACCTGGCGGAACAGCTCCTCCTTGCTGTGGAAATAGTAGTAGAGCATGCGGTCGTTGCTGCTCGCCGCCGTGCTGATGCGGTCGACCCGGGCACCGCCGTAGCCCTCCCGCGCGAACTCGGCGACCGCGGCTTTCAGGAGCGCCGCCCGCGTGTCCTGCGCGGCGCGGCGCCGGCGCTTCGGCTCCCCCCCGGCGAAGGACACCGGCTCGGGGGGGCTGGGCTCGGTTGACTTGGTGGCGCTCGGCTTGGACGCGGTCGGTTTGGGCTCGGCGGCTTCGGGCTGCGCGGTCGCCGTCCCGCGGCGCCGCGGCGCCCCAAGCCGCGACCTCGGCTCGACCAGCTCACCACCCATGGCACGTTCTCCCCTTGCTCGCCCAACAGCCTGCGTGGCCTGATTTTCGGCGATCCTTGCCCAGTTTTGAACCTTGACAGACAAGCCGTTCTCCGGTGCACTCATGTAGTAAGTACTACATACATTCGCAATCGCCGGTCTGACCGCCAGTTCCCCCGGCAGGAGGTCATCATGCACCGTCGCGTAGTCTTGCTGCTCTTGTGCACGCTGCTCGCTGCGCCCGATGGCGCCCGAGCCGAACCGCCGATCCGGATCGGCGACGTCTCCAGCTACTCCGCGCTTCCCGTCGGCACCCGCGGCTATCGCCAGGGCTGGGAGCTGGCGCGCGACCAGATCAACGCCCGCGGCGGCGTGCTCGGCCGGAAGATGGAGATCGTCGCCCGCGACGACGCCGGTAAGCCCGTGGACGCCATCACCCAGGCGGTGCAACTCGTGGAATCCGAGCGCGTCGACCTGCTCACCGGTGGCATCCTGTCCCATGTCGGGCTGGCGCTCGCCGACTTCGCCAACCAGAAGAAGATCTACTTCCTGGCGTCGCAGCCGCTCACCGACGCGCTGATCCTGGAGAAAGGCAACCGCTATACGTTCCGGCTGCGGCCCAGCACCTTCACCCAGACCGCCATCCTGGCGCGCGAGGCCGCCAAGATGCCGGCGAAGCGATGGGCCACCATCGCGCCCAACTACGAGTTCGGTCAGTCGGCGGTGGCGAGCTTCAAGGCGGAGCTGACGCGCCTGCGCCCGGACGTCGAGTTCGTCAACTCGCAATGGCCGCCGCTCGGCAAGATCGACGCCGGCGCCACCGTGCTGGCGATGATGTCGGCCCAGCCGGACGCGGTGTTCAACGCGACCTTCGGGCCGGACCTCGTCAAGCTCGTCCGCGAGGCGAATACGCGCCACGCCTTCGAAGGCCGCAGCGTGGTCAGCCTGATGACGGGCGAGCCGGAGTATCTCGCCCCGCTCAAGGACGAGGTGCCGTCGGGCTGGCTGGTGACCGGCTATCCCTGGGACACGATCCGCACGCCAGAGCACGACGCGTTCCTGAAGGCCTACCAGGAGCGCTTCAAGGAACCGCCGACCATCGGGGCGCTGATCGGCTACATCAACACGCTGGCGCTCGCCGCAGCGATCGACAAGGCCGGCACCACGCGCACCGACGACCTGATCAAGGCGACCGAAGGCTTGCGGATCGAGAGCACGCCGGTCGGGCCGATCGCGTTCCGCGCGCTCGATCATCAGTCGACGCTGGGCGTCTATCTCGGCCGGCTGGCGCTGAAGGACGGCCGCGGCGTGATGGTCGACTGGCGCTATGTCGACGGCAAGGACTACCAGGCGCCCGACAACGTGGTGGCGGCTCGCCGCCCCCAGTGACCTCGCGTCCTCGCACAAGGGTGACCCATGCTGGCCAACGCTCCCCGTAACGCCTGGTACCCGCTGACCTGGTCGCGCGATGTCGGCCGCACGCTCGCGCGCCACAAGGTTCTCGGCATCGACCTCGTCGTCTACCGCACCGAACGCGGCGAGCCGGTGGCGCTCGACGACGTCTGCCCGCACCGGCTGGCGCCGCTGTCCTGCGGCAAGCTCAAGGGCGATGCGGTCGAATGCGGCTATCACGGCCTGACCTTCGGGCCGGACGGCGCCTGCGTCCGGATCCCCGGCCAGACGACGGTTCCGACGAGCGCGCGGGTGCGCTCCTATCCGCTGCGCGAGCAGATGGGCCTCGTCTGGATCTGGCCCGGAGACGCCGCCCTCGCCGACACCGCGCCGGTCTACGACCTGCCGCAGTATCATTCGCCCTTGTGGCACGCCGTGGAGGGCGAGGCCCTGCACATCGGTACGAGCTATCTCAACCTCGCCGACAATCTCTGCGACCCCGCTCATGTCAGCTTCGTGCACCTGTCGACGCTCGGCAATGCCGCGAGCGAGGACATTCCGGTGCAGCACGAGGTGGTCGGCAAGGGCGTCGTGGTCTGGCGCTGGATCCGCGACGCCCCGCCGATCCCGCTGTTCGCCAAGTACGGCAATTTCAGCGGCCATGTCGACCGCTGGCATTACTATCACTACGACGCGCCCTGCATCGCCGTGATCGACTTCGGCAGCGCCGAGGCGGCGGCGGCGCTCGATCCCGCCGAACGCGATCGCGGCCTGCGCATCTTCGCCTGCCATTTCATCACGCCGGTCGACGCGCATCACTGCATCGACCACTGGCTGCACGTGCGCAACTTCGCCCTCTCCGACGCCGACGTCGACCAGCGCCTGCACGAGGACTTTCGCACCGCGTTCAACGAGGACAAGGAGATTCTCGAGGAGATCGACCGCGTCGAGCGGACACGGCCGGAGACGCGGCGCATCGGCCTGGCGATCGACGCCGCCCCGAAGAAGATGCGGCGCATCGTCGAGCGGATGATCGATGCCGAGAGGTCGCCGCTCGCCGCCGAGTGAACCGAGCCGCTGTGCGGGAGCGTCAGGCTGCCCGCACGCTGTCGAGGAACTTCGCCACCTCGCTGCGGAGCCGATTGCTGTCCTGGGCGAGCTGGCCGGCGGCGTTCAGCACCTCGCCCGACGCCGCACCCGTCTCCTCGGCGCCGCGGCTCACCGCCGTGATGTTCTGTGCCACGTGGCTGGTGCCCGACGCCGCCTGCTGAATGTTGCGCGAGATCTCCGCCGTCGCGGCGCCCTGCTCCTCGACGGCCGCGGCGATCGCCGAGGCGACCTCGGCGATCTGGCCGATGGTTCCGGAAATCTCCTTGATGGCCGACACCGAGTCCTTGGTCGCCGCCTGCATGGCCGAGATCTGGGCGGAGATGTCGCCGGTCGCCTTGGCGGTCTGCCCGGCCAGCGCCTTCACCTCGTTGGCCACGACGGCGAAGCCCTTTCCGGCCTCGCCGGCGCGGGCCGCCTCGATGGTGGCATTGAGCGCCAGCAGGTTGGTCTGCTCGGCGATGTCGGTGATCAGCTTGACCACGTCGCCGATGCGGTTCGCCGCGACGGAGAGCTCGTTCACCCGCGCGTCGGTCTTGGCGGCCTGTCCGACGGCATCGTCGGCGATGCGGCTCGACGCCTGGACCTGACGCGAGATCTCGCCGATCGACGAGCTCATCTCGTTGGTCGCCGCCGCGACGGCCTGGACGTTGGTGGAGGCTTCCTCGGAGGCCGAGCTGACCGTCGCCGACATCTGTTGGGTGGTATCCGCCGTGCGGGTGAGCGTCGTCGCCGTCGCCTCGAGCTCCGTCGCCGCCGACGAGACCGTCGCGATGATGCCGCCGACCGCGTGCTCGAACTGATTGGCGAGCGTCACCATGTCGGCCTTGCGTTTCGCCGCGGCAAGCGCCTCCGCCTCCCTCTGCTCGGCCTCGAGGCGGGCGCGCTCGATCGCGTTGGTCTTGAACACCGCCACCGCCTCGGCCATGGCGCCGACCTCGTCGTGCCGCCCGACGCCCGGGATCTCGACATCGAGCCGGCCGGCGGCGAGATCCTTCATGGTGGCGGTCATCCGCTGCAGCGGCTTGGTGATCCGCCCCGCCATGAAGACCGACACACCGAGCGTGATCAGCAGCACCAGCGCGGCGACGATCAGCGACCGCTTCGTCGAGGCCCAGGTCTGTGCTTCGAGATCGTCGATGTACACGCCGGTACCGACCACCCAGTTCCACGGCGCGAAGCGCATCGCATAAGTGATCTTGGGCTGCGGCGTCGACGCGCCGGGCTTGTTCCAGATGTACTCGAGAACGCCGGCGCCGTCGTTGCGGACCGCTTCATTCAGGCCGACCGTAATCAGGACGCCGTTGGCATCCTTGAGATTGGACAGGTCCTTGCCGACGATCTGCGGAGACAGCGGGTGCATGAGCATGGTGTTGCTCATGTTCTGTACGAAGAAGTAGTCGTTGGCGCCGTAGCGCATCACCGAGAGCCGATCCAGCGCCCGCGTCTGGGCCGCCTCCATGGTTATGGTGCCCTTCTCGGCGGCAGCATGCTCCTCCTTGACGATGCCTGCCGCGATCTCGACCAGATGCCGCAGTTCGATCTGCTTCTGCTCCTTGAGGCTCGACGCCAGCTCGCGAGAATCCAGCATCGAAACGCCGAGCAACCCCGCAAAAGCCAGCCCGATGAGCGCGTAGATCTTACGGCCGATCGTCATGTCGAAGCGCATATTCATTCGGGCTCGTCCTTCGTGGAGGATGATCGCGCCTAAAGGCGAAGGTCGTCTGCGAGGCTGACCGGGCAAGCGAAGACCGGCCTCGTCCGAAGCCGACGGAGGTATTGAATTATGAACATTACTACGCGGAGGAACTTAATAATTGCTTTGCATTGCATTCTGCTCGACGGCCGACAATCATTGCTGGGCTAATTCATAAATTAGCTCCTTTGTATGATATGAATTACTTTGCGAAACAGGCCGCCTGCCTGGGTGCAGCGAGACAAAAGGCGGCGGCATACGCGGGAGCTGCTGGCGCAGTGTTCCAGATGTGCCGACTGTAGCGGTCTGAGCGGCCGAGCAGCGTCGAAGCGTCCATCCGGCGGGAACGAACCGGTTCCTCGGCGATCCGATGGCGACCCCGGTAGGACTCGAACCTACGACCTTCAGCTTAGAAGGCTGCTGCTCTATCCGACTGAGCTACGGGGCCGAGGGGCGTTTTCCAACACAGTGCTCCAGGCGTTCCGACAAGAACCGGAACACCCGTTCGCCCTCCCTCGCATACCCGGCCATGACGATCAACCCTGGTCTGTGCGCGCCGACGGCGGACGGCTGACATGGCCGCCGTCACGGCCACGGGGGCCGTCACCACCTGGCTGATCTTCGCCACGGCGGCCCACAACGGCCTGCACCAGGGCGTTCAGGGCATCCAGTACCAGGACCTCGAGTCCTGCCGCCGCGCCGCCGCCCACATCACAGTGGCCCAGCGGCAGGCCGACGCCTGGTTCACCCGCTTTCCCTACTGCACCGACCGCCGGCCGGACTGGTGGTGGCCCGCCGGAGGGCCTCGCCCGTGAACACCCCAATCCGACGCGGAGAGATCGCGATGCGCAAGGTCACGGTGCGCCTGCACGACACCCATATCGGCATCTGGCAGGACGACGCCAGAGACCCGAGCTTCAGCCGCGAAATCTATGGCGGACTGATCCGCCACCTTCGCGGCGCCGGCTGGAAGGTGAGGGTCGATCCCCAGATCAAGCGGAACTACTCCTGCCTGTCCCCGTCGCACCGTCTGGCCGCCAAGGGCGCGCTCCGGGCTTCGATCAAGGTGTCCGGCCGCGTCGTGGAGATGGATGTCTGGGCCGAGACGTGGCCGCAGCGGAACCCGAACGGTCACCGCTACGACTTCGACAAACGGGCCCGGCTGGCTTACCTCGATCGCCTGCGACTGACGCTGGAGGAGCGGCGGGTGCTCGCTTGGCTGGGCACCGTCGCGACGATCGAGTCCGTCAAGCGGTTTGCTCTCGGCATCGGCCCGGGCTTCGGCGAAATCACCGCTCTCGCGCACATCGCCGACGGCTACGCCAAGAGCTGGCACAGCGACAAGGCGCTCGGTCGCCCGATCTGTACGGCTCCGAGCTATTCGACGTCCGCAGACGGCGGAACGATCGAGCACGGCGTCACGGTGTGGTTCCCCGACGGCAAAGGCCGCATCCTGCGCGGCACTGCCTATTACAACATCAACAACATGTGGTGGGTCGTTGCCGGGCCCTGGACGCTGCAGAACCTCGCCAGCTTCCAGGTCTACACTCGACAGCCCGACGACCTGCGCCGCAAGCGGAACGACAGGCTCCGCCGCGAGCGGCTCGAGCAGGTGTTAGGTGGCGCCATCGGCCGCATGGACTTCCGGAAGGCCGAGACGCTGCGCCGCCTGCTGTTCGGCGCCGAGCAGGCTTTCATGATCTGGTCGGAGCACAAGGAGGCGTACTATCGGCCGCAGGGCCGAGGCTACACCACGGACGCGATCAGGGCTGGCCGCTACACGAAGGCCGAAGCCGAAGCCGAGGTCCGCAGCGCGCCGGACAGGCTCCGGCTGGTGACGCCCGAGGGCAGGCTCGTTCGACTCGAGGTCGCCGCATGAGCACGATCTCGTGGCTGCGCGACAAGACCGGCCAGCCGGGCCGCACCTGGAATCCGATCCGGGCCCGACACCGGGTGACCGGCAAGATCGGCTGGCACTGCGAGCCGGTCCACGAGGGATGCAAGCACTGCTACGCCGGCGACCAGAACCGCATCGCCGCGCGCGGCGGCACCGGCCTGCCCTTCAAGCCCGGACACCGGGACGACGTCGAGATTTACCTGGACGAGAAGACGCTGCAGCAGCCGCTGCACTGGCGCAAGCCCCTGCGCATCTTCCCCTGCAGCATGACCGATCTGTACGGGCCGTGGGTGAAGCCCGAGTGGCGCGATCGCATCAAAGCCGTGCAGGCGCTGACGCCGCAGCACACCTACATCGAGTTGACGAAGCGGCCGGAGGTGATGCGGGCTTATCTGGACGCCGGCTTTTCCGTCATGGGAACGCCGAAGCGGGCGATGGCGATCGAAGATCTGATGTACGTACCCGGCAAGCCCGGGGTGCCGACGATCGATGTGTGGCCCCTCCCCAACGTGTGGGCCGGCCCGAGCTGCTCCACCCAGGCCGATGCCGACTGGATGATTCCGGAAGTTTTGCAGACGCCGCTTTCCAAGCGGCTGGTCTCATTCGAGCCGGTCCTCAACTACATCGACCTTGCCGAGATCAAATGTGGCGGCGGCGTCCTCTGGGACGTGCGCGGCGGCCGCGGCCGCACGGGCGGCCTCGATCTGGCGATCGTCGGCGGCCTCAACGGCCCCGAGCCGACCGACATCGACATTGTCCGGGACCTGGTGCGGCAGTGCCGCGCGTCGGCGATGCCGATCTTCGTCAAGCAGCTCGGCCGCACCTGCCGCATGTCGCGCGGTGAGGCCGAGATCGCCATCGCCGCAGGCGCCCGGTGGCGTCGCTACCAGGGCGTCGATGTCGTCCACTTTAACGACAGCAAGGGCGAGGACCCGGCCGAGTGGCCCGAAGACCTGCGCGTGCGGGAGTGGCCGGAGGCGCGGCCGTGAGCACGCTCTCCTATGTGGTGACGGCTGCCGCGATTGATCCCGATTGCGTGGCCGAGCGGCTCGACACCCTGTGCGGGATGCTGTCCCTGGAGCGATACCCCTTCGCCTCCGAGCGAACTCTGCAGGACGCGATCGAGACGACGTTCACGCGGTTCGGACTCGTGTTCTCGCGCGAGAGGCGTCTGAGCCCCGAAGACATTGTCGACTTCTTCGTCCCCGTCCTGCTGCCGACCGACGCTGCTCCACCCCACGGCATCGCTGTGGAGGTGAAGGTCAGCGGCAGCCGCCGGGACGTCTACCGGCAGTGCGAGCGCTACTGCCTGCACCCCGACGTCTGCGGCCTGGTGCTGGCGACGGTGCGCCCCGGCGCCCTGCCCCCGATGATCGCCGGGAAGCCGACCCGGATCGTTGACCTCGGGAGGGCCTGGCTGTGAACGTCCACGCCGAGCCGACCATCGACGGCGCCGCGACGATCTCGATCGCGTGCGCCGGCGAGGCTGCCGCGGCCGC
>NZ_NPEX01000168.1:0-807 GCF_003258865.1 Rhodoplanes roseus | reverse complement strand
GGCGTCCAGCGCGGCCGCCGGCTCCTACGGACGTCTGGCGTTCAGCCACGGCGGTCGCGGCACCCAATGGGTGATGAGCCGGGTGGCGCCGCACGTCGCGCTGCGGCTCAAGAGCGTGTTCCCCCGCATCGACAAGGCGACGACCGGCCGCTTCTGCTTCGACGACTCGCCGATCGTCTGCGCCGATCTCGACTGGTTCCTGTCGCGCTACCCGATGGACATGACGGCGGCCGACCGGCGCAGGCTGACCCGCGAGCGCCACCGTTTCGAGACGAGCCGGGCCGAGTTCGAGACAATCCTGCTGCCCGACTGGCGGCCCGCCGCGCGGACCAGCCTGCGAGCCGACCGGCGCGCCTTCGCCTTCCAGGAGAAGGCGATCGAGATCGCGGTCCGGATGCGCCGCCTGCTCGTGCTCGACGAGGGCGGCATGGGCAAGACCATCACGGGCACCGGCATCATGGTCCGGGCCGGCCTGTTTCCGGCGGCCGTGGTCGTGCAGGCGCATCTGGCCAGCCAGTGGGCGGAGCGCATCGCCGAGTTCTCGACGCTGCGCGTCCACGTCATCAAGTCGACCACCCCCTACGAACTCCCGGAGGCCGACGTCTACGTGTTTCGTTATTCCAATATCGCGGGTTGGGTGGACATCGCCGGCCAGGGCGTCTTCCGGGTCGTGCTGTTCGACGAGATTCAGGAGCTGCGCCGGGGCGGCAACGCACAGAAGGGCAAGGCTGGAAAGGTCTTCGTCCGGAACGCCGCCATCCGGGTCGGCCTCACCGCGACGCCGATCTACAACTACGGCGACGAGAT
>NZ_NPEX01000167.1 GCF_003258865.1 Rhodoplanes roseus | reverse complement strand
CCGGAGCGATCGGACCTGGCGGGGTCGTCGTCCTCTCGGGGCTGCTGGCCAAGCAGGCGAACGCCGCGCTGGCGCCCTATCGGGCCCAGGGGCTCCGCCTCGTCGGCCGCATCGGCCTCGAGGGGTGGGTCAGCCTGATCTTACGCCGAGGGCGCTAGGCCGCCGGACGTATAGCGCACGGCCCAGGCGCGAGCCTGTGCATCCGGCGCCTCGATCGCGCTGCCGACCACGAAGGAATGGAAGTCCTGGGCTTCGCGCTGAGTCGCGAGGCCGTTCAGCAGGGTGCGGTAATAGTCGAGGACCCGCTTGGCCTGGCTGATCTGGGCCTCGTACAGGCCGGTGTAGAAACGACCGAGCGGACCAAACGCGGATCCCGCCGGCACGGATTTCTCGGGGATATCGTCATAGGCGACGATGGACATGGTGCAGCTTCCTTTTTGTTGCTGCCCTCCTCACGTCCTCCTGGAACGGCATCGTCAGCAGCTTTTCTGCGATGCAGTGTTTTTATGCTGCAACGCCAACATAAGCCTGTGGGCCACTTCGAACCAGCGGGAAAACCCGGACGTCTCCCGTGATTGTCCCCAGGGTGAAATGTTCTTTCATCACAAGATAAAAAACGCAGCCCTGCGGAGAGATTCCGGCGCCCTGTATCGCCCGCGTTGCGTACATCCCACCGTCCTGCATGGCAGCAATGCTGCACTGCAGCATAAAATAGGCGACGGCGACGCTGATCGTGCGAATCGGCTCGCCTTCCCGATCCGGATGCGGGCGGCCGTCGGCACCGCCCACGATTTCCGCGCGCGCGGCGCCATTGCCCGGCTCGCGCCGGCTCGATAGCCTGCCCGCATGCCCTCCCGATTCCAGAGCTTCGACGATCCGGCCGATCCGGCCGCGACCGCGCCACGCCTCGCCACCCTCCGGGCCGAGCTCGTCCGCATCGGCCTGGACGGCTTCGTGGTGCCGCGGGCCGACCGCTACCAGAACGAATACGTGCCGCCGTCCGACGAGCGTCTCGCCTGGCTGACCGGCTTCACCGGCTCGGCCGGCGCCGCGATCGTGCTGGCCGACCGCGCCGTGGTGTTCGTCGACGGCCGCTACACCCTGCAGGCGGCCGAGCAGGTCGACACCACCCGCTTCGAGATCGAGCATCTCGTCGACATGCCGCCGACCGACTGGATCGAGGCCAACCTCCAGGCCGGCGCGCGGCTCGGCTACGATCCGTGGCTGCACACCGCGCGGGGCGCCGAGAAGCTCGCCGCCGCCTGCGAGGCGGCCGGCGGCACGCTGGTCCCGGTCGCCGAGAACCCGATCGACGCCGTATGGCACGACCGCCCGGCGCCGCCGCTCGGTCCGATCGTCGTGCACGACACCCGGCACGCCGGCGAGCCGGCCGCGGACAAGCTCACGCGGCTGCAGGAGCGGCTCCGCGCCACCAAGACCACCGCGCTGGTGGTCTCCGATCCGCATGCCGTCGCCTGGCTGTTCAACATCCGCGGCAGCGACGTCGCCCACACGCCGCTGCCGCTCGCGACGGCGATCGTTCCGGCCGACGGTGCCCCTGCCCTCTATGTCGATCCGCGCAAGATCGGGCAGTCCGTGCGCGAGTCGCTGGCCGGCCCGCTCGACATCGCCACGCCCGATGCCTTCGAGATCGATCTGGCCCGGCTCGCGAGCGCGGGCGCGACCATCCGGCTCGACGACGCGACCGCCGCCGACGCGATCGCCCGCATCGTCCGGGCCGCTGGCGGCAAGGTCGTGCAGGGGTCCGATCCGATCGCCCTCATGAAGGCGGTGAAGAACGCGACCGAGATCGACGGCGCGCGCGCGGCGCACCGGCGGGACGGTGTCGCGCTGGTGCGCTTCCTCGCCTGGCTCGACGGCGCTGCCGCGACCGGCGGCGTCAGCGAGATCGATGCGGTCGAGATGCTGGAGCAGGTCAGGGCGGACGGCGGCCTGCTCGAGGACGTCTCGTTCCCGACCATCGCGGGCGCCGGCCCGAACGGCGCCATCGTCCACTACCGGGTCACGCGCAAGACCAACCGGCGGCTGGGGTCGGGCGAGCTGTTCCTGGTCGACTCGGGCGCCCAGTATGTCGACGGCACCACCGACGTGACCCGCACCGTGGCGATCGGCACGCCGACCGACGAGATGCGCGACCGCTTCACCCGCGTGCTGAAGGGCCACATCGCGCTCGCCCGCGCCGTGTTCCCGGACGGCACCAACGGCGCCCAGCTCGACAGCTTCGCCCGCATGTTCCTGTGGTCGGCGGGGCTCGACTTCGACCACGGCACCGGCCACGGGATCGGCAGCTATCTGTCGGTGCACGAAGGCCCGGCGCGCATCTCCAAGCTCGGCAGCACGGCGCTCCAGCGCGGCATGATCCTGTCCGACGAGCCCGGCTATTACAGGACCGGCGCCTACGGCATCCGCATCGAGAACCTGCTGCTGGTGATCGAGGCGCCGGCCATCGACGGCGCCGAACGGCCGCTGAACGCCTTCGAGACGCTGACGCTGGCGCCCATCGATCTGCGCCTCGTCGCCCCGACCCTGATGACGGCCGACGAGATCGCCTGGCTCGACGCCTATCACGCAAGGGTGCGAGACGAGATCGGTCCGCTGGTCGACCCGGCCACCCGCGACTGGCTCGCCGAGGCGACGCGGCCGGTCGGCGACTTCATCGGAGAGGTCCCATGACCACGTTCCTGATCACCGGCGCGAGCCGCGGCATCGGCCTCGGCCTGGTCGAGCGTCTGGCGGCGCGCGGCGACAGCGTGCTCGCCTGCGCCCGCGATCCGGCGGCGCCCGACCTCGCCGCGCTCGCGGCGCGCAGCGAGGGGCGCGTCTCCGTCCACCGGCTGGACGTCGGCGACGCCGATTCACTGGCCGAGCTGGCGGCGAGCCTCGACGGACAGCCGATCGACGTGCTGGTCAACAATGCCGGCGTGCGCGGGCCGCGGCGCCAGGGCGCGCTCGACATGGATTTCGCCGGCTTCGCCGAGACGCTCGCGATCAACACGCTGGCGCCGCTGCGAGTCGCGCAGGCGCTGCTGCCGAACCTGCGGGCCGGCGAGCGGCCGCGCCTCGTCACCATCTCGAGCCGCATGGGGCAGCTCACCGCCCCCAGCACCGGCGACGTCGCCTATCGCACGTCCAAGGCGGCCGTGAACAAGGTGATGCAGCTGCTCGCGGCCGAGCTGCGGCCGATGGGCATCACCGTGGTCGTGGTGCATCCGGGCTGGGTGCAGACCGCCATGGGCGGCAAGGCCGCGGCCCTGACGGTCGATCAGTCGACCCGCGGGCTGATCGGTGTGATCGACGGTCTCACGATCGACAAGACCGGCGGCTTCTTCAACTACGACGGTACGCCGCTGGCGTGGTGAGCGCGCATCCCCCCTGCTCCGCGCGCCAAAAGGTTTCTCCGTCCTCACCCTGAGGAGCCCGCGCAGCGGGCGTCTCGAAGGGCGAGGACGGCCACCGACGGTGCTCGCGGGCCACATGGTTCGAGACGCGGCCTGCGGCCGCTCCTCACCATGAGGAGAGATGTCCTGCGACGACGCGCCAGTCGCCGCCCGGCCGCCGCATGACTGCGGCAGTCCGCCGGCCGGACGGCGACCCGCGAGCCGGAGGCGATTACGCCTTCGGGGCCTGGCCGATCTCGAAATTGGCCATGATCTCCAGCGCCTTCACCATGCCGGAGTGATCCCACTTCGAGCCGCCATGCGCCGCGCAGGAGTTGAACAGCTCCTGTGCCGTTGCGGTATTGGGCAGGCTGAGGCCCATCTTCTTCGCCGCCGAGAGGGCAAGGTTGAGGTCCTTCTGGTGCAGCTCGATGCGGAAGCCCGGATCGAAGGTGCGCTTGACCATGCGGTCGCCGTGCACCTCGAGGATGCGCGAGTTGGCGAAGCCGCCCATCAGCGCCTGACGCACCTTGGCCGGATCGGCGCCCGCCTTGGCGGCGAACAGCAGCGCCTCGCCGACCGCCTCGATGGTCAGCGCGACGATGATCTGGTTCGCCACCTTGCAGGTCTGCCCGTCGCTGACGCCGCCGACCAGGGTGATGTTCTTGCCCATCAGCTCGAACAGCGGCTTGACGGTCTCGAACACGGACTCTTTGCCGCCGACCATGATGGTGAGCGACGCCTGCTTGGCGCCGACCTCGCCGCCCGACACCGGCGCGTCGAGATACTCGCAGCCGAGCGCCTCGACCTTGGCGGCGTACTCCTTGGTCTCGATCGGCGAGATCGAGCTCATGTCGACGACGATCTTGCCCTTCGACAAACCGGCCGCGATCCCGTTCTCGGAGAACAGCGCGGCGCCGACGTCGGGCGTGTCCGGCACCATGATGATGACGATGTCGGACTTCTGGGCGACCTCCTTGGCCGACGCGCAGGCGACGCCGCCCTTGTCGGTCAGCTCCGCCTTCGGCGGCCGCAGGTCGTAGAGGAAGAGTTGATGGCCGGCGGCGATCAGATGGCCCGCCATCGGCGTGCCCATGATGCCGAGGCCGACGAAGCCGATCTTGCTCATGTGAGTCTCCTTCGAGGGTCGGCCGACGCTCTGTTCGGCGCGGCCGTGTTGCTGAATGAATGCAGGCGAGAAACGTCGGGCCTCAGCCCGCCTTGAACTTGTCGCGCAGCGCCTGGGTGGCGCCGCGGAAGAGGCCGAGGTCGCTGCCGACCGCGACGAACGTGGCGCCCCAGTCGAGATAGCGGCGCGCTTCGGCCTCGACGCCGGTGAGGATGCCAGCCGCCTTGCCGGCCGCACGGGCGCGGTCGAACACGTGCCTGATCACCTCCTGCACCTCGGGATGGTTCGGATCGGCGAGGTGGCCGTAGGCGGCGGCGAGATCGTTCGGGCCGACGAACAGGCCGTCCACACCGTCGACCGCGGCGATCGCATCGACCGCCTCGACGCCCTTGCGGGTCTCGATCTGCAGCAGGACCGTGATGTTGTCGTTGATGGCCGGGAAGTAGCCCTGGGCGTTCAGCGTCCCGTAATTGTTGCTTCGCTGCGAGACCGAGACCCCGCGAAAGCCGGCCGGCGGATAGCGGGTCGACGCGACGGCGCGCTCGGCCTCCTCGACGCTCTCGATGTAGGGGATGAGGAAGTTGTGGAAGCCGATGTCCAGAAGCCGCTTGAGGATCACGGGCTCGTTCCAGGGCGGCCGCACCACCGGCGCCGAGACGCTGTCCTTGAGCGCCATCAGCTGGGGCACGAGCGACAGCACGTCGTTGGGCGAGTGCTCGGCGTCCAGGAGAATCCACTCGAAGCCGGCGAGCCCGAGAACCTCGGTGGTGATCGGGCTGGCGAGCGAGGCCCAGCAGCCGATCACGGTCTTGCCGGACCGGATGTCGGCGCGGAACTGATTTGGAAAGGGACGGTAGGGCGTGGTCATTCGGGTGTCCGTTGGTCTTGCGGGGTGTCGTGGGGAAGGAATCAGCGCACCAGGCACGGCGCCTTGCGATCGAAGCGCCAGCCCGGGATGAGGTATTGCATCGCGGCGGCGTCGTCGCGGGCGCCGAGGCCGTGCTCCTTGTACAGCCGATGCGCCGCCTCGACGGCGTCCATGTCGAGCGTGACGCCGAGGCCGGGAGCGTCCGGCACGACGATCTGCCCACCGCGAATCTTCAGCGGATCGCGGGTGAGGTTCTGGCCGTCCTGCCAGATCCAGTGGGTGTCGATGGCGGTGACCCGTCCGGGCGCCGCCGCCGCCACATGGGTGAACATCGCCAGCGACACGTCGAAGTGGTTGTTGGAATGCGAGCCCCAGGTGAGGCCGAAGTCGCGGCAGGTCTGCGCGACCCGCACCGATCCCTGCATGGTCCAGAAATGCGGGTCGGCGAGCGGAATGTCCACGGACTGCAGGACGAGCGAGTGCACCATCTCGCGCCAGTCGGTGGCGATCATGTTGGTCGCGGTCGGCAGCCCGGTGGCGCGGCGGAACTCGGCCATCACCTCGCGGCCGGAAAATCCCTCCTCCGAACCGCACGGATCCTCGGCATAGGCGAGCACGGGCCCGAGGCCGCGGCATAGCCGGATCGCCTCGGCGAGCGACCAGGCGCCGTTGGGATCGAGCGTGATGCGGGCGTCGGGGAAGCGCGTCTTCAGCGCCGTGACGGCCTCGACCTCCTGGTCGCCGGAGAAGACGCCACCCTTCAGCTTGAAATCACGAAACCCGTAGCGGGCCTGGGTGGCCTCGGCGAGCCGCACCACGGCCTGCGGCGTCAGCGCCGGCTCGTGCCGGAGCTTTTGCCAGTCGTCGCCCTTTTGGGGCGGCGCCTCGTAGGGGAGCGGCGTCTTGGTGCGGTCGCCCACGTAGAACAGATAACCCAGCACGTCGACCGCATCGCGCTGCTGGCCTTCGCCGAGCAGGGCCGCGACCGGCACGCCGAGATACTGCCCGAGCAGGTCGAGCAGCGCCGACTCGAGCGCCGTCACGGCATGGATGGTGATGCGCAGATCGAAGGTCTGGAATCCGCGTCCGCCCGCGTCACGCGCCGCGAAGGTCTTGCGCACGCTGTTCAGGACGGCGTTGTAGCCGCCGATCGGCTGGCCGACGAGGAGCGGCGTCGCGTCCTCGAGGGTCTGGCGGATTTTCTCGCCGCCCGGCACCTCGCCGATGCCGGTGCGGCCGGACGAGTCCGTGACGATCACCAGGTTGCGGGTGAAGAACGGTCCGTGCGCGCCGCTCAGATTCAAGAGCATGCTGTCGCGGCCGGCGACCGGCACCACGCGCACGGCGGTGACGACGGGGGTGCTCTTCACCGGAGCAGATTGGGCGCCGGCGGCGTCCGTCGTGGTCATGGCGTCTCTCTCCTGCGCGATTGGACCTGTGTCCCGCGCCGCGATCGGTTTCCGTCATTCCGGGGCGCACCGAAGGTGCGAACCCGGAATCCAGCGACACACTCGGAGGACCGGACTGGATTCCGGGTTCGGCGCTGCGCGCCGCCCCGGAATGACCAGCACACCTGTCACTCCGTCCGCCCCCCTCACTCGATCGAGATCTTCCCGACCTCGATGACCTCTTTCCAGCGCGCCAGCTCCGTCACCAGGAAGGCGCGGAACTCGTCCGGGGTGTTGGCGACGATCTCGAAGCCGAGCTCCTCCATGCGGGGCCGCACGTCGGGGGCGTTGAGGGCGGCGACGATCTCGCCGTGCAGCTTCGTCTTCACGTCGGCCGGCAATCCCTTGGGCGCCGCGATGGCCTGCCAGGAGAACACGTCGGCCCCGCTGACACCGGCTTCGGTGAGCGTCGGAATGTTCGGCAGCAGCGGCGAGCGCTTGTCGCCCGTCACGGCCAGGACCTTCAGGTTGCCGCCCTTGATCTGGGTGATCACGGCATTGATGTTCTGGAACGACACGTCGACATGGCCGGCGACGAGATCGCTGATCGCCGGCGCGCCGCCGCGATACGGCACGTGCAGCCCCTGGGTGCCGGTCTTCTGCCAGAACAGCGCCGCGGTGAGATGATCCGACGAGCCCGCGCCCGAGCTCGCGAACGAGATCTTTCCGGGCCGCTTCTTCAGCTCGTCGACCAGCTCGGCCACCGTGTTGGCCGGGAACTTGGGGTTGGCCACCAGCACGTTCGGGGCCCGCACCGCGACCGTGAGCAGGTCGAAGTCCTTCAGCGGATCGTATTGCAGCTTGGGCTGCAGGAACGGGTTGGTCGCGTAGACGCCGATCGAGGCGACCAGGATGGTGTAGCCGTCGGGCGGCGCCCGCATCACCGAGGTCGCCCCGATGGCGCCGGTGGCGCCGGAGCGGTTCTCGATCACGAAGGCCTGGCCGAGCTTCTCGTTGAGCTTCTGGCCGACCTGGCGGGCGACCATGTCGGTCGACCCGCCGGCCGGGAACGGCACCACGACCGTGACGGGATGGTCCGGATACGGGCCCGCGAGGGCGGGTGCGGTCGTGAGAGCAAGGGCGGCGGCGGTGCCGCCGAGCACGAGCGCCGTGCGCCGTGTGATATCGATCGTCATGACCATGTTCCTCCGGGGGCTTTTTTGGATTTGTCGCCGATCATTCGTCTTGTTCGGACCATTCTCACCAGGGGGTCGCACCCCGTGCATTGGTCATCAGCGAGTAGATCGAGTGGGTGGACGTCATGAACAGGCGGTCGTGATTGATGCCGCCGAAGCAGAGATTGGCGCAGCGCTCGGGCAGCGAGATGTGGGCGATCGCCTTGCCGTCCGGCGTGAGCACCCGCACGCCGTCGAGCTCGTCGGTCCCCTGCCCCCAGCCGCACCACAGATTGCCGTCGGCATCGCACCGCATGCCGTCGATCGTGCCGCCGTCGGCGGCCTCGAACAGCACGCGGCTGTTGGCGAGCTTGGTCCCGTTCTCGACCACGTCGAACACCCGCATCTTGCGCGGGGTGGTGCGGGCCTCGACGACGTAGAGCTTGGACTCGTCGGGCGAGAAGCACAGCCCGTTGGGGCCCACGATGTCGGTGGTCATCGCGCTGACGCGGCCGTCCGGGGCGACACGATAGACCGTGTGGGGCAGCTCGGGCCGCGCCATGCGCTCGCTCGGATTGGGGCCGAAGGCCGGATCCGTGAACCAGATCGAGCCGTCGGAGCGCGACACGACGTCGTTGGGCGAGTTGAACGACTTGCCCTCGAACTTGTCGGCGACGACCGTGATCGAGCCGTCGATCTCGGTGCGGGTGACGCGGCGGGTCAGGTGCTCGCAGGTGACCAGGCGACCGCTCCGGTCGCGCGTGTTGCCGTTGGAAAAGTTCGCCGGCTTGCGATAGGCGGCGATGCGCCCGGTGATCTCGTCCCAGCGGATGATGGCGTCGCCCGTCACGTCGCTGAACAGCAGGCAGCGCCAGTCGCCCATCCACACCGGGCCTTCGGCCCAGCGGAACCCGGTGGCGATGCGCTCGACGGTCGCCGACGAGACCCAGTATTTCCGGAAGGACGGATCGAGGATCTTTATCGCCGGATCCGGAACGCGGAGCGACGGCTCCCAGCCGGCATGCGCCGGCATCGCGGAGGCGGCGAGCGCGGCCGCGCCGAGCCCGGCGAGCAGGCCGCGCCGCGACGGGGCCGGAGAGGCTTCGGTCTGATCGTGTCGGTCGACGTCATGAGGCATCATGGGCGGTCTCCGTTCTGATCGTGACAAGGGCGGTTCTGGACGAACGACGGCAGGCGGCTGACGAGCCGGCGAATCTCAGGTCACCGGCGCGGGATTGAACACGGCGAGGGCGTTGTGCAGGCCCCAGTGGTCGGACCACGGCTTCTTGCGGCCGGAGGCGACCTCGAGCAGCAGATGGAACAGCTCCCAGCCGATCTCCTCGATGGTCTTCTCGCCGGTGGCGATGCGGCCGGCGTCGATGTCGATGAGATCGTGCCAGCGCGCCGAGAGATCCTTCCGGGTGGCCATCTTGATCACCGGCACGGCGGCGAGCCCGTAGGGCGTGCCGCGGCCCGTGGTGAACACCTGCAGGGTGATGCCGGAGGCGAGCTGCATGGTGCCGCAGACGAAGTCGGAGGCCGGCGTCGCCGCGAAGATCAGGCCCCGCGTCGTCGCCTTCTCGCCCGGCGCCAATACGCCCGAGATGGCGCTGGTGCCGGACTTGGCGATCGAGCCCAGCGCCTTCTCGACGATGTTGGCGAGGCCGCCCTTCTTGTTGCCGGGGGTCGGATTGGCGCTGCGGTCGGTCTCGCCGGCGGCGAGATAGCGGTCGTACCAGTCCATCTCGCGGATCAGCGCGCGGCCGATCGCCTCGGTCTTGCAGCGAGGCGTGAGCAGATGCACGGCGTCGCGCACCTCGGTCACCTCGGAGAACATCACGGTGGCGCCGGCCCGCACCAGCAGGTCCGAGCAGAAGCCGACCGCCGGATTGGCGGTGACGCCCGAGAAGGCGTCGGAGCCGCCGCACTGCATGCCGACGACCAGCTCGGAGGCCGGCACCGGCTCGCGCTTGCGGCGGTTCAGCGTCTCCAGATGCGTCTCGGCCATCGCCATGATCGCGTCCACCATCGCCTGAAAGCCGGTGAAGCGCTCGTCCTGCATGCGGACGATGGTGTCGTCGGCCTCGCCCGCGTAGGCTTCGGGCACGAGCCGCTCCGGCTGGAGCTTCTCGCAGCCGAGCGACACCACCATGATCTCGCCGCCGAAGTTCGGGTTGAGCGCGAGATTCTGCAGCGCCCGGATCGGCACCACGGCGGCCGGCGCGTTGATGGCGACCCCGCAGCCGTAGAGATGGTTGAGGCCGACCACGTCGTCGACGTTCGGGTAGCGCGGCAGCAGCTTCTCCTTCACCAACCGCACCACGTAGTCGACCGTGCCGGCGACGCAGTGCACGCTGGTCGAGATGCCGAGGATGTTGCGGGTGCCGACCGAGCCGTCCGGATTGCGGTAGCCGTCGAACGTGTAGCCGTCGAGCGGCGGCAGCGGCGCCGGCACCTTGGTGGCGAGCGGCAGCTCCTCCAGCACGGGCGGCGCTGGCAGCCGCACCGAGAACTCGTCGATCCAGCAGCCCTTGGCCAGCGGCCGGTCGGCCGTGCCGATGACCTCGCCGTAGCGGCGCACGATGCCGCCTTCGGGAATGTCCGTCAGCGCCACCTTGTGGCCCTGCGGCACGTGGTCGACCAGCGTCAGCCCGTCGTCGAACACGGTGCCGGCCGGCAGACCGCCGGAGTTCGCCACGATGGCGACGTTGTCGTCGGGGTGGACCTTGATGCGGAGCGGCTTCGTCCGGATCGCGGCTTCGGTGACCATGATCTCGACTCCGTGGCGAGAGAGCTTCGGAAGCGACCCAGGGCGCCGCGCGGGCGCCCCGGGTCCGGGGGTCAGGCCGGCGTGCGGGGCAGCGAGCGGGTCAGCTTCACCCGCTCGATCGAGCCGACGACGAACAGCATGCTGAGCAGCGCCACGGCGGCGCTCGCGCCGACGAACACCAGGGCCCCCGCGAACGTGCCGGTGGCCTGCAGGATGTAGCCGATGACGATCGGCGTGATGATGCCGGCGAGATTGCCGAAGGTGTTGAACAGCGCTCCCGAGAGACCACCGGCCTCCTTGGGCGAGGTGTCGGACACCACGGCCCAGCCCAGCGCGCCGACACCCTTGCCGAAGAAGGCGAGCGACATGAACACCACCACCAGCATGTCGGATTCGACGTAGTTGCAGGCGATCATCGACATCGCCATCAGCATGCCGGCGACGATCGGCGTCTTGCGCGCCGCCGACAGCGACCAGCCGGCCTTCAGCAGCCGGTCGGAGATCCAGCCGCCCAGCACACCGCCGACGAAGCCGCAGATCGCCGGCAGCGAGGCGACGAAGCCGGCCTTGAGGATCGTCATGTGCCGCTCGGTGACCAGATAGACCGGGAACCAGGTCAGGAAGAAGTAGGTCATCACGTTGATGCAGAACTGGAAGACGTAGACGCCGACCAGCATGCGGGTGGACAGCAGCTCCTTCAGGCACGCGATGGTGTCGACCTGGGTGGCGGGGTCCACCTTGGTCTTGGCGTCGAGGTCGACCAGCGCGCCGCCGGCCTGGATGTAGTCGATCTCGGCCTGGTTGACGCGCGGATGCGCCTTCGGGCCGTAGATCACCTTGCTCCAGGTCAGCGCCAGCAGCAGGCCGAGCCCGCCCATGAAGTAGAACACGAACTGCCAGCCGAAGGTGTGGACGATCCAGCCCATGATCGGGGCGAAGAAGGCAGTGGCGAAATACTGGGCCGAGTTGAAGATCGCCGAGGCGAGGCCGCGCTCGTTGGCCGGAAACCAGGCCGAGGTGATGCGGCCGTTGCCCGGGAACGACGGCGCCTCGGCGGCGCCGACCGCGAAGCGCAACACGAACAGCAGCGCGACGGCCGCTCCGCCGGTGAGGAAGCCGACGGCGCCCTGGAACATCGTGAACAGCGACCACAGCGTCAGCGCGGCGCAGTAGGTGGTCTTCGAGCCGAAACGGTCGAGCAGCCAGCCGCCGGGAAGCTGGGCCAACACGTAGGACCAGGCGAAGGCCGAGAAGATGTAGCCCATCTGCACGGCGGAGAGATCGAGCGCCTTGCGGATGTCGGGACCGGCGATCGAGATGGTGGCGCGGTCGGCGAAATTGACCGTGGTGACGACGAACAGCATCACCAGGATGGACCAGCGCACATTGCTGCGCCGGACCTGTGCGGCCTCCGCCGTGTAGGAGATTGCCATGGGGACTTGCCTGCCTTCGCTGGAAGCGTGCGGGCTCGAACCAGGCCCGCCGGGCCGTTGCGGTCGAAACGGTCCGGCGAGACCGGACCTACGGAACTCTCATCTGTCGTCGTATGACTGGGACCGGCGACCTGAGGGCGTGCAAGAAGTGCCGTAGCGCGAATGTCCTCTCAATCCGAAGTAATACTCAATTTCCGCTGCGAGCGAAAGAGACCTCTTCACGCCTTATGTCATCTGACGTATGATGACTTAGCTGACGCTGCCGCCGGCCTTGCGAGGAATCGATCCATGTCCGCAACCGACCCCGCCCCGACGGCCGACCGCCCGGCCCGCGGTGGGCCCGCCGAGGCCGAGCGGACGCGGCGCCCGAACCTCGCCGAGTCGGTGGTCCGGGCCTTGTCGGAACGAATCCGCGCCGGTGCCTACCGGCCCGGCGAGAAGCTGCCGACCGAGCCGGCCGTCATGGCCGAGCTGGGGGTCAGCCGCACCGTGGTGCGCGAGGCGATGTCGCGGCTGCAGGCGAGCGGCCTCGTCGTCACCCGGCACGGCGTCGGCACCTTCGTGTGCGAGGCGCCGAGCGCGCCGGTGCGGTTCGATCCGGTGGTGTCGGTCGAGGACGTGCTCGCCATGCTGGAGCTGCGCATCAGCCTGGAGACCGAGGCCGCCGCCATCGCGGCCGCGCGGCGGCGCGAGGAGCATCTCGTCGCGATGCAGCGCGCGGTCGACGACTTCGAGACCGAGATCACGGCCGGCCGCAACGGCGTCGATGCGGATTTCCGCTTCCACATGCAGGTCGCGCTCGCCACCGGCAACCGCTACTTCGAGGGCATCTTCCGCCAGCTCGGCACCGCGACGATCCCGCGCACGCGGCTCGACACCACGGCGCTGTCGGCCGAGCCGGCGTCGTCCTACCTGCACCGCACCAATCGCGAGCACGAGCAGATTCTCGACGCGATCCGCCGCCGCGACGCGGAGTCGGCCCGCGCCGGCATGCGCATGCACCTCGCCAACAGCCGCGAGCGCCTGCGCAAGGCGAACGCCATCGCCGACGAGACCGAGACGGCGCCGGGCGGGGGGTGAATTGATTCGGAGTCATTCCGGGGCGCGGCGAAGCCGCGAACCCGGAATCCAGCCACGACCCCG
>NZ_NPEX01000166.1 GCF_003258865.1 Rhodoplanes roseus | reverse complement strand
CGCGGCCTGCGCAGGCAGGCCGGCGAGGAACAACGCGAGGACCGCGAGCAGACCGCGGAGACGGCGGACGGACGAGATGGTGCGGACGGAGGGCATGGGCGTATCCGTGGTGTGGCCCGCCCGGCGCGCCGCGCCGGGCCGGCGGGCGTCGCTGTCTAGCGAGTTTCCGCCGCCCTGCAAACCACCCGGCCGGGTGGCCCTCAGCGCACCGAGGCGAGAATGCGCCGCGCGCGCCTGAGAATCGGCTCGTCCACCATGCGACCGTCGACCGCGAAGGAGCCCCGCCCCTCGCGCGCCGCGGCCTCGGCCGCCTCGACCTGCCGGCGCGCCAGCGCGAGCTCCGCCTCGGTCGGGGCGAAGGCCTGGTTCAGCACCGGCACGATCGAGGGATGCACGCAGGTCGCGCCGGTGAAGCCGGCGCGGCGGGAGCGCAGCGCCACCTCGCGCACCGCCTCCGGATCGCGGAAATCGGCGACCGTGCCGAGCAGCCCGAGCGGCGCGATGCCGGCCGCCGCGCAGGCGATGATCATCTGCCGCTTGATCGCCGAGACGATCTCGTCGTCCGGCGCGCAGCCCAGCTCGGCGGCCAGGTCCTCCGCCCCACACAGCATGCCGGCGACCCGCGGCGAGGCGGCCGCGATCGCCCCGATCAGCGGCACGGCCTCGGCCGTCTCGATGATCGGCACCATCACGACGCCGCGGCCGCCGACCGGCACCGGCGCCAGCAGGTCGAGGGTCTCGGCCATCAGCACGACGTGCTCGGGCCCCATCGCCTTGGTGAGGACGATGCCGTCGGCGCCTGCCGCGACCGCCGCCTCGAGGTCGCGCACCGCCTGCGGCAGCGGCCGGTTGATGCGCACCAGCACCTGCGAGGGCCCCTGCCGGACGATGCCGACCGCCTCGGCAAGCCCGTCGCGTGCCGCCTCCTTGGCGGCGGCCGGCACGCTGTCCTCGAGATCCAGGATCACGGCGTCCGCGCCGGCCTGCGGCGCCTTGTCGACGAACCGGCGCACATTCGCCGGCACGTACATCAGCGAGCGCCACGGCGCAGCGCGGTCGGACTTTTGCAATCGGGCCTCCCTGGACGGCCGCTCGGGCCGCCCGAACATCTCATTGCGCCGTCACGCCGGCGGCCCGGATCAGGTCGCCCCAGCGCTGCACTTCGGACTTGATGAAGCTGGCCATCGCGGCCGGCGCCATCGGGGTGGGATCGGCGCCTTCCAGCTCCAGCCGCGCCTTCACGGCCGGGGTCTCGACGATGGCGTTGATCTCGGTGTTGAGCCGCTTGACGATCTCGGGCGGCGTGCCGGCCGGCGCCGCGATGCCGTACCAGGGCCGCACGTCGAAGCCCGGCGCCACCGTCTCGGCAACGGTCGGCAGGTCCGGCAGGCTCGCCATGCGCTTCGGGCTGGAGACGCCGATGGCGCGCAGCAGCCCCTGATTGACCAGCGGCATCACGGTGGGCGCACCGCCGATGGTGAGTTCGACCACGCCGGCCACGAGGTCGGTCAGGCCCTGCGCCAGCCCGCGATAGGGCACGTGCTCCATCTGCACCCCGGTCGCCTGCAGGAAGGCCAGCATCACGATATGGCCGGCGCTACCGTTGCCGGCCGAGCAGTAGCGCAGCCGGTTCGGATTCTTCCGCGCGAACTCGACCAGCGACTGGAGGTCGCGGAAGGGCTGCGCCGGATGCACCACCATGACATTGGTGACGCTGGCGATCATGGCGACCGGGTCGAAATCCTTCACCGGGTCGTAGGGCAGCTTCGGATAGATCGCCGGATTGACGGCGAGCGTGCCGATATGACCGAGCAGCAGCGTGTAGCCGTCCGGCGCGGCGCGCGCGACCGCGGCCGAGCCGATCGAACCGCCGGCGCCGCTGCGATTGTCCACCACCACGGGCTTGCCCAGCCGCGGGGCGAGCTGGTCCGCCACGGCCCGGCCGAGCGTGTCGTTGGCGGCGCCCGGCGGAAACGGAACGATCAGGCGGATCGTCTGCGACGGCCAGGTGTCGCCCTGAGCCCGGGCAGACCGAATGCCGGGGCCGGCCGCGAGCATCGCGGCACCCCCGGCCAGCAGATCGCGGCGCCTCATTCCGCGGCGTCCGCGTCACGGCCGCCGAGCCGCCGCCTGTCGTCCGGGCCGTAGCCGAGCTCGGCCAGAATTTCGTCGCCGTGCTCGCCGAAGCGCGGCGCGAGCCGCGACTCCGGAACGCCGGTTCCTGAATAGCGATTGGGATGCCTCAGTCCGAGCATGGTTTCCTCCTGGCCGTCTTGGTTTTTTTGGACTTCGTCGGTCAGCACGCCCGAGCCGCGGAGCTGCGGATCGTCGAGCAGGCTGTGCAGCGTATGATAGGGCATCGCCGGCACGTCGTGGCGACGCAGGATCTCCACCCATTCGGCGGTCGTGCGCTCGGCCATCGCCGCGGTCCGCACCGCGAAATAGTCACGAACATTGGCGAGCCTGGCCGTCACGCTGACGAAGCGCGG
Organism: Rhodoplanes roseus; assembly: GCF_003258865.1. Taxonomy (GTDB): domain Bacteria; phylum Pseudomonadota; class Alphaproteobacteria; order Rhizobiales; family Xanthobacteraceae; genus Rhodoplanes; species Rhodoplanes roseus. Next base: position 10,856 of record NZ_NPEX01000166.1, on the reverse strand, counting down.
GTCGGTCTTCAGCTCGGGCCGGCCGATCGCGTCGAAGAAGGCACGGGCCTGCACGTCGGTGTTGGCGGAGACGCAGATGTAGCCGTCGCGGGTCTTCAGGGGGCGGGCGTCGGGCGTCATGATGCGCGGATCGCCCATGTGGCCGCCGGCCTCGAAGGTGCGCTGGTCGAGATGCTCGCACAACACGAACGCGGCGGCGTTCTCGAACATCGGCACCTCGATCGCCTCGCCGACGCCGGTGCGCTCCCGCCCCAGCAAGGCGGCACAGATCGCCTGCGCCGCGACGATGCCGACCAGATGATCGGTGAGCACGAAGGGGGCGAAGCGCGGCTCGCCCAACACCTCGGCGTGGCAGGCCGCCACCCCCGACAGGCCCTGGATGATGGTGTCGTAGGCCGGCGCACCGGCATAGGGGCCGCCGGTGGCGAAGCCCGAGATGGTGCAGTGGACGATCCGCGGATTCTTGGCCGACAGCGCCTCGAAGGTGAGGCCGAGCGACTGCAGCGCGCGCGGCCGCATGTTGCTCACGAACACGTCGGCCGTCTCGGCGAGGCGGCCCATCACCTCGCGCCCCTCCGGCGACTTCAGGTCGAGCGCGATCGACCGCTTGTTGCGGTTGAAGTGCAGGAACTTCGGCGACATGCCCGGCTTGCGCGGGCGGCCGCCGAGGCGGCGCATCAGGTCGCCCTCGGGCGGCTCGATCTTGATCACGTCCGCGCCCTGCTCGGCCAGGATCAGGGTCGCCATCGGCCCGACCACGACTCCCGTGGTGTCGAGGACGCGGATGCCGGCCAGCGGGCCGCGCTTCTCCGGGCGGAGCTCGGACGCGCTCATGCCGGGCTCCCGGGCTCGGAAAACGCCTCGCCCTGGGTGAGCACGCGGCCGCGCTCGTCGACCGACCACAGCGACAGCCGGCCGTCCGGCTCCCAGCGGCTGCGCAGCTCGGCCTTTCGGCCGAGGAAGAACGGCCGCACGTTGCGCAAGGTCAGCCGGCCGAGCCGACCGCCCGGCAGGTTGCGCTTGGCGAGCTCGCCGAGCCGCAGCGCCGTGAGGCCGCCGTTGACGACGAGGTTGGGATAGCCCTCCTCGCCCTGCGTATAGGGCGTGTCGTAGTGGATGCGGTGCGCGTTGAACGTGATCGCCGAGTAGCGGAACAGCATGGTCGGGTCGGGGGCGAAGGCCTCGCGATCGGTCGGTTCCGGCAGCTCCTCGGCAGCCGCGTCGCCGTTGGCGGGCTTCGAGCCGGCGGTCGCCTCCTCGCGATAGACGATGTCCTGCTCCTCGATCACGGCGAGGGTGCCGTCCGACGTGATGGCGTGCTCCACCGTCACGAACACCATCTCGCCGCTGCGGCCGCGTTTCGGCGTGATGGCCGTCACGGTCGAGGTCCGCCGCAGCGCCGCCCCGACGCGGATCGGCGCGACGAAGCGCAGCCGGCGTCCGGCGAACATACGGCGCGGCAGTCGCACGGGCGGCAGGAAGTCGCCGCGGCGCGGATGCCCGTCCGGACCAATCTGGGACTGGACGGCGAGGGGCGTGAAGAACGCGACATGCCAGTTCTCCGGGACGACCGCACCGGAGACGTAAGGAGACGGATCCCGGTCCAGGAGGGCCGCGACCCGGCGGACCAGGACGGCGGCGGCCTCGTCCTCCACGACCTCGTGCCGGCCGACCCAGGCCTGAAGATCGTTCTGGGACTTGGCGTCGGACTGCCCGGCTTCAGGCACGGACGTGGACATTGCGGCTCCTCCTGGTCGGCTTTTCCGGGAGCATGCGACAGGTTCGCTCCCGTCGTCCAATGCAACGAGATGACAGTTCGATGCATTGTGTGCATCATCAGAACATGTACCTCGATCTGCCTGGCCTGGAGGCCTTCATCGCGGTCGCCGACCTCGGTTCGTTCCACCGGGCAGCGGCCCGGCTCGGCATCAGCCAGCCGGCCTTGACCCGCCGCCTGCAGCGGCTGGAGCAGATCGTCGGTCGAAAGCTCCTGGTCCGCCGCTCGCAGCCGGTCAGGCTGACGCCGGCCGGGGCCGGCTTGCTGCCGGAGGCGCAGGCGGCCATCGCCCGGCTGCAGGACGCGATGCGGCGCGCCGGCGACCGCAGCCGCGGTCATAATGTCGAGGTCGGCTGCCTGCCGACCCTCGCCGTCCGGTACCTCGCTGCCGCGCTGGCCCGCCACCGACAGCGCTGGCACGGCGGCGAGATCACGGTGTTCGACCTCTCGGCGACCGAGATCCGCGCCATGCTGGAGACCAACCGGCTCGACTTCGCGCTGGCCGCTATCGGCTCCGAGCCGTGGGAGGTGGAATGCATCCCGCTCGCCGAGGAGCCGTTCTTCCTGGTCTGTCCGCGCGGCCACCGGCTGGCGGACCGGCCCTCGGTATCGTGGGACGAGCTCGACCGGGAGCCGCTGGTGTCGATCGGCCCGCTTAGCGAGAACCGTCGCATCATCGCGGCGGGCCTCGCGCAGACCCGGGTGGAGGCGAGTTGGCGAATCGAGGTGCGGCATCTCTCCACCGCGGTCGCGCTGGTGGCGGCCGGTGCCGGGCTGACCGCGCTACCCGAATCGGCGCTCGCCGGGCAGGCCGCCTCCGGCGTCGTCGCCGTGCCGCTGCGCCAGCCGTCCCTGACCCGCACCATCGGCGTGATGCGGCGGCGCGACCGCATGCTGTCGCCGGCGGCCCAGGATCTGATGGACGACATCCTCGCGACCTTCGGACGCCCGCGGTCCGGCACGCCGACGCCGAGCCCGCCCGAGGCGTCGGACGAGGACGCCCCCGCTCCGGCGTGCTAGAACGCTCGCCCGAGCGCAACGCCAATCAGAACAGCCCGCCGGAGAAGCCATGCGTCCGCCGCCCCCCGCCGCTTTCGTTCCGCCGAGAGGTGCCTGATGGCGAGCATCGACCCTGCCCTCGTCGCGGGGGTCCCGCTGTTCGCCGGCATGCCGCCCCAGGAGCGCGAGGCGCTGCTCCAGGAGGCGCAGGCGGTGCGCTATCCCAAGGGCACGACGGTCTTCCAGCAGGACGCCGACGCGCATTCCTTCTTCGTGCTGCTGCACGGCCGGCTGCGCGTGTTCAAGCTGACGCCGGACGGCCAGCAAGTGGTGGTGCGCTTCGTCGCCCCCGGCGAGGTGTTCGGGGTCGCCTCGGCGATCGGCCGAACGACTTATCCGGGAACCTCGGTCGCCGTGGTGGACAGCGTCGCCCTGCAATGGCCGTCAGGCTCGTGGTCGCGCCTCGTCGCCGCGCATCCGGCCCTGGCCCTCAACACCCTGCACACCGTGGGCGGCCGCATCCAGGAGATGCACACGCGCGTCGTCGAGATGTCGACCGAGCAGGTCGAGCGGCGGGTCGCGCACGCCCTGCTGCGTCTCGCCCAGCAGGCCGGCCGCAAGGTCGAGACCGGCGTGCGCATCGACTTCCCGATCTCGCGCCAGGACATCGCCGAGATGACCGGAACGACGCTTCACACGGTGAGCCGCATCATCAGCGCCTGGGAGGACCGCGGTCTGGTCGAGAGCGGCCGCCAGAAGATCACGGTGCGCGAGCCGCACCAGCTCCTGCTGATCGCCGACGACGCGGAGAAGTGATCAGCTCGAGATCGACCGCGCAACCTCGAACGTCGTCATGGCCGGCTTGTCCCGGCCATCCACGCCTCGCTTGCTGCCGAGCCTGCAAGACGTGGATGCCCGGCACGAGGCCGGGCATGACGATTCGATTGGACTTGCTTGCCTAGACAGACCTGTCATCCCCGTTCGCCCGGCTGATCACGCCCCGTGAACGGCGGCGCGAAGCCGACGGTCGGCCCGGCCGCGGCGGCTTGCAGGGCCGCCAGAAAGCGCTCGAGATCGACGGCGTGCTCGTGGCACGCGTCGGCGACCGTGTGGAAGCTCGCAATCGGGCAGCCGACACACCGCATGTGAAAGTCGAGAAAGACCCTGAGCGTCGCCGGAGCGTCGTGGAGGACGTCCGCGACCAGCCGGTTCGATCGGATCGTCATGTGAGCCTCCGCGCCGTTGCGACGCTGCTCTCGTAACGCATGGCGCGGAAAGCCTCTTTGTCCGGGCACAAGCTGCCGATCGAACGGTGCCATCGCACGGGAGTTTGTGCCCCGGCAAAGACCGCCGGGCCGCGGATCGGCATGGTTGTTCGCGTCACCGCGAGGATGTCCATGACCACTCTCTCAGCCTCATCGCCGGCCGACACGCTCGATCCCGACGTGATGGACGGCCTGAAGGACGTGATCGACCCGGAGGTCGGGCTCAGCGTCGTGGATCTCGGGCTCGTCTACGCGGCGCGCCGCACCGACGACGTCGTCGAGGTCGAGCTCACCCTGACGGCGCGGGCCTGCCCGCTCGGCGAGATGATCCTGGAGGACGCCCGCGACGCACTCGCCGAGCGCTTCCCGGCCATCCCGCACATCGACGTCGCCCTGGTCTGGGATCCGCCCTGGGATCCGGACCGCATCACCGATCGCGGCCTCGCCCTGCTCGGCCGCCCACCCCGGACCCGCTGAGAGACCCATCCGATGAGCACCGACACCGCCTCGACCTCCACCTGCACCTGCTCCTGCTCCGGCTCCGCGACGCCACCACGCGACATCCTGATCGATGTGCGCACGCTGCCGCACGGCTCCTGCCGCAGCGTCATCTTCCGCGCCATCGCCGACCTGCCGGGCGACGCCAATCTGGTGGTCGCGGCGCCGCACGATCCGGCGCCGCTGCGCGAGTATCTCGCCATCGCGCATCCGGACGAGTTCGGCTGGGACTATCTGGAGGAAGGCCCCGATGTCTGGCGTGTCCGCATCAGCCGTGTCGCCGCCTGAGATGTCCGCAGCCGCGCCGCCCGCAGCCGCTCCGGCCGTACCTGCGGCCCGCATGGGGCTGCGCGTCGCGCTGCTCGCTCTGGCCGTCGCGTCCATGCTGTGCGGCCTGTGGGGCGGGCTGTGGCGGATCGGCTTCGATCTGCCGCACGGGGCCGGGGTTGCCGATCTGCACGGCGCACTGCTGATCTGCGGCCTGTTCGGGACCGTGATCGGCCTGGAGCGCGCCGTGGCGTTCGGCCGCGACTGGGCCTTTGCGGCACCAGCCTTCGCGGCTCTCGGCTCGGTGCTCCTGCTTGGCGGCGCCCCGCCGGTCGGCGGCGCCTCGGCCTATGCGCTGTCCGCCCTGACGCTCGCCGGCGTGACCCTGGTGATCACGGTCCGGCAGCCGGCGCTGTTCAACGCCACCCTGGAGGCAGGCGCGCTCGCTTGGCTCGCCGGCACGGCGCATTGGATGACGGGCGCCGGCATTCCCGAGGTCGCCGGCTGGTGGCTGGGCTTCCTGATCCTCACCATCGCGGGCGAGCGGCTCGAGCTCGGCCGCCTGATGGAGAAGCGGCGCGGCAGCGAGATCCTGTTCGGCCTCGGCGTCGCCCTGCTGGCCGTCGGCGCCTGGATCGGCCTGTTCGCTCCGGGCGGGGCGCCGACCTACGGTCTCGCTCTGCTGCTGCTCACCGTCTGGCTGGTCCGCCACGACGTGGTGCGCCACACCATCCGCCAGTCCGGGCAGACCCGCTTCATGGCGGCCTGCATGGCGGCCGGCTACGCTTGGCTCGGCGCCGCCGGCGTGCTGCTGATCGCGATGCCGCCGGGCGCGACCGCGTTCGGCTACGACGCCGCCCTGCACGCCGTGCTGATCGGCTTCGTGCTGTCCATGGTGTTCGGCCACGCGCTGATCATCCTGCCGGCCGTCGCCAGAGTGCGGATCGCCTACCGGCCGCTGCTCTACGGGCCCCTCGCCGTGCTGCACGCCTCGGTCCTGCTGCGGATCGGCGGCGACGTCTGCGGACACGACGCCGCGCGCGCCTGGAGCGGGCCGCTGACGCTCGTCGCGCTGCTCGGCTTCGTCGCATTGATCGTCACCGGCGTGGTGCGGCGACGGCCCGCCGTCACGCCCGGACGAGGCGCGAGCGGCGGTCGCCCAGGCGGCCCTGCGCCTCGGTCCACACGCCCGCACCCTGCAAATTGGCGAGGAAGCGGCGGGCGCTCTCGTCCCAAGTGAGCGTCATCGCATAGGCCCGGCACGGCTCGGGCCGGATCGCCGCCGCGGCCAGGCAGGCGGCGCGCAGATCCTCGTCCAGCACCGCGACGGGGGCGTCGCCCACCACGTCGCGGGTGGCCGCGACCGGGAAGCCGGCGACCGGCAGGCCGCTCGCCAAAGCCTCGAGCAGGACCAGGCCGAACGTGTCGGTGCGGCTGGGGAAGACGAACACGTCGGCCGCCGCATAGACCTCGGCCAAGGCCTCGCCGTGCCGCTCGCCGAGAAACAGCGCGTCCGGATGGGCGGCCGCGAGAGCCGCGCGGGCCGGACCGTCGCCGACCACCACCTTGCTGCCGGGCAGGTCGAGGGCCAGGAAGGCGTCGAGATTCTTCTCCACCGCGACCCGGCCGACGCTGAGGAAGACCGGTCGCGGCAGCCCGAGATCCACCTCGGAGCGCGGCCGGAACAGCGACACATCGACGCCCCGCGGCCAGCGCATCACCTTGCGGAAGCCGCGCCCCTGCAGCTCGGCGACCAGCGAGGGCGTCGCCGCCATGGTGGCCGATCCCGCATTGTGGAACCAGCGCAGCCAGGCCCAGGTGACGTCGGCCGGAATCGGCCAGCGCGCCGCGGCGTAGTCGGCCAGCCGCGTATGGAAGCTGGTGGTGAAGCGCCGGCCGGTGCGCAGGCAGTGCCGCCGCGCGAGATGGCCGATCGGGCCCTCGGTGGCGACATGGACGATGTCGGGCCCGATCGCGTCGATCCGCCGCGCGATCTCGCCGGGCGGAGGCAGCGCCAGCCGGATCGACGGATAGCTGGGCAGCGCCACGGTGCGCAGGCCCTCGGGCGTGAGGAACGCGATCGAGGCGCCGAGCGACTCGACCGCGCCGGCCAGCGACCGCAGCGTCCGCACGACGCCGTTGACCTGCGGGTGCCAGGCGTCGGTCGCGATCAGGATCCGCATGCAGATCTCCGATTCGAGCCCTCGCGCTCCACCCGACGATGCCGCATCGCGATTCATCCTCTGTTCCCCCGAAGGTCTATGACGCGCCCTTGACGGGACCATGACGCCCGCCGGGGTCCGTGACGTCCGGGCCGGGGCGTGCTAGGTCGCTGCTCCCTGTCGTGTCTCTGTCGCACGGCTGTGAAACACCCGGGCTCGCCGGACGCGGTTCGCGCGCCCCGGGCGCCCCGGCCGGTCGGCCCGAGAGACGCGTGTGTCGAACACCTTGCTGAAGTCCAGACCCGAGCCCGGCGACACCCCGGACCCGCCCGACGGCGGCGACCCGGACGCCCGCGACGGCACGGCCGCCAACACCGGCCGGACGAGCGGCTGGCTCGCCCGCGTCAAATCGATCCTCTCGGCGGTCCGCTGGAACTGGGTCGGCGCCGCGCTGGCCTGCACCATCATCGCGGTGTCGATGATCGTGCTCTACAACGTCCTGAGCGACATCGCGCTGGACGAGATCCGCACCGGCCTCGAGAGCATTCCGCCCGGCAATCTGGTGCGCGCCGGCCTGTGCGTCGCGATGGCCTACGCCACCCTGACGCTCTACGACTGGTTCGCGCTGCGCACCCTCGGGATACGGCACATCCCCTATCGGGCCGCCGCCATGGTGAGCTTCACGAGCTACACCATCGGCCACAATATCGGCGCGACGGCGTTCTCGGCCGGGGCGATCCGCTGGCGGATCTACTCGTCCTGGGGGCTCGGCCTCGTCGACGTGGCGAAGATCTGCTTCATCACCGGCCTGACCTTCTGGCTCGGCAATCTCGCCGTGCTGGGCCTGGCAATGCTGTACGACCCGGGCGCCATCAGCGCCGTCGACCAGCTCGCGCCGGCCGTGAACCGGCTGATCGGCGTCGGCCTGCTGGTCGGCCTCGCCGGCTGGGTCGCCTGGGTGTGGGCGAAGCCGCGCACGATCGGCGTCAAGAAGCTGAACGTGCGGCTGCCCGGCGGCCGTTCGACGCTGCTGCAGATCTGCATCGGCATCACCGACCTGACCTTCTGCTCGCTCGCCATGTTCATGCTGGTGCCGGCCGAGCCGCACATCCACTTCTTCACGCTGGCGGGTATCTTCATCGCCGCGACCCTTCTGGGCTTCGCCAGCCACGCCCCCGGCTCGATCGGCGTGTTCGACGCCGCCATGCTGGTCGGCCTGCCCTTCTTCGACAAGGAAGAGCTGATCGCCGGCCTGCTGATCTTCCGGCTGATGTATTTCGTGGTGCCGTTCGCCTGCTCGCTCACCATCATGGGCATCCGCGAGGTGGTGCTGAGCATCCGCCGCCGCCGCGAGATGGAACGGCCGTAGGGCGTTGTCGCAATATCCGCGACGAACACGTCACCGACCCATCCCGCGGAATTAATCGTCCAGCAGATCCCGATCCAACCGCAAGACACACGAAACAGGTCACGACCTCGGAAACGCGAGATCCGGCCGGGCGATGACGACCAGCGGCCCGGGCGCGTCCGGAATCGGACCGGTCAGCAGCGCCTTCGGGATCTCGGGTCGTAGAATCCAGTCGAACGTCCGCTCTCCGAGCGTGCCGCCGGGTTTCAGCGGCAGGCCGTCGATGCAGACGATGCGCTCGGGGCGCATCAGCGGGGCGGCGGGATCGTCGATCCAGTCCGGCACCAGCCACAGCTTGCCCTCGTGCCGGATGGCGGCGCACTGGGCGAGCGAGCCGTCGTCGGCGAATTTCACGATGACCGAATAGATCGTCTCGTCCCGCGTCCCCATCGCACTCCCCCGGTTGCCCGGCCTCGATACCGCGGCGTGCCGCGCCCGACCATCCGGAGGATGCCGGCCCGCCGGGCTGCAACCGCCGCGGCGGCCCCGAGCGCCGCCGGCTGGCCCCACCCCTTCGGCAGTACCGGAAAATCGCCCCGGTCCTCGCGTCCTGCAAGAAAATGACTGGACGGCCCGCCCGACACGGTCGAAAACCCCTCCGCCGAACCAGCAGGAGACATTTCATGACCAAGCGACTGTTCGCTGCGCTCGCCCTCGGCGCGATGCTGGCCGCGACTGCGATGACGCCGCAGCCTGCCACCGCCCAGACCTACAAGCCCGAATACAAGGTCTCGACCGTGCTGGGCGCGCCGTTCCCGTGGGGCGTGTCGGCGCAGCGCTGGGCCGAGCTGGTGCGCGAGCGCTCCAACGGCCGCATCGTCATGAAGGTCTATCCGGGCGCCCAGCTCGTCGGCGGCGACCAGACCAAGGAATTCACCGCCATGCGCCAGGGCGTCATCGACATGGCGGTCGGCTCGACCATCAACTGGTCGCCCCAGGTGGCGGAGCTCAACCTGTTCGCCCTGCCGTTCCTGATGCCCGACCACGCCGCCATCGACGCGATCACGGGCGGTGAGGCGGGCAAGAAGCTGTTCGACATCGTCGGCGCCAAGGACGTGGTGCCGCTCGCCTGGGGCGAGAACGGGTTTCGCGAATTGTCCAACTCCAAGCGCGATGTCCGCACCCCGGCCGACCTCAAGGGCCTGAAGATCCGCGTCGTCGGCTCGCCGCTGTTCAACGAGACCTTCACGGCGCTCGGCGCCAACCCGACCCAGATGAGCTGGGCCGACGCGCAGCCGGCTCTCTCGACCGGCGCCGTCGACGGCCAGGAGAACCCGCTCGCCGTCTACGTCGCGGCCAAGCTCAACACGGTCGGCCAGAAGCACTTGACCTTGTGGGGCTACGTCGCCGATCCGCTGATCTTCGCGGTGTCGAAGCCGGTGTGGGACACGTTCTCGGCCGACGACCAGAAGCTCCTTCGCGAGACCGCGCTGGAGGCGGGCGTCTACAGCAAGCATTTGGCTCGCACCGGCATCACCGAGGACGACCCGGCCGCGCTGAAGTCGATCGAGGCGCTCGGCGTCACGGTGATCCGGCTGACGCCCGACGAGCTGAAGGCGTTCCAGGCCGCCACCCGCCCCGTCTACGACAAGTGGAAGGCCCGCATCGGCGCGCCGCTGGTCGACGCCGCCGAGAAGGCGGTGGCCGGGCGTCAGTGACCGTCCGTGAATCGCTGATGCCCGTCGGGTCGCACCCCCCTCCCCACCCCTCCCCCACAAGGGGGGAGGGAGCAAGCCGCGGCAAACCGCCGGGCCTCACCACCGACAGCTCCATCTTCAAGTCGATGTTCAACGCCACGCCGGTCCGCCTCTGTCGTTCCCTCCCCCCTTGTCGGGGAGGGACAGGGAGGGGGGTGGCCGCGATCGAGAGCTTTCGTGAGACCGGGCGGCGTAGCGGCCCAGCACATGCGCCATGACTGAAAATCCCGATCCGCTCGCCGCTCCAAAAGATCCGCCCGTTCGGGTGCCGCTCACGGTGGAAAAGGTGCTGGCGGCGGCCGCCATGGCCGCCCTGTGCCTGATCACGCTCGGCAACGTGGTCGCCCGCTATCTCACCAACTACTCCTTCGCCTTCACCGAGGAGTTCTCCATCGCCCTGATGGTGGTGGTGACGATGCTGGGCGCCGGCATCGCCACGGCGGCCGACCGACAGATCCGCATCGTGTTCTTCGCCGGCCTGCTGCCGCCGAAAGCCGAGCGCGCCGCCGAGGTGATCGCGACGCTCGCCACCATCGTGATGTTCGGCCTGCTGGTGTGGCTCGGCGGCCGACTGGTGTGGGACGAGTACCGCTTCGAGGTGACGTCGCCCGGCCTCGGCGAGCCGCAATGGATCTACACGCTCGCGCTGCCGCTGCTGGCGCTCGCGATCATCGGCCGCGCCGTCGGGCACCTGATCCGCACGCTGCGCTCCCGCCGCCGCCCTTCGCACGACGTGATCGAGCCGCTGTGATGACTATGCTGACGATCGGCGCCGCACGGCGC
>NZ_NPEX01000165.1 GCF_003258865.1 Rhodoplanes roseus | reverse complement strand
CCGGAAACCGGGCCGCGCCAGATCATCGCCGTGATCGGATGATGCCTTGCTCTACCACCCGATCAGGGCAGGATTATGGACCCTACTCGGCCGCCCGCCGCTGATGCCGCCCCTCGGCGAACTCCTCGATCATCTTACGGTTGAAGGCCGGGATGTCCTGCGGCTTTCGCGACGTCACGATGCCGTTGTCGGTGACGACCTCCTGGTCCACCCACTCCGCGCCGGCATTTCGAAGATCCGTCTTCAGCGACGGCCAAGACGTCACCTTGCGGCCCTTCACGGCGCCCGCATCGATCAACATCCAGGGCCCGTGGCAGATCGCGGCGATCGGCTTTCCGGAGGTGACGAAGTGCTTGACGAACTCGACCGCCTTCGGCTCCAGCCGCAGAGCGTCCGGGTTGATCACGCCGCCCGGCAGCAGCAGCGCCTCGAACTCGTCGGGGCGGGCCGCGTCGAGGGTGCGGTCGACCGGAATCGCGTCCTTCCGGTCGTGATGGTCGTAGCCCTGGATCGATCCGCTCTTCGGTGCCACCACCTGGACGTCGGCACCCTGCTCACGCAACGCCTTCACCGGCTCGGTGAGTTCCACCTGCTCGACGCCGTCGGTCGCCAGCACGGCCACCTTGCAGCCCTTCAGATCGTTCGCCATTCGTTGTTCTCCTTCTTTGTCACCCCCCGGCCTCGTTCTCGGTCTCACAACAGATCTTCGATCCTGATCGGCAGATCGCGGATGCGCTTGCCGGTCGCGTGGTAGACGGCATTGGCGATCGCGGCCGCCGTTCCGACATTGCCGAGCTCACCCAGCCCCTTGACGCCGGCCGGGTTCACCTCCGCATCCTCCTCCGGGACCATGATCACGTCGATCCGAGGCACGTCGGCATTCACCGGGATCAGGTACTCGGAGATATTGTCGTTGACGTAGCGTGCCTCCCGCGGATCGATCTCCGTCGCCTCGTGCAGGGCCGAGCCGATGCCCCAGATCATCCCGCCCATCAGCTGGCTGTGCGCCGTACGGGGATTCAGGATCCGCCCGCCCGCGAAGGCACCGACCGCTCGGGGCACTCGCACCTCGCGGGTGCGGGCATGGACCCGCACCTCGACGAACTCGGCGCCGAGCGCGTACATGATCTTGTCGCCGTGCGGACCGCCCGTCATCGCGGCCCGCCCGGAATAGAGCTTCCGGATTCCGTCCTGCTGCACGCCGTGCGGGATGTACTCGGCATACTCCTCGAGGGCGGCCGTGCCGAGCCGTTGCATCACGTCGGCCACGCTCTCGGCGGCCCCGTCGGACGCGACAGCGCGGCCGTCCGTGAACGACAGATCCGACGGCGAGCGCCCCGCCAACGGGCCATCATTGGCCGTCGAGGCGGCCCGGACCAGCTTCTCACGAATCGCGTCGCAGGCCTTGATCACGGCCGAGCAGGTGCTCGCCGTGGTGGTCGATCCACCGGCGACCGGACCGGGCGGCAGATCGGAGTCGCCGAGCTCGACCGTCACGGCAGCCAGCGGCACGCCGAGCCGCTCCGCCGCGGTCTGGCCGATCACCGTGTAAGCGCCGGTGCCGATGTCGTGCGCCGCGACCTGCACCCGCACCTCGCCGCTCGGCAGCAGCCGCACCCGGGCCGTGGTCGCCGCCATGTGGGTCGGATAGCAGGCGGTGGCGCAACCCCAGCCGACGAGCCACTCGCCGTCCCGCATCGAACCGGGCTCGGCCGTGCGCCGCGACCAGCCGAACGCCGCCGCCGCCTCGTCGTAGCATTTCATCAGCGAGCGGGACGACCACGACTTGCCGCTCACCGTGTCCTTCGTCACATCGTTGATCCGGCGAAGCTCGACCGGATCCATGCCGAGCGCCACGGCGAGCTCGTCCATGGCGCTCTCCAGCGCGTAGACATACGGCACCACCGGCGGAGACCGCATGAAGCCCGGAGTATTGCGGTCCGCATGGACGACGTTGACCGATGTCGCGACGGTGCCGAAATCGTAGAGCCGGACCGTGTCGGACACTCCCGCGACCTTGTACGCGTCCGGCCGCGACGTGACCTCGCGGCCGTCATGCGTGTACGCCGTGATCTTGCCGTCCCGTCGCGCGCCGAGCCGGATCCGATGCTTCGTCTCCGCCCGGTAGGTCGCGATGGTGAAGCCCTGGTCGCGGCTCGCGACCAGCTTCACGGGGCGCCCCAGCCGCTTGGCCGCGAGCGCCACCAGCGGCGTCCGCGGGGTGAGCTGCGCCTTGGAGCCGAAGGCGCCGCCGATATAGGTGCTGACGACGCGCACCTTGGCAGGATCGATGCCGAGCCGCTTGGCCACGCTGTTCTTCAGGCCGTAAACGAACTGGCTCGGCTCGTGGACCGTGAGATGCTCGCCGTCCCACACGCAGGTGGTCGTGAACAGCTCGATCGGATTGTGGTGCTGGGTCGGCGTGCCGTACTCCGCGTCGACCACGACGTCCGCTGCCGAGAGCGCCGCCGCCGCGTCTCCGGCCTTCGGGAACTCCTTGCCGGCGGGCTTCTCGTCCAGCCCCGCGGCGCCGAAGCTCGCGCTCGGTGCCTCGCGCGCATACGTCGCCTTCACCTTGTAGGCGGCCTCGCGCGCAACCTCGAAGCTCTCCGCCACCACCATGGCGATGATCTGCCCGTCATGCGCGATGTCGGGGCCCAGCCCCTGCACCGATGTGGAGGCGCCGCCGCCGCCGGGGGTGTATTCCAGCGGCTTCAGCTCGCGGGTGTTCTCGGCCGTGAAGATCTCGACCACCCCCGGGACGGCGCGCGCGGCCTCCGTGTCCAGGCGGTCGAGCCGACCCTTCGCGATGGCGCTGGTGACCAGCACGGCATGCAGCGGATTCCCGACCGGCACGTCGGACGGGTAACGGGCTTCACCGGTGACCTTCAGGCGCGCGTCGAGGCGGGGCTCGGGCCGGCCCATATTGGCTTTCGGTTCGGGAGCGGCGATGCTCATGATCGGATCTCCAGCCGGGCCGCATCGAGCAGCGCGCGCACCAGCGTGCGGCGGCCGAGAGGCACCTTGTAGGCGTTGTGCTCGTGGGTTTGCGCGCCGGCGAAAGCCGCCTCGGCGGCGGCTTCCGCCGCAGCCTCGTCCAGCCGCCGTCCACGCAACGCGGCCTCGGCCTCCTTGGCCCGCCACGGCATCGTCGCGACGCCACCGAGCGCGATCCGGGCCTCGCGCACCTCACCGTCCGCGATATCGAGGGCGACTGCGGCGGAGGCGAGCGCGAACTCGTAGGACTCGCGGTCCCGCACCTTCAGATACAGCGAACGACGCGTCCACGGCGCCGACGGCACGAGGATGGCGGTGATCAGCTCGCCCGGCACGAGCTGGGTCTCGATGTTCGGGGTGGAGCCGGGCTGCTTGTGGAGCTGCTGGACGGCGATCTCACGGCGCCCTTGCGGACCGGCGATCTCCAGCGTCGCGTCCAGCGCGACCAGGGCCTGGGCGAAGTCGCCCGGATAGGTCGCGATGCACTGGTCGCTGGTGCCCAGCACGGCGTGCTTGCGGTTCATGCCGTCCAATGCGGCACAGCCGGAGCCCGGATTGCGCTTGTTGCAGGCGGCCCAGCTCACGTCGCGGAAGTAATTGCAGCGGGTGCGCTGCAGGAGATTTCCGCCGAGCGTCGCCATGTTTCGGAGCTGCTGACTGGCGGCGAGATCGAGGGTCTGCGCGATGACCGGGAAGTCGCGCCGCACCGACGGATGATCCGCGACCTGAGCCATGCGGGCGAGCGCGCCGAGCCGCAGCCCTTTGTCGTCGGTCGCGATGGCGCCGTAGCGCTCCTGCAGCGGATTGATGTCGACCACGGTCGCGGGCCGCATCACGTCGATCTTCATGAGATCGAGCAGCGTCGTGCCGCCGGCGACGAACTGGACCGGAGCTTCAACATGGCTGCCACGCGAGGCGGCCGCGGCCTGCGCCGCAGCCTCGAGCGTCTCGGCGCGCTGGTAGATGAATGGTTGCATGTCAGGCCCCCATCTCGGACTTGGCCTGATTGATCGCGGCCACGATGTTGGGGTAGGCCGCGCACCGACAGAGGTTGCCGCTCATGTATTCGCGGATCTGGGCGTCGTCCTTCGCGTGGCCCTCCTGCACGCAAGCGACGGCAGAGAGAATTTGCCCCGGCGTGCAGTATCCGCACTGAAAGGCGTCGTGATCGACGAAGGCCTGCTGCATCGGATGCAGGCTGCCGTCCGGTCTTGCGAGCCCTTCGATGGTGGTGACGGCACGGCCTTCCGCCATGACCGCCAGGGTGAGGCAGGACAGCACCCGGGTGCCGTCGAGCAGCACCGTGCAGGCGCCGCACTGGCCCTGGTCGCAGCCCTTCTTGGTGCCGGTGAGACCGACCTCCTCGCGCAAGACGTCGAGCAGGGTCGTCCGCGAATCGAGGGCGAGACGATGATCCTGCCCGTTGATGCGCAGCTTGACATCCAGGGGCCTGCGGACATCCGGCGCGGCCGCGACGGCGGGTTGAGCTGCGGCCGACGCAGCACCCAGCAGCGGCACCGCGGCACCGCAGGCGCCGGCGCCCAGGAAAGATCGCCGATCGAGGCCGGGTGCAGCCGGGGACGAGCGCCCCTCGGGGCGCGCGGAATGGTCGGGGGTCATGGAAGCTCCGTCGCGTTGTGTCTGGAACGTGCACCGGCCCGGCGGGCACTCGTTCCGTAGAACGCGTCAAAGCTTCAGGGGTTCGGGTTTGTACCTTTCACCACCCGCGTCGCAACGGCGGCGGGATCATACCATTCCTGGTCACTCCTCACGGTGAGGAGCGCTCCGAAGGAGCGCGTCTCGAACCATGAGGCCGAGGCACTCCGAGAGCCGGTCCGTGGCCGCCCTCGCCCGTCGAGACGCCCACCATGCGGGCTCTTCAGGGGGAGGACGGAACAGCAGGACGAGATCGCGGCAGCTCCGCCTCCCTATCAGCAAGCCGTGGAAAAGCGCTCCAGGCAGGTCTTCAGCACCTCGTCTCCGGGCTTCTTCCACCAGTCCTCGGACGAGAAAATCTCGACCTCGTGATAGCCAGTGAAGCCGGCGTCCTCGATCATCCGGGCGACGGCCGGGAGATCGATCACGCCGTCGCCCATCATGCCGCGGTCGAGCAGCATGTCCTTGGTCGGGATCAGCCAGTCGCAGATGTGGTAGGCGAAGATGCGGTTCTCGCGGCCGGCCCGGGCGATCTGATTGGCGAGGTCCGAATCCCACCAGACGTGGTAGGCGTCGATCGCCACGCCGACGTCCGGCCCGAGCCGCTCGCACAGGTCCAACGCCTGGCCGAGCGTGTTCACGCAGGCGCGGTCTCCCGCATACATCGGGTGCAGCGGCTCGATGGCGAGCGGCACCTTGGCGGCGCGGGCGTGCGGCAGGATCGCCGCCATGCCCTCGGCCACCATCTCGCGCGCTGCGACGATGTCGCGCGAGCCCTTGGGCAGGCCGCCCACCACCAGAACGAGACATTCGGCCCCGATGGTCGCCGCCTCGTCGAGGGCGCGGCGATTGTCGTCGATCGCCGCCTGCCGGCCGGCCGCGTCGGGCTCAGGAAACATGCCGCCCCGGCAGTAGCCGGTGACGTCCATGCCGTGGTCCTTGATGACTTTCGCGGACTCGCTGAGGCCGAAAGCCGCGACCTGATCACGCCAGGGATCGATGGCCCTGATGCCGTGACGAGCACAGGCTTCGACGGCCTCCCCGAGGTTCCACTGCTGGCGCACGGTGGCGAGATTGATCGACAGGCCTTTGTTGGGCATGGCTGGTCCTGGAGTGTTCTTCTGCGAGGAAACGAGGCGACCGGGCCTGCCGGCCGGGCGCCGTCAGGGAATGGCTTCGAGAAGGGCGCGAACATAGCCGATGGCGCGGGCCGCGCAGGCGGGGCCGTCCGGCTCGTAGACGAAGGGCTCGATGCCGACCACGTCGCGCCAGCCAACCTCGCGTAGCGCCGTGACGATCGGCGCGAACTCGAGGTCGCCCTCGCCGGGGCCGCGACGGTTCGGATCGTTGAAATGGACGTGGCCGATCAGGCCGGTCGGGATCCAGTGCCGGATCAGATCCGGGATCGACCGGGCCTCGGTGACGGCCGAGGACGAGCAGTCGATCATGGTCCTGAGCGCCGGATTGCCGACCGCCTCCACGATCGCGGCGGCCTCCTCGACCGTGTTGATGCAGTTGGTCTGCCGCTTCGACAGAGGCTCGATGCAATAGACGACGCCTGCGGCTGCGGCCGTATCGGCGACTGCGGCGAAAGCGTCGGCGGCGCGCTTCAACCCGTCGGCCTCGGCGCCGGGGTCGAGCCTTCGCTGGTCGGGCGAGCCGTGGATCAACACGCCGGCACCGACATCGTGCGCCAGCTCACACAGGCGCCGCATCACTTCTATGCTACGCCCGCGCAGGCCCGCATCGGCCGTGGTGATGGAGAGTCCCGCCGGCGCCCGCATCAGATAGTGCAGTCCGGTGATCGCGACCCCGGCGTCCGCCGCGGCGCGCCGCATGGCGGCCCGTTCGGCCGCCGGCAGCAGATGCGGCTGCTCCGACACCGTGAAGGGCGCGACCTCCAGCCCGTCGTAGCCGACCGCCGCGGAAAAGTCGCACTGCCGCTCGAACGGCAGCGCGGCGATCACCTCGTTGCAGAGCGCGATCCGCATCACGCCTTCTTCCAGTTGAACACGCGCGCGGCGCCACGTTGCACGGCCGGAATAGCGCTGATGATGACCAGCGCGGTGGTGATCCACAGCACGGCACTGATCGGTCGGAAGAAGAACGGCGTGAAATCACCGTCGGACAGCACCAAAGCGCGGCGCAGGCTCTTGTCGAGGATGTCGCCCAGGATAAGGCCGAGCACCAGCGGCGCCATCGGGTACTTCATCTCGCGCAAGATGAAGCCGAGGACGCCGAAGAACAGAGTGACATAGATGTCGAACAGACGCAGCGTGATGGCGTAGGGCCCGATGACGCAGAGCACGAACACCACCGGCATCAGTCGTTCACGCGGCACCTTGAGGATCTTCAGCAGCGGCCTCGTGAGCAGGATGCCGAAGACACCCATGGCGATGGTCGCGAGCACCACCATCCAGACGACCTGGAAGACGAAGTCCGGGCTCTCGATCATGATCATCGGGCCGGGCCGCAGGCCGTGGATCAGCATGGCGGCGAGCAGCACGGCGGCCGGCGCCGAGCCCGGCACGGCGAGTGTCAGCGCCGGGATGATGGCCCCCGGGATGGCGGCGTTGTTGCCGGTCTCGGCGGCGCACAGGCCCTCCTTCGAGCCCTTGCCGAACAGCTCCCTCTCCTTGCTGGCGCGGCGCGCCGCCGCATAGGAGATCCAGGCGCCGATGTCCTCGCCGACGCCCGGGATGATGCCGACCGCGGTGCCGATCAGGCCGGAGCGGACGACCGTCCGCCGGTAGTCCCAGAGATCCTTCCATCGGGGGATCACGTGATCGACCACGCTGGTCGCCATCTCGGCGGCGCGGTTGCGCATCACGGTGAGGATCTCGGCGACCCCGAAGGTGCCGACCAGCGCCGGAATCAGCGCTATGCCGCCGGAGAGCTCCGACCAGCCGAAGACGAAGCGCTCCTCGGCGTGGATGCCCTCCTGCCCGATCATGGCGACGAACAGGCCGAGGAAGCCGGCGATCCACCCCTTCAGCGCGTCGTCGAACGAGCACATCTGCCCGGCGATGACGACGCCGAAGATGGCGAGCCAGAAATACTCGTAGGACTGGAAGTCCAGCGCGATCTCGGCGAGTGCCGGTGCGATGAGGGCGAGGAAGAAGACGCCGATGAAGGTGCCGATCATCGACGAGGTGGTGGCCAGCCCCATCGCCTCGCCGGCGCGACCCTGCTTGGCGAGCGGAAAGCCGTCGAGCGTCGTGGCGGCATTGGCCGGGGTGCCGGGGATGTTCAGCAGGATGGCCGAGCGCGAGCCGCCGTAGATGGCGCCGACATAGCAGGAGATCAGCACCAGGATCGCCTGCTCGGGCACCATCTTGTAGGTCAGCGTCGTCAGCAGCGCGACGCCCATGGTGGCGGTGAGGCCCGGCAGCGCCCCGATGGTGATGCCGACCAGCGTGGCCCAGCAGACGTTGAACAGCGTCGTGAAGTTGGCGAACGTCTGGAACGCGTCGAAGAGGTGACCCAGTCCCTCGAACATGATGTATCGCTTTCTAAGGCAGGCGGACCAGGAACAGGGTCTCGAACAGGTAGGGGATGGCGACCGCCGCCAGGAACCCGATCGCGGCCGCGATGCCGAGCTTGCGGGCGCGCGAGGCCCACGCCTCGTCCCACTCCCATTCGAACGAGACGATGAAGGTGAAGACGAACAGCCCGGTGGCGAACCAGAACGGCGTGTGGCCGACCAGCCCGACGGAGTAGACGAGGCACAGGGTCGAGCACAGCACCAGGCGACGCCAGGCGGCGCGGCGCTGCTCCGGCGTGTCGTCGTCGAGCGGCAGCTGCGGCCCGAAGGCGCCGGCGAAGGCCGAGCGCAGCGCCAGGACGGTCCCGAGGAGCGCGATCAGGATGCCGAGCATGCCGGGCACCAGGCCGGGCGCCGTCCACGGATTGATGTTTCGCTCCTCGAGCCGGGGCATCCCCCACGACTCGACGAACGCCGCGACGCCGAGCACCACCAGGATCACCCCGGTGATCAGATCGGCACGGGCGAGAGGTCTGGTGTGCATTGGTCCTCGCAGAGCTCGACGAAAAGAAGCGGGCCGGGCCGAGGCCCGACCCGCGCAGACGATCAGGTCACGGACGCGGAATGCCGACGGTCGAGGGCTCGACCTTGGCTTCCTTGCGGTCCCACAGGCCCCAGGCCAGCGCCTGGACGGACGGCATGGCGGCCTTCTGGGCCTCCTCGCCCGACACCACCGACACGATGGCGCCGCGCGACTGGGCGTACTTCTTCAGCGCTTCGGAATTCGCCATCTTGTCCTTCCAGATCGCCTCGAGGGTCTTCACGACCTCGTCGGGAACGCCTTTCGGAACGAAGATGCCGAAGTAGTCGTCGGCGACCCGCATGTTGGGAAGCAGCGTGACGATGGCCGGGATTTCCGGCACGCCGTCGATGATCAAGGGCCGGCTGCTGACCACGGCGAGCGGCCGGATGCGCTTGGCACGGATCATCTCGGCCTGCTCGACGGCGAGCTGGGTGGTCACCTGGGTCTCGCCGCCGGCCGTGGCGATCACGGACGGATTGCCGCCGTCATAGGTGACCTGACGGGCCTGCACTCCGGCCGCCTGCTGGAGCGCGCCGAGGGCGTTGCCACCCGACGAGTTGATGCCGGCGGTGGCGACCGTCACGCCGTTCGGCTTCTCCTTCATCGCCTTGATGAGGTCGTCGAGGGTCTTGTAGGGCGTCGACGCGTTCACGCCGACGACCGAGGCGTTGATGATGCCGAGGAAGAGGTGAAAGTCGGAGAGCTTGGTGTTGAGGAGCCCGGTGACCGAGTAGGTCCCCATGTCCTTGGCCGCGCCCGACGTCCAGGTGTAGCCGTCCTTGGGGGCCTCGAGGGCCGACTTGGTTCCGATCGAGCCCGACGCGCCGGGCTGATTGACGATCACCAAAGTCTGGCCGATCTCGCCTTCGATCTCCTTCGCGAGGAGACGAACGACCTGGTCGGTCGAGCCGCCGGCGCCCCACGGCACCACCACGGTGATCGGCTTGGTCGGCTTCCACGGATAGTTCTGAGCGTCGGCGGCTCCGGTGAGAGCCAGCACGGCCGCTGCAGCCGCGAGTAGAGCTCGTTTCATTCGTGATCTCCCTTGGTCATCGTCAGGTCTGCGTTGATGGCGCGCTTCTGCCGGCGCGCTGCGAGGGTCTCTGCACCGGCCCGAATTGCGGGGCTCGGGGGCGGCCGGCGAGAGCAGCGAGAGCAGAACGTCAGGGGTTCGATATCATCACAGCATCACTCATACCGCCATGGGTCGCATCGACGCCCAATCCGGCTCGGCGCCCAGCGCGAGGCCCGGGGCCTTACCGAGGGAGGCGAGCGAGACGGCGCCGTTCCGGATGGCCAGACGCGCGCGCCCGTCGGAGCGGGAATAGAGGTCCGGATGCGCCGCGAGAAAGCGCGCCTGCTCGTGCTCGGGGGCGCCGGCCATGCCGTCGACATAGTGATGGCCGTTGCGCTCCACGTGGGTGACGCCCACCAGGGTCGCGAGCGCCAGGTCCTGCTGCACGGCGATGCCGGCCTGGGTGGTGAGATCCTCGGCCGACATGAAGCACCGCGCGACGCCCTGCGCCCCCGCTGTCGCATTCCAGTGGTCGACGCGAGCGCGGTTGAGGAGGGCCCGATAGAAGCCCTTGCAGGACTTGGCCGAGATCCCGCGATAGCCGAGCGCATGCGCCTTCGGGAAGACGTCGAGGTCGCTGTCGGATTCGTCGACCTCCACCGGAACGAGCCCGGCGAGCGCATGGACGGGCTCGGCGAGCGCGCGAGCGCGACCGATCGGCTGCTCGACGTGGAGTGTCGACGCGACGAGACGGGCGAGGCGAGGCTCCTCTTTCATGCGACGCCACAGCGCCACCACGGCCTCGACCGTGTCGTACTGCTCGTTGCCGTCGAGCGTCACGACATAGGGCTCCGGGATATGGTCGATCACCGCTGCGATGCCCGCGAGCCGCGCGATGTCGGCGGCCGCGTCACCCGACACCTTCAGCTTGAAGTGACGATGTCCGTAGGTCTCGACGACCTCCTCGAGGCTTTCCGGCAGACCGTCGTCGAGGCGGTGGCCGACCGTCTCCGCCCGTGTGAGCGCGTCGACCATCCCGACCGTGTGTCGGACGTAGATCGACGGCGCCGGCGTGAGACCTGAAAGGAACCGGTCGAGGTCGAAGCCGGCGAGATCGGGCGCGGCCTGGCTGGTGAGCCCGATGCGGTTCGAGGATACCAGATCGCACGCGGGCGCGGCTTCAAGACGCGCCAGCGCATCGAGAACGGCGCGCTCGATCTCGGCAAGTCCGAAGGACGCGACTAGACCATTCAGCTTTGCTGCAGTGCACGCGTCACGATGCGCCGGCTCGACGGCCAGCGACAGGCCGTACGGCGTATTCTCGCCGACCGCGAGAAAATGATCACGGGCAATGGCCAGTGATCGACGAAGCTGGTCGAAATTCTGCTCGTTCGTCAGATCCTGAGACTTGTCGAACCATTTAGGAACCAGGAGCTGGGCAGCGACGCCCTCTCCCTCCCGCCCGTCCGCCAGCCGAATGCGCACGCGAGTGAACGCCTGCGGCGCCTCCCGCAGGGTGACGACGCCGAAGCGGAACGGAAGCCGCAGCCTGACCGGCCGCTCGAAGAAGCTCGCCTCGACCAGCCGAAGACGCGGCGCTACGCTCATGCTCGTCCCCGTCCCGCCCGGTGGCGGTCCGCGTCCTGGGGCCGTGCCTCCTGTGCACGTGCAGCAAACGTGCGGTAGAAGCACCGACGACTTGACCCTCTCACGAGCAGCTCCCTACAAGACTTATAACCGAATGGTTACATCCGCGACGATGGCGTCGCAAGGTCTCCCAGCCGAGACGAGTGACGAGGTCGGCCATGCGAGGACTGCAGATGATCGTCGGGGCGCCCTGGCTGAAACCTTTGATTTTTCTCGTCCTGCTGATCGTGCTCTGGGATTTTACGATCCGTATTTTCCACATACCTCCCTACCAGGTACCAGCCCCCGTCGACGTCATGGTGACACTGTGGCAGGAGTGGCCGCGTTTGCTCTCGGAGGCGGTGCCGACCACGATCGCGACGGTCTACGGCTTCCTCCTGTCCGCCGCGTTCGGCATCCCGGTCGCCATGCTGATCGCGAGCTCGCGAACGGTGGAGAGCTACGTCTATCCGCTGCTGGTGTTCTCGCAGTCGATCCCGAAGGTCGCCATCGCGCCGCTGTTCGTGGTGTGGTTCGGGTTCGGCATGCTGCCGAAAGTGCTGGCCGCCTTCCTGCTCGGCTTCTTCCCCGTGGTCGTGTCCGCCGTGCAGGGCTTCAAGTCGGTCGAGCCCGAGCTTCTGGATCTCGCACGGTCCATGGAAGCGAGCCGGCTCCAGATTTTCCGGATGGTGAGCCTGCCCTATGCGATGCCGGCCATCTTCTCCGGATTGAAGGTGTCGATCACGCTGGCCGTGGTGGGCGCCGTGGTCGGCGAGTTCGTCGGCTCGAATTCGGGGATCGGCTATGTTCTCCAGCGCAGCATCGGCAATTTCGAGCTGCCGACGATGTTCGCCGCCCTGGTCGTCCTCGCGATGATCGGCGTGATCCTGTTCTGGATCCTCGACCTGATCGAGCGCCTGGTGATCCCCTGGCACGCCAGCCAGCGCCAGGACCTGCTGGTCGCCGCGTGATCGCGCCGAGACACCCGGGAGGCCCATCGTGAACCATCCGTCGCCGCCGCTCGCCGCTTCGTTCCCTCATGCCTCGGCGCACGAGGTCGCGGCCAACGACATCTTCGCGAGGTCGGGTGTCTGATGCTCGCCCCCGACCAGGCTCCGGTCCCGCGTGCGATGATCGAGATCACGCGCGTCGCCAAGACCTACCGGACGAAGGACGGCGATGTGCCGTCATTGCGTCCGATCGACCTGTCGATCGCGGACGGCGAGTTCGTGGTCGTCGTCGGCCCGTCCGGTTGCGGCAAGACGACGCTGCTGCGCATGATCGCCGGCTTGATGGCGCCGAGCGAAGGCCGGATCCGAGTGGGCGACCGCGTGGTAATGAAGCCGCACAGCGATGTCGGCATCGTGTTCCAGTCGGCGCTGCTGCTGCCCTGGCGCACCGTGCTGGCGAACGTGATGATGCCGGTCGAGGTGAAGCGGCTGCCGCGCGCCGAATACCTGCCGCGCGCCGAGGCCCTGCTGTCGATGGCGGGACTGGCCGGTTTCGAGAGCAAGCATCCCTGGCAACTCTCGGGCGGCATGCAGCAGCGCGTCGCGATCTGCCGGGCGCTGGTGCACGATCCGAAGATTCTCCTGATGGACGAGCCGTTCGGCGCGCTCGACGCGATGACGCGCGAGCGCATGAACGCCGAGCTTCAGCGCATTCAGCTCGAGACGAAGAAGACCGCCTTCCTCATCACCCACTCGATCCCGGAGGCCGTGTTCCTGGCCGACCGCATCGTCGTGCTGTCGGAACGCCCAGGCAGCATCGCCGCGATCTACGAGGTGCCGATCCCGCGGCCGCGCAAGCTCGACGTGCTCGGCAGCCCCGAGTTCGTCCGGCTGACCCAGACCATCCGGGCGCATTTCAAGGCGCTGATCGATTGATCGCTGAACCGAGCCGCACCCACAGACCCCGTCATGGCCGGGCTCGTCCCGGCCATCCACGTCTGCCGTTGCGCGGCCTCCGGCCGCTTCGTGGATGCCCGGCACAAGGCCGGGC
>NZ_NPEX01000164.1 GCF_003258865.1 Rhodoplanes roseus | reverse complement strand
AGCCGCCGAAGCCCAAGCCGCAACCGCGGCCCGCCGCCACGGCGCCCTCGGCGCCGGTGCAGCCGCCGGCCGCGATGACGGGCGGCGCGCAGCCGCAGCTCCTCGGCCAGTACGGCGGCTGGGGCGCCTACACGGCGAGCCCGGGCGGCCGCAAGGTGTGCTTCGCCCTCGCCAAGCCGAGCCGGGCCGACACCGAGCCACCGAACCGGCCGCGCGATCCGACCTTCCTGTTCGTCTCCTCGCGCCCGGCCGAGCGGGTCAAGGACGAGATCTCGGTGATCTTCGGCTACGGCTTCAAGCCCAATGCCGATGCCAGCCTCGAGGTCGGCGGCGCCACCTTCGCCATGTATACCCAGGCCGACGGCGGCTGGATCAAGAACGCGGCCGAGGAGCCGCGGCTGATCGAGTCGCTGCGCCGCGCCGGCGACGCGACCATCAAGGGTGTCTCGGCACGCGGCACCGGCTCGATCGACGTCTACGCCCTGAAGGGGCTCGCCCAGGCGCTCGACCGCATCGCCCAGGAGTGCCGGTAGGACGCTCCGCCGCGCGGCCGTCTCGTGTCCGCTGTCAGGCGGCGCGCACGCGCTCCTGCGCGCGCTGCACCAGGTCGCTCACCTGCTTGCCGGCGTCGTGGCCGAGCTCCACGGACGTCTCGGTGATGCGCTTGGCGTAGTGCAGGACGCTCTCCAGATTGTCGCGCAGCAGCTCGCTGTGGACGATGACGACGTCCTGCGGGGTGCGGCTGCGCCACAGCTTCTCGAACTGATTGAAGTTCTGCTCGAGCCGATCGTGAGTGAAGCTCGCCCATTCGCGCGAGATGCTCTGCGCCGCCTCGGCGAGCGCAGCGGTCGAGCGGACGACGACGTCGAGGGCGTCCGACGAGTGCAGCGCCGTCTTCTGAGCCTCCTCGCTCGACAGGCCGAGGACGCGGCCGAAATGGCCGGCCGAGCGTCCGGTGAGCTGGGCCGCGAACTCGGCGCCCGACTGCAGCGCATGCTGCACCGTCTCGGCGTTCCGCTGCACGATGTCGGCACCGGCACGGGCGACCCGCTTGCCGACCTCGGCCGAGGTCTGGACGATGCGGTCGGTGCGCTCCGCGCCGTCGCGCACCGCGTGCTGCAGGGCTTCGTGGGTGGTGTCGAACTGCGAGTCCAGCATGGGGGTCTCTCCTGGTGAAATGCGACTGATCACGTCGCGCGACCTGGCACGCGTCGTAACCGGACATGCGACGTAACGGACATGCGACGTAACCGGGCACGCGTGGGCCATCGCGGCTCACGCGGCTCTCGTGGCACAGAAAAAGATCAGCGTTCGGACCTGCCGGTCAGGTCGACCGGCAGTCCCGGGTCGTGCGCCTCGACGTTCTGCTGCGCACCGATCTGCTCGGGGGGCCTGTGCGGGCCTCGCCCGTCACACCCTCGTCAGGCGGACCTCACCCGGTGAATTTACACGGGGCGAGAGGCCTCTGCAACCTGAGGTGTCTGCTGTATACGGTCGTCACGCGACAAGATCGTGACTGCGAACACGGGTCCGGCGACGGTCGCGTTCTCGAACGGCGCATCAGGCCTGAAGCCTGATGCGCCTCTTTGCTCGGGCACGCGGCACCGCGTGCCGTGTCGCCGCCCTCACCACTTGCCGGCGATCGGCAGCTCCTCGGCCGGGAACAGGGTGATCAGCCGGCAGCCCTTGTCGGTGACGACGACCTCCTCCTCGATGCGGGCGGCCGAGAAGCCGTCGGTCGCCGGGCAGTAGGTCTCGATCGCGAACACCATGCCCTCCTTGATCTCGGTCGGGTGATCCATCGAGACCACGCGCGAGATGATGGGCCGCTCGTGCAGCGCCAGGCCGAGGCCGTGGGCGAACTGCAGGCCGAAGGCCGACAGCTCGTCCGGGAAGCCGAACTCGCCCGCCTTGGGGAACACCTCGCAGATGTGCGCCGTCGTCACGCCGGGCTTGATCCGGGCGATGGCGTTGTCGAGCCACTCGCGGGCGCGCTTGTAGGCGTCGTGCTGCACCGGCGTGGCGCGGCCCACGTTGAAGGTGCGGTAGTAGCAGGTGCGGTAGCCCATGAAGGACTGGATGATGTCGAAGAACGCCTGGTCGCCCGGGCGCAGCATGCGGTCGGTGAAGTTGTGCGGATGCGGATTGCAGCGCTCGCCCGAGATGGCGTTGATCGCCTCGACGTCGTCGGAGCCGTGCGTGTAGAGGAACTTGTTCACCTCGGCGACGACGTCGTTCTCGCGCACGCCCGGGCGCAGCATGTCCCAGACGACCTGATAGGCGCCGTCCACCATGGCGGCGGCGCGGTTGAGGAGCGCGATCTCGTCGGACGACTTGATCTCGCGCGCCTCCAGCAGCACCTGCTGGCCGTCGACCACCTTCACGCCGGCCTTCTGCAGCTCGAACATCATCGGCGGCTCGACGATGTCCATGCCGATCGGCATGTCGGCGACGCCGGCCTCGCGCAGCAGCGCGGCGATCTCCTCGGCGTGCTTCTTCATCAGGCCGAAGGCGGGATCGACGGTGCCGCGCAGGCCGACCAGGCCGGCCCGGCAGTTCTCCGGCTTCAGCCACGGCGCATAGAGCTTGTGATGGATCGCGGCGGAGCCGAAGTCCCACACGATCGGCTCGCCGCCACGCGTCAGCAGCGCCCAGCGCGCCAGCTTGTCGCGCTCCCATTCGCCGATCTTGGTCGAGGTGAGATAACGGATGTTGTTGACGTCGAAGACCAGCAGAGCGCCGAGCTCGGAGGCCTCCAGCGCCGCCCGGGCGCGCGACAGCCGGTAGCGGTGCAGCCGGCGATAGTCGACCCGCTCCTCGAAGTCGACGCCCATGGTTCCGAGCGCCGGCAGGGCGCGGCCCCAGTCGTGACGCGGATTGATGTCCTCGGCGCGGATCTCGCGCAGATGCTGGTCCATGGTGCTCTCCTCGGGGATTTCGGCAGCGGTCTCGGCCGGCCTTGGCAGGTGCCCATTCATACGTGATGGCGCGGACGGAAGAAAGGCGACGGCGCGGCGAGCGGCCGCAGGCCGCAGGGTGTTCGGGCCCGACGCCGACGAAACCGCGGGCGCCTCGCGCCGTATCTGATCGACGCGGCGGACGATCGGAACGCGGCCCGCGGCCGTCGCGTTGACGGCACGTGATTCGAGTCGCGTGCGTTCGTCACCACGCTCGTTCCGGCACCCCAGAACTAGAGGAGGACGGTATGCGGCTCGGCATCATCGCAGCGGTCGCTTGTACGGTGGCCTTCGCCGGCACGCCGGCGCTGTCGCAGGAGCGCACCGCCGGGCTCGACCGCCCGGGCTGGTCGGTGTTCGCCGATCGGGCCGGCACGCGGGTCGACTATCCGGCCGGCATCTTCACCGAGGAGGTCGGGCCGGCCCGCCGCGGCGAGGGCGTCGAGCTGCGATCGGCCGACGGACGCGCCCGGCTGATGGTCTATGTCGAGCCCAACCAGGAGAACTTCACGCCGGAGCGGTTCGTACGCACCAACCTGAAGGTCTCGGCGCGCGACATCGACTACCGCCGCATCACCGACCGGTTCTTCGCCGTCTCGGGGGTGAACCAGGGCGAGATCTTCTACAGCCGATGCAACTTCCCGGGCCGCGCGGCCGGCCCGATGCACTGCATCTACGTCGCCTACCCGCAGTCCGAGGAGAGGGCCTGGGACGACATTGTGACGCGGATCAGCCTCTCTTTGCGCGTTTCGCGCAATTGATCAAAAAACGCAGAATTAGCCCGCCAATGCACATGCATCGAAATTAGCTCGATGTGAGAGTTCCTTATGCTTGATTTGTCGATCTTATGCCAAATACGCAATCCATGATGGCTATTGTTCTTCTCCTGGTCGCGCTATATGAACGCATCGCGCGGCTCGTGTATGTGTTGTTGCGTTTTTCGATCAGCGAAGAACGTGATATATCAGGAACTCGGAAGCGCTCTCGAGACCCGGGGGCGCCCGGACCGGAACCCCCGACGAGATTCAGCACCCCATGGAACCCCTTTATGATCGCCAGGGCCGCGTGCGGGCCTGGCTCCAAGCCGAGCATGCCCGCATCGTCAGCCTGCACGGCAGCCACCTGGCCTCCATCGACGGCCACAGCGTCTACGCCAGCAACGGACAGCACATCGGCTGGTGGAAGCACGGCCACATGCGCAACACGCGCGGTGCCGTGGTGGTGTGGGCGAGCGAGGCGTTCGGTCTCGGCGTGATCCGCCCGCCCCAGATGCCGTCGCCGGCCGAGCCGGAGGCGCCGGTCGTCTCCGACTGGCACGCCCGCGCGACCGCACCGGCCCATCCGGCCCGCAGCGCGAGCTGGGCCGTGGAGATGCCGTTCTGATCCTGGTCGTGGTCCGGTCTGTTCCGCCGGTCGGGGTCACGGCCGGCGGGGCGCTGGCCGCGCTCAGAGGATGAAGCGGCTCAGATCGGCGTTCTTGGCCAGGTCCGCGACCCGGCTGTTCACGTAGTCGCCGTCGATCGTCACGGTCTCGCCGCCCTTGTCGGGGGCCGCGAACGAGATCTCGTCCAGCACGCGCTCCATCACGGTCTGCAGCCGGCGGGCGCCGATGTTCTCGACCGTCGAGTTCACCAGCACGGCGACGTCGGCGATCGCGTCGATGGCGTCGTCGGTGAAGTGCAGCGTCACGCCCTCGGTCCCGAGCAGCGCGACGTATTGCTTGATCAGCGACGCCTCGGTCTCGGTGAGGATCTTTCGGAAGTCGTCGCGGGTGAGCGGCTTGAGCTCGACCCGGATCGGCAGGCGGCCCTGCAGCTCGGGCAGGAGGTCGGACGGCTTCGCGAGATGGAAGGCGCCCGAGGCGACGAACAGGATGTGGTCGGTCTTGACCGTGCCGTGCTTGGTCGACACCGAGGTGCCCTCGATCAGCGGCAACAGGTCGCGCTGGACGCCCTCGCGCGACACGTCGGCGCCGCCCCGGTTCTCGCGGCCGCAGATCTTGTCGATCTCGTCGAGGAAGACGATGCCGTTGTTCTCCACCGTCCTGATCGCCTCCTGCACGAGCTGATCCTGGTCCAGGAGCTTGTCGGATTCCTCCGCGATCAGGATCTCGTAGGAGTCCTTCACGGTGACCTTGCGGGTCTTCGTCCGCCCCGCCCCGAGCTTGCCGAAGATGTCGCCCAGCGACACGGCGCCCATCTGGCTGCCCGGCATGCCGGGGATCTCGAACATCGGCATGCCGCCGCCGCCGGCCGCGACCTCGATCTCGATCTCCTTGTCGTCCATCTCGCCGGCCCGCAGCTTGCGGCGGAACGTCTCCTTGGTGGAGGCGGAGGCGCCGGCGCCGACCAGCGCGTCGACGACGCGGTCCTCGGCGGCGAGCTGGGCGCGCGCCGCCACGTCCTTGCGCTTCTTGTCGCGGGTGAGCGCGATGCCGACCTCGACGAGGTCGCGCACGATCTGCTCGACGTCGCGGCCGACATAGCCGACCTCGGTGAACTTGGTCGCCTCCACCTTGATGAACGGGGCTCCGGCCAGCTTGGCGAGCCGGCGCGAGATCTCGGTCTTGCCGACGCCGGTCGGGCCGATCATCAGGATGTTCTTCGGCATCACCTCTTCGCGCAATCTCTCGTCGAGCTGCAGGCGGCGCCAGCGGTTGCGCAGCGCGATCGCCACGGCGCGCTTGGCGTCGTGCTGGCCGATGATGAAGCGGTCGAGCTCGGAGACGATCTCGCGGGGAGAGAAGTCGGTCATGGGTCGCGCACCATCAGGAGAGCCGGGCCCGGCGCAGCGCCGTCGGCGGCCGCGGGCGGCGGGACGTTCGGGGTTCAGCCAACCGGCAGCGTCTCTACGGTGACGTTGCGGTTGGTGTAGACGCAGATCTCGGCCGCGATGGCGAGCGAGCGGCGCACGATGGTCTCGGCGTCCAGATCGGTGTCGACCAGGGCGCGGGCGGCGGCCAGCGCGTAGTTGCCGCCCGAGCCGATGCCGACCACGCCGTTCTCCGGCTCCAGCACGTCGCCATTGCCGGTCAGCACCAGCGACACCTTCGGATCGGCAACGATCATCATCGCCTCCAGCCGGCGCAGGTAGCGGTCGGTGCGCCAGTCCTTGGCGAGCTCGACGGCGGCCCGCATGAGCTGGCCCGGATACTGCTCGAGCTTGGCCTCCAGCCGCTCGAACAGCGTGAAGGCGTCGGCCGTCGCCCCGGCGAAGCCGCCGATCACGTCGCCCTTGGCGAGGCGGCGGACCTTCTTGGCGTTACCCTTGACGATGGTCTGGCCGATCGACACCTGGCCGTCGCCGCCGACCGCGACGATGCCGCCCTTGCGGACCGTGACGATGGTGGTGCCGTGCCAGGACGGCGGCTCGGAGCGCCCGGAGGCGGAAAACCCGAATTCGGAATGCATGGGAGATGAAACCTCGTGACGCCCTGATCTAGGGGCCGGCCGGCGCCTTTGCAACGCGACGCGGCAGCACGGCTGCCGGGCCGCCGGGACGGGGGCGCGACCCGACCCTGCCCGATACGCAGCCTGCCCCAGTGGCGGAACCCCCGCCGCCCTGATAAAAGGCGCGCGTTCAATGTCGCGCCGCGGCCACCGGCCATCGCGCGGGCCCGGCCGCCGCCATGGCCATGAAGGCGTGTACCCCATGCGCACCGCAACCGTGAAGCGCGCGACCAAGGAGACCGACGTCGAGGTCTCGGTCGATCTCGACGGCACCGGCAAGGTCTCGATCGACACCGGAATCGGCTTTCTCGATCACATGCTGGACCTCCTGGCCCGCCATTCGCGCATCGACATGGCGATCAAGGCCAAGGGCGACCTGCATATCGACCAGCACCACACGGCCGAGGACGTCGGCATCACGCTGGGCCAGGCGGTCCGCCAGGCGCTGGGCGACATGAAGGGCATCAGCCGCTACGCCGACATGCACATGCCGATGGACGAGGCGCTGACCCGGGTCGCCATAGACATCTCGGGCCGGCCCGTCCTGGTGTTCCGCACCACGTTCCGGAACGGCAAGATCGGGAACTTCGATACCGAGCTGGTTCGCGAGTGGTTCCAGGCGTTTGCGATGAACGCGGGGGTGACCCTGCATGTCGAGACGCTGTACGGCGACAACGACCACCATATATCGGAGTCGTGCTTCAAGGGGCTCGCCCGGGTGCTCCGGACGGCGGTCGCGATCGACCCGCGGACCCGGGACGAGGTCCCTTCGACCAAGGGAAGCCTCGGCGGCTGACAGCCGAGGGTGCGCGCGGCGGACCGGCCCGCGCGCGTGGCCACGACAAGGACGGATCATGGCGGTATTTGCGGTGCTGGAGCCCCCTGCCCGGCCGGACGGCCAGCCGGTCGATCCCGACCGGGTGCGCTTCGTGCGCGACGGCTTCTCCTGGGGCGCCTTCCTGTTCGGGCCCCTCTGGATGATCCGCCACCGGCTCTGGCTGGTGCTGCTGTGCTGGGTGCTGGTGATGGCCGGCTTCGGCGTGATCTACGCCACCATCTCGGTCCCGGGCGGCGGCCGGCTCCTCGTCTCGGCGCTGATCGCGCTGCTGATCGGGCTGGAA
Organism: Rhodoplanes roseus; assembly: GCF_003258865.1. Lineage (GTDB taxonomy): Bacteria > Pseudomonadota > Alphaproteobacteria > Rhizobiales > Xanthobacteraceae > Rhodoplanes > Rhodoplanes roseus. The sequence continues at coordinate 5,844 of NZ_NPEX01000164.1, read as the reverse complement.
TCGGCGACGCTGCGGCGCTGGACGCTGCTGCGCAGCGGCTGGCGGGACAGCGGCATCGTCGTCGCCGACGATCTCGAAGCCGCCGAGCAGCGCTATTTCTCGGGCCGCGCCGCGGCCCCCGCCTACGACCGCCCGGCCTACGACGACGACCGGACCGGCCCGGCCCTGCGCCTGGGTGCCGGCGGTCGCGGCGGCGTGCTCGGGCTGTTCCCGCTGCCCGGGGGCGGCCGATGACGGTCGCCATCATCGACTACGGCTCCGGCAACCTGCACTCCGCCGCCAAGGCGTTCGAGCGCGCCGCGCGGGAGAGCGGCCACGACCAGCCGATCGTGGTCACCCGCGATCCCGAGGCGGTGCGGACGGCCGACCGGGTGGTGCTGCCGGGCGTCGGCGCCTTCGCGGATTGCCGCCGCGGCCTCGACGCCGTCACCGGCATGGTCGACGCGCTGGAGGAGACGGTGCGGCAGCGAGGACGTCCGTTCCTCGGCATCTGCGTCGGCATGCAGCTCATGGCCGAGCGTGGCCGCGAGTACGAGGTCGTCGACGGGCTGGGCTGGATCGCCGGCGAGGTCGATCGCATCACGCCGGCCGACCCGACCCTCAAGATCCCGCATATGGGCTGGAACACGCTGGAGGCGATCGAGCCGCACCCGCTGCTCGACGGTATCCCGACCGGGCCGGACGGCCTGCACGCCTATTTCGTCCACAGCTACCACCTGAAGGCCGCGAACCCGGCCGATCTGGTGGCGCAGGCCGACTACGGCGGTCCGGTCACCGCGATCGTGTCGCACGGCACTGCCGTCGGAACCCAGTTCCACCCGGAGAAGAGCCAGCGGCTCGGCCTGAAGCTGATCGCCAATTTTTTGAGGTGGGCCCCGTGATCCTGTTCCCGGCCATCGACCTGAAGGACGGCCTCGCCGTGCGCCTGGAGCAGGGCGACATGGCGCGCGCCACCATCTTCAACCGCGATCCCGCCGAGCAGGCCCGCCAGTTCGAGGAGATCGGCTTCCAGTATCTGCACATCGTCGATCTCGACGGCGCCTTCGCGGGCAAGCCCGTCAATGCCGCGGCGGTCGAGCGGATCCTCGAGCTCGTCTCGGTGCCGGTGCAGCTCGGCGGCGGCATCCGGGACATCGCCACCATCGAGGGCTGGCTGGAGAAGGGCGTCACCCGGGTGATCATCGGCACGGCCGCGGTGCGCGACCCCGAGCTGGTGAAGACGGCGGCGAAGCGCTTCCCGGGCCGCGTGGCGGTCGGGCTCGACGCCCGCGGCGGCCGCGTCGCCGTCCAGGGCTGGGCGGAGGTGTCCGACCTGCCGGCGCTCGACCTGGCGAAGCGGTTCGAGGACGCCGGCGTCGCCGCCGTCGTCTACACCGAGATCAGCCGCGACGGCATGCTGACCGGCCTCGATCTCGACGGTACCATCGCGCTCGCCGAGGCGATCTCGATCCCGGTGATCGCCTCGGGCGGTCTCGCCTCGATGGCCGACATCGAGAAGCTGACCGAGCCGCGGGCGAAGAAGCTCGCCGGCGCGATCGCCGGCCGCGCCCTCTACGACGGACGCCTCGACGCCAAGAAGGCCCTGGCCATGCTCGACACCGCGGCCGCCGGAGCGGTGCCGTGACCGCGCTGGCGGCCGCCCGCCGGGGATTCGACTGACCGGCTCTCAGCCTTCAACGCCGGCCGTGCCCGGCTCTGCACAGAAGCCCGATCGATGTTCAAGGTCCGCGTCATTCCCTGCCTCGACGTCAAGGACGGCCGTGTCGTCAAGGGCGTCAACTTCGTCGATCTGCGCGACGCCGGGGATCCGGTGGAGGCGGCGATCGCCTACGACGCCGCCGGGGCCGACGAATTGTGCTTCCTCGACATCACGGCGAGCCACGAGAACCGCGGCACCATCCTGGACGTGGTGCGGCGCACCGCCGAGGCCTGCTTCATGCCGCTGACGGTCGGTGGCGGGGTGCGCACTGTCGACGACATCAGGGCGCTGCTGCAATCGGGCGCCGACAAGGTGTCGATCAACACGGCGGCGGTGAACAATCGCCAGTTCGTCGCCGAGGCGGCGGAGAAGTTCGGCAACCAGTGCATCGTGGTCGCGATCGACGCCAAGCGCGTCTCGGGTCCGGGCACGGCGGCAGCGGACGCGCCGGACGCTTGGGAGATCTTCACCCATGGCGGCCGCAAGCCGACCGGGATCGATGCGGTCCTGTTCGCCAAGGAGGTCGTCGCGCTCGGGGCTGGCGAGATCCTGCTCACCTCGATGGATCGCGACGGGACGCGGTCCGGCTTCGACATCCCGCTCACCCGCGCCATCGCCGACGCCGTGCCGGTGCCGGTGATCGCGTCCGGCGGGGTCGGCGGCCTCGATCACCTGGTCGCGGGCATCCGCGACGGCCACGCCACCGCCGTGCTGGCCGCATCCATTTTCCACTTCGGCGAGTTCACCATCCGGGAGGCCAAGGCCCACATGGCCGCGGCCGGCCTGCCCATGCGGCTCGATCCCTGACGCGGCTCGCTCGCTGATCTATCGCTCCTTTTCGCTCACCGACACGGCACGGCCGACATGACCGCCTTCACGCTGCACGACCTGGAAGCCATCATCGCGGCGCGCGCGGGCGCCAGCGCCGAGGCCTCCTACACCCGCAAGATGCTCGACAAGGGGGCGGCCCACTGCGCCAAGAAGATGGGCGAGGAGGCGATCGAGGTGGTTCTGGCGGGGGCGAGCGAGCCGCGCGAGCGGGTCGTCGCCGAGGCCGCCGATCTGCTGTACCATCTGCTCGTCCTGCTCAAGGCGCGCGACGTTGCCCTCACGGACGTCGAGGCGGTGTTGCAAACCCGTACGGCGCAATCCGGACTCGACGAGAAGGCCTCGCGGAAGGATGTCTGACCCCATGGATCAGCTCGTCGCACCCCGAACGGACGATCATCTTTCCCCGTACCGCGCCTTCTCGCGCGACGACTGGGCGGCCTTGCGCGAAGACACGCCGCTGTCGCTCGAGCCGGCCGAGGTGACGCGGCTGCGCTCGGTGCACGACCGGCTCGACATGGCCGAGATCGAGGAGATCTATCTCCCGCTGTCGCGGCTCCTGTCGCTCTACGTCGCCGCGACGCAGCGGCTGTTCCGGGCCCAGCAGCGCTTCCTCAACACCATCGACGCCAAGGTGCCCTATGTGATCGGCGTGGCCGGATCGGTGGCGGCCGGCAAGTCCACCACGGCGCGCGTGCTGCAGGCCCTGCTGGCCCGCTGGCCCAACGTGCCCAAGGTCGATCTGATCACGACCGACGGCTTCCTGTTCCCCAATGCGGTGCTGCAGCAAGAAGGCCTGATGGACCGGAAGGGCTTTCCGGAGAGCTACGACCTGCCGGCGCTGCTGCGCTTCCTGTCGCACATCAAGGCGGGACGGCGGCCGGTGCGGGCGCCCGTCTACTCGCACCTGGTCTACGACGTGGTGCCGAACGACTGGGTCGAGATCGACCGCCCCGACATCCTGATCGTCGAGGGCGTCAACGTGCTGCAGACCGGGCGGGCGCCCAAGGACGGCAAGGCGATCCCGTTCGTCTCCGACTTCTTCGACTTCTCGATCTACATCGACGCCGACGAGGACGTGCTGCGGCACTGGTACGTGAAGCGCTTCCTGGCGCTGCGCAGCACGGCGTTCCGCGACCCGAAATCCTATTTCCGCCGCTACTCGCAGCTCACCGACGACGAGGCGATCACGATGGCGACGGACATCTGGACGCGGATCAATCTGGTCAATCTCGAGGAGAACATCCTGCCGACCCGCCAGCGCGCGGCGCTCATCCTGAAGAAGAGCGAGACCCACCGCATCGCCGAGGTCGCGCTGCGGCGGCTGTGATCCGGTAGGGTGCAACGAGCGTCAGCGAATTGCGCCGACACGTGAGGCGCGGGGCGGCGGTACGATTCGCTGACGCTCGTTGCGCCCTACAGGTAAATGATCTCACGCCGCGTGGCGTTCGGCGCCGGGGCCGAAATGGCCGATATAGCGGGTGTTGATCAGGCTCACCGGCAGGGTCACCAGGACGTCGGTGGTGCCGAACTGGCGGTCGATCACGGCGCCCTCGCCGACCACGGCGCCGAGCCTCAGATAGCCCTTGATCAGCGGCGGCAGCGCATGCAGCGCGGCCTTGGGATCGACGCTCTCCTTCGCCATCCGGTCGAGCCGGACGTAGCGCGACGGCAGCGCGCGCGCCCGCCACGCCTCGGGCGCCGGGGCGTAGTGGTGCAGGAACGACAGCGGCAGCGCCAGCGCCTCCGGGTCGGTCCCCTCCAGGCTGGCGCAGCCCAGCATCACGTCGACCTTGTGGCGCAGCACATAGGTCCAGATGCCGTGCCACAGCAGCTCGACGGTGCGCTTGTTGCGGTAGGGCGGCAGCACGCAGGAGCGGCCGAGCTCGAGGAACTTCAGGCCGCGATGGCGCGCGATCAGCGGCGCGATGTCGAACTCGCCGGCCGTGTAGAAGCCGCCCGAGCGCTCGGCCAGCTCCTGGCGGAGCAGCCGGTAGGTGCCGACGACGGCCGGTCCGTGGCGGGTCGGCTTGGCGTGGTCGAGCACGAGCAGGTGGTCGCAGACCGCGTCGTACGGATCGACGTCGCGCCGCGCGATCAGGGTCGCGGCGTCGGCGACCGCCGACATCTCCTGATAGAACACGTCGAAGCGCAGGCGCTGGGCGCGGCGGATCTCGGCGGCCCGGTGGGCGAGCCGCACCTCCAGCGAGCCGATTCGGCCGAGCGTCTCGTCCGAGCGGCTGAGGCGGGGATCGGAGACGCGCAGCCCGCCGAAGGCTTTCAGGGCGGCGAGCCGCGGAACGCCGGCGCCGGGCCGCGGATGGGCGACGCGACCGAACAGGCGTTTTTGCGGGGTCTCGCGCACGAGGGACGGCATCGACGGGCTCCCGGGCTCACAAGCGTCGGCGCCGGCGACCGCACCGATTCGCGGCGCCCGGCCGATCCGCATCAGTAAGCATGCAGCAGACACGGTTTTGTGACACCGCTCCGCGTGGTCGCACGACTCTACACCGCTCCGCCCCGGCTGGCCTCACCAAACCGGAGACGGCATCCGACGTGATTTGAAGCGCGAGCCGCTCGCCGCGCCTGTCAGGCCGCGAGGGCGCCGCGAGTCCGGCCGGCCAGCAGCTGCTCCAGGCGGCCGCGGTCGAGCGGCTTGACCAGCACGGCGTCGAGGCCGGCGCCGTCATAGGCGTCGGGCTCCGCCGGCGAGGCGTCGGCCGTCAGCGCGGCGACCAGCGCCGGCGTGGCGCCGTGCTCGGCCTCCAGGGCGCGGATGCGGCGGGTCGCCGCGAGCCCGTCGAGGCCCGGCATGTGCAGGTCCATCAGCACCACGTCGTAGGGCCGTCCGGCGGCCTGGGCCTGCTGCCAGGCGGCGACCGCAGCGGTGCCGTCGGTCGTCACCGTCACCCGGTGGCCGAGGCGTTCCAGCAGAGCCCGCACCAGAAGGGCGTTGATCTCGTTGTCCTCCGCCACCAGCACGGCACGCGACGCCGGCGGCTCGCTCGGCGGGCGGGCCGGGTCGGCCGGCGGCTCGGGCGCGGGACTGTCGAGGGCGATGCCGAGGCGGCCGGCCAGCGAGGCGGCCCGCACCGGTTTGACCAGGTAATCGGTGAAGCCCGCCTCCATCAGGCCGGGCAGCTCGCCGCGCTCGCCCGGACGCAGCATGACGATGCGGCGCGGCGCGGCCTCGCGCCAGCGGCTCGCCAAGGCGGCGGCCGCCTCGGCCCCGAGGCTGCGGTCGATCAGGATCGCATCCACGCCGCGTCCGGCCGGGATGGCGGCGTCGTCGTCGGGCGAGGCCGTGCGGGCGATGG
>NZ_NPEX01000163.1 GCF_003258865.1 Rhodoplanes roseus | reverse complement strand
TCGTCCTCGCGCAGCGCCTCCCAGGCGCGGCCGATCGGCAGGCGGCGCAACCGCACCGTCACGAAGGCGGTCAGCAGCGCCAGCGCCAGGATGATGTAGTAGAGGAAGATGCCGCGATAGATCGGCGAGAACTCCAGCCCGAAGGTGGCGGCGAAGCCGCTGTCGGAGGCGTTGAACGGGATGCCGAAGAAGGTCGGCCGCGGGATGCCGCTGATGCCGGCATAGCCGTTGGTCACCGGCACCCAGTTGATCAGCACCAGGCGGATGATCTCGCCGAAGGCGAGCGTGACGATGGCGAGATAGTCGCCGCGCAGCCGCAGCACCGGGAAGCCGAGAATGATGCCCCAGAACGCGGCCAGGATTCCGGCGAGCGGCAGCAGCGTGAAGAACGAGAAGCCGAACTCTTTCGCGAGGAGCGCGTACGAGTAGGCGCCGACCGCGTAGAAGGCGACGTAGCCGAGATCCAGCAGGCCGGCGAGCCCGACCACGATGTTCAGCCCGAAGCCGAGCATCACGTAGATCAGGATCTGGATGCCGAAATTGTCGATCCACTTCACCGAGCCCTGGACGCCGCTGAGCCACAGGGCCAGGAACGGGAACACGATCACGAAGCCGATCGCGAAGGGCGGGAACCAGCGCCCGAAGGCGGCGGCGAAGCGGCCGACGGCGGCGCCGGCCCGCGGGACGCGGCGGGCCCGGCGCTCGTGCCACGGCGTGATCAGGAGCGAGTTCAGCAGGCTGCCGGCGACCACCATGGCGACCAGCACGGCGACCAGCGGCCAGCGGGTATCGAGCCTGAGCTCGCCGCGGATGTCCTGCACGGCCTGCAGGCCGATCAGCGGCACGAAGATGCCGAGCGCCACGGCGGCCCAGATCGCCGCGTCCTTGACAGCCCGCAGGGCCGTTCCGGCAGCGCCATCAGGACGAGCGCCATCGGGACTCATGCGGCGCCTCGGGGGTCGTTGCTTGGGCGTCCCGAACGCCGGAAACGAGGGGCTGGAGCGTGGGGCCACCCCCCACCCCAACCCTCCCCCACAAGGGGGGAGGGAGCCGGCCGTGCCGAGAGGCGAAACCCTCGTCGCCGACAATCCGGGGCGTCGAGACCCGATGTCGCTGCGGCTCCTGGTTCCCTCCCCCCTTGTGGGGGAGGGACAGGGAGGGGGGTGGCGCCGAACTCGGCGTTCGTCGGGCGCGACGTTCCGAGCAGCGGAGCAGAAGTTTGCCGCACCGCCATCGTCAGACCTTCTCCACCTCGGGGCGGCCGAGCAGGCCCTGGGGCAGGAAGATCAGCGTGATGGCGAGGATCGAGAAGGCGGCGACGTCCTTGTAGTCGATCGAGAAGTAGGCCGACCACAGGGTCTCGACGAGACCGATCAGCAGGCCGCCGACGACGGCGCCCGGCAGCGAGCCGATGCCGCCCAGCACGGCGGCCGTGAAGGCCTTGACGCCCGGCGTGAACCCGTCGGCGAAGCTGATGACGCCGTAGTACATCAGGTACATGGTGCCGGCGACCGCGGCGAGCGCGGCGCCGATGACGAAGGTGATCGACACGGTGCGGTCGACGTCGACGCCGAGCAGCGACGCCATCTTCTGGTCCTGCTCGCAGGCGCGCTGGGCCCGGCCGAGCGCGGTGCGGCTGACCACCCACCAGAACGCGGCGAGCAGCACGGCGGTGACGGCCCACACCATCAGTTGCTTGTAGGACAGGGTGACCTGGTAGCCGCCGCCGTCCATCAGCACGAACTCGCCGGTCAACAGCGGCGGGATCGACTTGTTGCGCGGTCCCTGGGCGACCTGCACGAAATTCATCAGGAAGATCGACATGCCGATCGCCGAGATCAGCGGGGCGAGCCGGAACGAGCCGCGCAACGGCCGGTAGGCGAGGCGCTCGATCGCCCAGTTCAGCACCGAGGTGAGCAGCATCGCGACGACCAGCACGATCAGCAGCGCCAGCCAGATCGAGCCGATGCCGATCCACGAGGTGAGCACCAGGAAGGCGATCAGCGCGATGAAGGCCGACACCATGAAGACGTCGCCATGGGCGAAGTTCACCATGCCGATGATGCCGAACACCATCGTGTAGCCGATGGCGATCAGGCCGTAGATGGAGCCGAGGGTGAGGCCGTTGATCAATTGCTGGATGAAAACGTCCATGCGTTCGCCGCGCCTTCGCTAATTCTGCAATGTCGGCCGGGCCGGCTGCCGGCGTCCCGAACCCCCGCCGCAACCGTTCGACCCTGTTCTTAACAGGGGCCCCCGCGGCCGGCAACGCTCGATCGCGACGGAAGAATTTTCCCCCGGGCGGGATCGCGCCGCGGTCCCTCGACGGGTGGTGAGCCGGTCCATGCTGTCCCCCTCGGCCCGACAGTCCGGGCGTCCCGATGCTCCTCTGCAAGGACGATGCCTGACGGGATGCAGGGCGGATCACCGGGCGGCGAGGTGTGGGCCGGCAAAGGGTCCGGATCGACAGGTCGCGACGATCGAATCATGCACGCGATAGTATTCGCCGTGCCGAATGCAAAATCGATGCGATACCGGACAGTCGAATCGCCGCATCCTGTTCGGTTCGTGATGCAAAGGCTCACGTCTCTCTGGATCGTATACGATTGGCCTGTTGCGCCGCGATCGTTCACGAACATGTTATACAGGCGACGTCTTCATCTCGGCGCAATTGGGGGTCCAACTCGCTGCCGGGCTGGACAACGAAAGGACGTTCCATGAGCCAGGACACCAGGACCCCGCATCAGAACCCGCAGCATCAGCAGGGCCAGCAGAACCAGGGTCATCAGACCCCGGGTCAGCAGCAGCAGGGTCACGGCGACAAGCAGCAGCAGAGCGGCCAGCGCCGCGACCAGAACGCCCCGCAGCAGCAGGGCGAGCGCCGGCCGGACCAGCGCCAGCAGTCGCAGCAGGGCCAGGCCGGGCAGCACGGTGATCATTCCTCGGGCGGCCATTCGTCCGGCGGCCATTCCTCGGGCGGTCAGCACGGCAGCGGCCAACGCTGAGCCGCTTCCGTCTCGGGAGCTCCGCCGCAGCGGCGGCGGAGCTTTCCGCACGCGCGGCGTGACACCGCCACCCGAATGTGAAGGCGGGGCGCCGTGATCGCGCCGGCGCGGGCCTACCGGTCCGCCGGAGCGTGCCGTAAGCTGGCGGCATGACGCCCGCTCCGGCTTCCACCGCTCCGGTCCTGCCGCTGTTCCACCTCTACGGCGATCCGCCGGAGGATCAGGCGTTCGACTTCATCCATGTCGAGACGATCTCGTCGCGCTCGACCCGCCACGCCTGGACGATCCGGGCGCACCGCCACCGCAATCTCTTCCAGATCCTGCTGATCGCCACGGGCGGCGGCGAGATGAGTCACGAGGCGGCGACGCGGCCCTTCGCCGCGCCCTGCGCGATCCTGGTGCCGGCGACGATCGCGCACGGCTTCCGGTTCCGGCCCGGCGAGACCGAGGGCTTCGTCGTCACCTTCACGGAGGACGTGGCCCAGGGGCTCGGCGAGCGCACCGGCGAGGCGCTCGGACGGCTGCGGGCGCTCGCCGCCGATCCGATCGTGCCGATCGCCGGCGCCGCCGAGGCGGCGCGGCTCGCGGCGCTGTTCCGCGATCTCAACGAGGAGCATTTTTTGGCGCGCGAGGGCTATCGGCTGGCCCTGCGGGCCTATCTGGCGCTGATCGCCATCGGGGTCGGGCGGCTCGCCGCGGGGCGGGCGCGCGGCCACAGCGCCGCGCCGCTGCTGGGCTCGGCCGAGCCGGTGGTCGAGGCGTTGCGGCGCCTCGTCGAGGATCACTTCCGCACCGAGCGCCAGCTCGCCTTCTACGCCGAGAAGCTCGCCATGACGGCGGACCGGCTCAACGACCACGTCAAGCGGGCGACCGGCGTCACGGCCGGCCATCTGGTGCGCCAGCGCGTCGTCACCGAGGCGAAGCGGCAGCTCGTCTTCACCATGCAGCCGATCCACGAGATCGGCTGGGACCTGTCCTTCTCGGATCCGTCCCACTTCACCCGCTTCTTCCGCAAGCAGACCGGCACGACCCCGCAGGCGTTTCGCGAGCAGGGCGGGGGATGACGGGGGTCTCCGGATCGCGCGGGAGTCCGGTTTCCGCTTATTGGCCCGGCCTGGAGGAGGCGACCGGCGTGGCCGGCACCGGCTTCGCGGCCGTCGGCTTGGGGGCGGCGGGCTTCACGGCGTCCGGCTTCACGGCGTCGGGCTTTACCGCGCCGGGCTTTACGGCGTCGGGCTTGGCGGCCTGCCTGGGCGCTTGCGGCTTGGCTGCCGTCCCCGAGGACGGCGCCTGTCGCACCGTGCCCCACGGGTCGACCGTGGTCGGCTTGTCCGGAATCTCCTTGACGGTCCGGCGATAGGCCTCGTCGATCGCCTTCTGCCGCTCGACCTCTTCCGACGTCAGCTTTTTCGTCGAGCCGCCGATGTCGAGCGACGGCGTCGCGATCTGGGCGAGGGCGGGAGCGCCCGCCAGGGTCAGCGCGACGGCCGCGCCGACCGATAGTGTGAACAGCCTTTTCACGTCAGCACCTCGAGTTCCAACGAGGAACCGGTACTAGACGTTTCTGGCGTCGATGTGGTCGAAAATTTGCCGCGTGTTTCCCGTCTGCGGCGCCGGTCGGGCCCGGCGGGGCCCCCCGGCGGCGGAGCTCGGTCTCAGGCGTGCGGCTGCGACGCCTCCGGATGGCCGTGCCCCAGCACGGGCGGACGCTCCATGTAGGCCGTGACCACGGCCTCGGTGAGATCGACGAGGCGGCGCGGCGTCATCCGGCTCGGATCGAACTCCGTGTCCTCGCACCAGCGTCGCACCAGGTCGCTCATCTGCGGCTCGATCGCGGCGCCGGCCATCCACCAGTAGGGGAATCGGCGCTCGTCGATCGGGGTCGAATCGGCCAGCACGATGTCGGAGTGGCGCGGATCGCCGGCGATGCGCTCGTAGGCCGCCGTCACGTCGGCGCTGCGGCCCTCCAGCACCTGCACGAACCAGCGCCGGTCCATGATCATGGCGCCGGTGATGCCGCGCAGCCGGTTCTTGGCGATCGATGCCGCGAGGATGTCGGCCATCTGATCGGCGCTGGCGTCCTGGTCCTGGTCGACGCGGCGACGGCTGTAATAGACCACACGAAGAAGGCTCATGGTCGTCTCCTCGCATGCGACGGCGACGGATCGGTCCTCGCCTTCATGCGACAGCGCTACCACAAGCCCGACGGGAAGTCCCGCGGCGGTGCACCATCATCCTCGGCGGATCGCGCTGCGCTGCACGCGCGCAGCGCGATCGCGGTGCGTCGACGCGGTCGCGTCAGGAGACCAGGAAGCCCAGCACCTCGGTGTTGAAGGCGACGGTCTGCTCGATGTTGGAGATGTGCGCCGCCTCCAGGATGGTGAGCTGCGCGCCCGGCACGCCGCGGCTGATGAACGCCGCCGCGTCGATCGGCGTCGACTGGTCGAAGCGGCCGGCGACCACCAGGGTCGGCGCGGCGATCTTGTCGAGCAGATCGCGCTGGTCCATGTCGCGCACCGCCTCGCAATTGGCGATGTAGCCGTCGAGCGGCGTCTTGAGGAACGCGGCCCGCACGGCGGCGACCGTCTCCGGCTCGCGCTCGCGAAACTTGTCGGTGAACCAGATGGTCATCACCTTGTCGGCGATGGCGTCGAGGCCGCCGGCCTTGATCGTGGCGATGCGGTCGTTCCACGGCGTCTTGTCGGGGAAGAAGCTCGACGTGTTGGCGAGCACCAGCTTGCCGAGGCGCTCCGGCGCGTTGGCGCCGAGCCACTGGCCGACCATGCCGCCCATCGACAGGCCGACCCAGTGCGCCTTCGCAAGCGCCAGCCCGTCCATGATGGCGAGCGCGTCGCGGCCGAGCTGGGCGATCGAGTAGGGGCCGGGCGTGACGCCCGAGCGGCCATGGCCGCGGCGATCGTAGCGCACCACGCGGAAATGCCGCGAGAACGGCGCCGCCTGCCGGTCCCACATGGTGAGATCGGCCCCGAGCGAGTTGGAGAAGACGACGGCCGGCGCGTCGGCCGGTCCCTCCACCTCGACGTGGAGGGCGCAGCCCTCCGATTGGATCACCGGCATGTCGACTCCCGTGCCGCGCCGTCCGCTGCGTCCGCGTCAGGACGCGACGGCGGCCGCGAACTTGTTGAAGAACTCGTCGGCCATCTTCTTCGAGGCGCCGGCGACCAGCCGCTGGCCGAGCTGGGCGAGCTTGCCGCCGATCTGCGCCTCGACGTTGTAGGACAACAGCGTGCCGCCGTCCTTCTCGGCGAGCGCCACCACGGCGCCGCCCTTGGCGAAGCCGGCGACGCCGCCTTCGCCCTCGCCGGAGATGCGGTAGCCGTTCGGCGGGTCGAGGTCGGTGAGCTTCACCTTGCCTTTCCAGCGCGCCTTGACGGGCCCGACCTTGGTCACGGCCACGGCCTGGAACTCGCTGTCCGACAGGCGGTCGAGCATCTCGCATCCCGGAATGCAGAGGCGCAGCACCTCGGGGTCGTTGAGCTTCTCCCACACCGTCTCGCGCGGCGCGGGCAACTGCACCTCGCCGGACATCGTCATCGCCATTCGTCCGCTCCATCGCGTTCGGTGACAGGCGCAGCGGCGTCGCCCGCGCGCGGCGCCATCATAGGCCGGGACCCGCCGGAGAAAAGGGGGGCGGGTACGCCGGTGTGCCGGCCCGCCCGGCCCGCCCGGGCCGGCCGGCGAGGCTGGCGCAGGCCGGGCCGGCCCTCTAACATCGCGCCCGCGACGGTCGAACCGCCGATCCGCCGCCAACAACAACCCGGGATCGGAACGCTGCAACGGAGGACACCCATGGCCTTGTTCCCCTGGCCGGCCGGTCTGGCGGCCGCCATCCTGCTCGCCCTCGGCCTCTCGCTCGTCGATACCCGTCCCGCCATCGCGCAGGGCGGCGTCGTGTGCCAGTACGGACCGGCATCCTACCGGCGCTGCTGCACCCAGTCCTACGCCCGCAAGCCGAGCCTCGGCGCCACTGCGCGGGCGAACGACATCGACGCCTGCATGGGCAAGGGTGGCAAGAAATCCGGCAAGCCGTCGTAGCGCCCGGTTCTGTCCTGCAGACGCGCCGGCCGGCGCGTCTGTTGTTCGTCGTCCCACCTCGCTGCCCGAATCCCGCCGTCCTCCGCCTCGCCCACTCCTTCGCCTGCCTCACCAAGAACACGTCCAAGGACCGTCCATGAACCGTAAGACCGATGTCCGTGCCGCGCCCGTCCCCGACTCGCGCGGCGAGCCCCATGTGCGCCGCTTCGACGAGCAGCGCTGGGTGATCGACAACATCATCCGGGCGAACGGCATCGACTGGGACCAGCCGCGCTCGGTCTATCTCAACGCGCCCTGCGGCACGGAGGCGAACGCCGACTTCGCCGGCATCCGCGAGCGGGTGAAGAAGATGGGCGACATCGGCCCGGCCTTCGAGGCGGTGGCGCGGCGGCGCGAGGCCAAGGCGCAGGCCGCCGAGCAGGAGGGCCATCTCGTCACGGCGCGCGACAACTACTACATGGCGGCGATCCAGTGGGCGGCGGCGCAGTGGCCCTACGACCGCAACGACGCGCCGAACCTGTTCTGCAACGAGCGCAAGCGCGCCTGCTTCGCCAAGTATGCCGGGCTCGCCGACCACACCGTGGAACCGGTGTGGATCCCGTTCGAGGGCCGCGCGCTGCCGGCCTGGTTCCACTTGCCGCCGAGCTACAAGGGCGGCCGCGTGCCGGTCGTGATCAACGTGCCCGGCATGGACAGCTTCAAGGAAGCCGCCGTGTCGCTCGCCAACGACCGCTTCCTGGCGCGCGGCGTCGCGGTGCTGGCGATCGACGGGCCGGGTCAGTACGAGGCGCCGGTTCTCGGCGTGTACTTCTCCACCGACCGCTGGGCGGCGGCCGGCAAGCCGATCGTCGACTGGCTCTCCGCGCGGCCGGAGGTGGATGCCGAGAAGATCGGCGTCGTCGGCACCAGCTTCGGCTCGTTCTTCAGCACCATCCTCGCGGCGCACGAACCGCGCGTCAAAGCCTGCGCCGTGATGTCGGTGTGTCACGAGCCGGGCGGCGAGACGATCTTCCAGCAGGCCTGCCCGACGTTCAAGAAGCGCTTCATGTACATGTCGGGCATCACCGACGAGGCGGAGTTCGACACATTTCGGAAGAGCATCACCTGGGAGGGGCACGCACAGCGCATCGTGTCGCCGTATCTGTGCGTCGCCGGCGAATGCGAGGAGCTCTCGCCGCTGGAGCATTCCGAGCGGCTCCTGGCGGCGCTCGGCGGCCCCAAGCGCTTCGTCGTCTACCAGGAGTCGCGCCACTCGGTCGGCAATGTCGCGGCCACCAATCTCGGTCCGTTCCCGACCACGATGATCGCCGACTGGATGCTCGATCGCTTCGCCGGCAAGCCGATGCCGAGCGAGCGCTGGTTCGTGAGATCGACCGGGCTGATCGAGAAGACGGCGATGTGATGATTGGTCCGGCGCGGCGGCGCGCGTCCCTTCACCTCTCCCCAGCGGGAGAGGCCGGGGCTCGTGCGCCAGCGCGAGCTCCGGGTGAGGGGGGCCTCACCTCACGATGGACTCATCGGCGCCGGTTTCCCCTCTCCCGGCCGGGGAGAGGGAGCCCCGCCGTGCACGCGGCAGGGTCGGAGAACCACCGCACCGCGCCTCTACCCGTATCGCTTGCCCCTGAGATAGCGATAGGCGCTGCGCACGTCGGCGCCGATGAATTCGGCGTAGCGGGGCGTCGTCTCGTAGCGGGGCAGGCGCACCTCGCGGGCCGCGGTCTCCTCGGAGGCGCCGGCCCGGATGGTCGCCGCGACCGCGTCACGCAACGCGATCAGGAGATCACGGAACTTCGCCACCTCGTGCAGCGTCGCCGGCGGACCGTGGCCCGGGACCACGGTCTCGATGTCGAACGAGAGCACGCAGTCGAGCACGCGGATCCAGCCGTCGAGGTCGCAGTCGCCGAGCCAGGGAAAGCGGTCCTGGAAGAACAGATCCCCCATGAAGACGGTGCGGGCACGCTCGAGATGGACCACCACGTCGCCGTCGCAATGCGCCGGCCCGAAATAGCACAGCCGCACCACCTCGTTCGGCAGGTGGAAGGCGAAGCGGTCCGAGAAGGTGTGGGTCGGCGGCACGATGGTGATGCGCTCGTAGCCCGGCTCGGCGAGGCGCCGTTCGGCCTCCCGGCTCGCCGGCGCGTCGTCGGCGACCAGCTCGGCGAAGCTCTCGCCGTAGCAGAGCGCCGACTTGGTCGGCAGGTCCGTCACGGTCCAGCCCCGGCCGCCATTGGCGCCGAGCAGGCTCGAGAAGGCCTCGGCCGTCCGCTCGTGCGCGATGATCGGCACGCCGCCGGCGAACACCGCGTTCCCGGCGACGTGATCGAGATGATAATGCGTGTTCACTACGGCCCGGATCGGCTTGCCGAGCTGATCCGCGAGGGCGGTCCGGAAGGTGCGGGCGAGTTGCTCGTTCTGCTGGGTGTCGACGACCAGGAGCGAGTCGCCGGCATCGACGGCGCCGGCATTGGAGTCGCCGTCGTCGCCGAGCCAGGCATAGGCGCCGGCGGCCACGGGGCGGAGCTGGGGCGAAGGGGGCGGAGCTTTCATGCGGTTCGGGTCCGGGGCGAGCAGCGCCGCTGGGTCGGGGCGCGCCCGAACGGCCGGCGATGGACGAGTGTATGATCGGATGGGGCGTCTTGTCCAAGTTGGTTTACAGTCCGGGTGACGACCTGGCCGACCGGGGCCCGGATTGATCTGCACGTTTTTTGCATGCGTTCGGGCGCGCTGCTAAGCAGGGCCGAAGGGTCCGCCCGGGCCTCACTGTCGAAGGCTTTCCATGACCACCTCCGTGTCCTCTGCCGAGGATCTCGCCCGCCTCGATGCCGTCCCGCTCGCCGAAGCCATCCGGTCCCGCAAGATATCGCCGTGCGAGGTCGTCGAGGCCGTCATCGACCGGATCGAGCGCCGCGACGGGCCGATCAACTCGGTCTGCACCATCGCCCGGGAGCAGGCCCGCCAGGCGGCGCTCGCCGCCGAGGCTGCCGTGATGCGGGGCGACCCGCTCGGGCCGCTGCACGGCGTGCCGGTCGGCATCAAGGACGTGACGCCGACGGCCGGCATCCGCACCACCTTCGGCTCGAAGCTCTACGAGACCAACATCCCGGCGGCCGACGCCGAGGTGGTGCGCCGCCTCAAGGCGGCCGGCGCCATCGTGGTGGCCAAGACCAACACGCCGGAGTTCGCGGCGGGCGCCAACACGTTCAACGAGGTGTTCGGCGTCACCCGCAATCCCTGGGATACGCGCCTGTCGGCCGGCGGCTCGACCGGCGGCGGCGCCGCCGCGCTGGCGGCCGGTCTGATCCCGCTCGCCGAGGGCACCGATTTCGGCGGCTCGCTGCGCGTGCCGGCCTCGTTCTGCGGCGTCGTCGGCTTGCGCCCGACGCCCGGCCTGACGCCGCTGCGGCCGAGCGCGCTGCCCTGGGACGCCCTGCGGGTCGCCGGCCCGATGGCCCGCACCGCCGAGGACGTCGCGCTGATGATGTCGGCCATCGCCGGGCCGAGCGACGCCTCGCCGATCTCGCTGCCGGTCACCATGGACGGCCTTCTGGAGCAGATGCGGAACCTCTCCGTGAAGGGTCTGAGGGTCGGCTATGTCGACGACGTCTCCGGCGTCGGCATCGAGAGCGGCATCGCCTCGCTGTGCCGCCGCGCCGCCCATGTGCTGGCCGACGCCGGTGCCGTCGTCGAGGACACGGTGCTGGATCTGGCCGAGGGCTGCGAGGCCTTTCCGGTGCTGCGCGGCGCCGCCGTGCTGCTCACCCACCGGTCGCGCCTCGACCAGATCGACAAGATGGGCAAGAACCTCGCCGGCAACATCAAATACGGCCAGTCGCTGACGCTCGCCCAGGTGGTCGAGGCGGAGGCGGCGCGGGCGCGGCTGTGGGAGCGCACCTGTGCGTTCTTCTCCCGCTTCGACGTGCTGCTCACGCCCTGCGCCCCGGTGCCCCCGTTCCCGGTCGAGCAGAACCATCCCACCCATATCGGCGGCAAGCCGATGCGCAGCTACATCGACTGGATCGCCCCGACCTATGTGCTCACGCTGGTCGGCGTGCCCACCGCCTCGGTGCCGGCCGGGCTCGACGGCCACGGCCTGCCGGTCGGCCTGCAGGTCGCCGCGCCGCGCCTCCACGAGGCGACCGTGCTGGGCGTCGCCCGCATGATCCAGCAGCTCGTTCCGACCCCGACGATCGCGCCAGGATTCGCCGCATGACCGACGCCGCCGCTCTCGCCGATCCGCACAACGCCTTCTGCCACGACGTCACGGTGCGCCTCGACGGCAAGCCGGGCGGCCCGCTCACCGGGCTGACCTTCGGGGCCAAGGATCTGTTCCACGTGAAGGGCGTCCGCACCGGCGGCGGCAACTTCGACTGGCGCGACACCCATCCGCCCGCCGAGGAGACGGCCTGGGCGATCGAGACGCTGGTCGCGGCCGGCGCCACCATGGTGGGCAAGACCATCACGGACGAGATCTCGCGCGGCATCTTCGGCGAGAGCGCGTTCTACGGGACGCCGACCAATCCGCGCGCGCCCGGCCGCATCCCGGGCGGCTCGTCGAGCGGCTCGGCCGCGGCGGTCGCCGGCGGCACCGTGCCGTTCGCCATCGGCACCGACACGGCCGGCTCGGTGCGGGTGCCGTCGTCGTTCTGCGGCCTCTTCGGCATCCGCACGACGCACGGCCGGGTGCCGGTCGCCGGCATGCTGCCGCAGGCGCCGAGCTTCGACACGGTCGGCTGGATGGCCGACGACGCCGAGGTGTTCGCCCGCGTCTCCGCCGTGCTGCTGGAGTCGTCGATCGAGGCCGTACGGCCGAAGCGCATCTTCCTGGCCGACGACGCGTTCGCGGTCGCCGAGCCCGACACCGCCGCGGCCGTCGAGGCGGCGCTGATGCGCGCCTTCGGCGACGGCACCGCGATCGAGCGCGTGCGGCTGTCGCCGACCGGCCTGTCCGACTGGTCGTCGCACCAGGCGATGCTGCAGGGCCGCGAGGCCTGGACCACCTTCGGCGAGTGGATCGACAGCACCAATCCGCGCTTCTCGTTCGAGGTCGCCGACAATTTTTTGCGCGGCACCCGAGCGAGCCCGGAGGAACTCTCGATGGCGCGCGAAACGCGCGAGCAGGTGCGCGAGCGCGTCCACACGCTGCTGGCCGACGGCAGCCTGATCGCGCTGCCGACGACGCCGTTCCCGGCGCCGCCCGCGGGGCAGAAGCGCTCCACGATGTGGGGCCTGCGCGCCGGCATCATCGCGCTCACGGCGGTCTCCGGCATGGCCGGAACGCCGCAGGTGACGATGCCGTTCGCCGCCGTCGACGGCCTGCCGGTCGGCCTGTCGCTGATCGGCGCGCCCGGTGCCGACGAGCGGCTGATCGGTGCGGCCCTCGACGCCGCGCGGCGGGGTGTTCGCGTCTGATCACGTAACGGATCGACGGAGGCGCCCGACATGGAACTCCGTCGGATCCGCTACGCCCTGAGCGTCGCCAAGGAGCGCAGCTTTACGCGCGCCGCCGAGCGGCTGAACGTGTCGCAGTCGGCGGTGAGCGAGCAGGTGCGGATGCTGGAGGCCAGCATCGGCTTCTCGTTGTTCCGTCGCACGCCGCGCGGCATCGAGGTGACCGAGGCGGGCCGCACCTTCTTCTACGAGGCCGAGCGCGTCGTCGGCGACTTCGACAGCCTCGGCGACATCGCCCGGCGGCTCAAGCGGGCGCCGTCCGAGACGCTGACGCTCGCCATGGGCTCCGGGATGGCCCAGATCGTGATTCCGAAGCTGTTTCGCGACGTGCCCGACCAGCTCCGCACGGTGCGGCTGGAGATCCTCACCGCGCCGACCAGGACCATCTTCGAGCTGCTGGCCGAGGAGAAGATCGATGCCGGGCTGGCGATCGAATCCGATCCCGAGCACGTGCCGCCCGGCATCGTGTTCGAGCCGCTCGCCGAGGCCGAGCTGACGCTGATCGCGCATCCCTCGCATGCGCTGGCGCGAGGCACGACCGCCGTCGATCTCGGCCGGCTGGTGCTGGAGCCGATCGTGATGAGCGAATTGTCGGTCGGCTACGGCCGCGTCGTCCACGCGATGTTCGCCGAGCTCGGCATCCGGCCCAACATCCTGGCGGTCGCCGACAACATCGAGACCATCAAGGTGATCGTGCAGTCCGGCCGCGGCCTCGCCATCGTGCCGCGCGCCTGCGTCGACGTCGAGGTCGCGCTCGGCGTGCTGCGCGCGCTGCCGATCGCGCCGCAGCGCAACGTCCGCATGAACCTCTACCGCCGCCGCCAGGCACTCTCGCGTCGCAAGGAGAGCCACCTCGCCGTGGTCCGCGCCGCGCTGGTGGCGTGATTGTCTTCGTCATTCC
>NZ_NPEX01000162.1 GCF_003258865.1 Rhodoplanes roseus | reverse complement strand
CGGCGACCTTTTCGGGTGGCGAGCAGCAGCGCATCAATATCGCCCGCGGATTTCTGCCGGAGCGACCGATCCTGCTGCTCGACGAGCCGACCGCCTCGCTCGACGCCGCCAATCGTACGCGGGTCGTCGAGCTGATCGGTGAGAAGAAGCGACGTGGAACAGCCGTCGTCGCGGTCGTCCACGACGAGGACGTCCGCCGAAAGATCGCCGACCGCGTCGTCGACGTCACAACCTTCACGAGCCCGAGTGAGACATGACCGAATCCGGCGACATCCTCCTGACCAATGCCCGCCTGGTGCTCGCCGATCACGTGATCGAGCACGGCTGGGTGGCCGCCGTCGACGGCAGGATCGTGGAGATCGGCGAGGGGGGGGCGCCGGGGCGCGGCGAGGATTGCGGGGGTGAGCTGGTGCTGCCTGGGCTGATCGAGCTGCACACCGACCACATCGAGGCGCACTACATGCCGCGCCCCTCCGTCACCTGGCCGCCGGCCGCGGCCGTGATCGCCTATGACGGGCAGATCGCGACCAGCGGCATCACCACGGTGCTCGACTCCTTGCGGATCTGGCGAGAGGAGGGCGTCGAGGAGGTTGACGGCGAGGCCGCGACTCTCGCCCGCGCCATCGGCGCGGCCCGCGACGCCGGGTTGCTGCGGGTCGACCACTTCCTTCATCTCCGGTGCGAGGTGCCCATGCCGCACGCGGTCGCCGAAGCCGAAGAGCTGATTCACCGGCCGGATGTGCGGTTGCTCTCCTTGATGGACCACACCCCGGGGCAGCGCCAGTTCCGGGACGAGGAGAAGCTGCGAACCTATTATCGCGGCAAGAAGACCGGTCTCAGCGACGCCGCGCTCGATGCTCTCTTTGCCCGTCGTGTCGAGCTCCAGGCGGCGCACGCCCAGTCCAACTACCGTGCGCTCGTTGCGCTCGCGCGTGAGCGCGATGTGCCGCTGGCGAGCCACGACGACACGACGCTCCAGCATGTCGAGGATGCGGTTCGCGACGAGATCGCCATCGCCGAGTTTCCGACCACGCCGGAAGCGGCCGAGGCCCTCCACGCAGCCGGCGTCCGGGTGCTGATGGGCGCGCCCAACCTCGTGCGCGGTGGCTCGCATTCGGGCAATGTCGCGACCTCCGATCTCGCACACGCCGGATTCCTCGACATCCTCTCGTCCGACTACGTGCCGTCCAGCCTTCTGTTCGCTGTGATGCGGCTGCCCGAAGTCGTTCCGTCGATCGATCTTCCGGCGGCGGTGCGGACCGCCACCCTGACGCCCGCCGAGGCCGTGGGCCTGTCGGATCGCGGCGAGATCGCCGTCGGCAAGCGCGCCGATCTCATCCGGGTTCGCTGGGTCGACGGTGTCTGCGCGGTGCGACGGGTCTGGAGCGCCGGCCTGCGGGTGGCGTGACGATGCTGCCCGCCTTGCTTGCGTTTCGCAGCCGCATCTTCCTGTCGGGAGGGAATGCGGTTGAATTCGGGCAGGAGCTTAGACGATCCTTAACGCCTGGCGTGAACTCTCGTCGGGCGAGGGTCTCATGTCGGCGTCTGCTCTTTTCATGTTCGTCGGGCTGGTCGGTGCCGTTCTCGGCATGCGCTATAGCGTTCTGAGCCTGGTGCCGGTGTTCATCCTGCTTGCGGCGGGGGTCGCGCTCGTCGGACTCGTTCGCCACGCGCCGGCTGCGGGCGTTCTCGCGGATGTCCTGGTGGTCGGACTCGTGCTGCAGGCCGGCTATCTCGCAGGAGTCGTCGCGAACCACCTGATGGTGTGCGCCCGCGCCCAGTCCTTGGCCTTGCCGCGGCGCACCCGGGCGGCGCCTGCTGTCGAACCCTGACCCGTCCGCTGGTTTGGCGCCGGATCCGGGTCGCACGCGACCTTGTCATGTGAAACAGGTCCGTCGCAGTATGCTTTGACATAGGGCGGGCCGCGGCCGGTCATGCCGCGGATGTTAACGATCGGCTTGGCACGTGGCGCTCGCATTCTTGGGCCTGGTTCTTCTCGTCAACGCATTGTTTACCCTGACGACGGTGCCGCTGCTCCAGGCCTCGTTGCTCGCCGCCGGCATCATCCTGGCAGCCGCCGCGGTGCGGTGGTCCGGTGATCCGGCACGGTGCGCCCGGGCGCTCGCGCCGATACTGGCGATCGCGGCAGCGCCCGTGACTGTCGCGATCACCGTGATCCTGCTGGCCCGCGCCGGCACCGTCGATCTGAGTTCGGACTGGGCGTGGCCGTCGCTCTGCCGATACGGGCTGGCCCTCGGGATCATTGTCGCGGCCTGCGGAGCCACTCTCGAGCGGCGACGGGCCGAGTGGGCGCTACGCGGTCTCACCGCGGCCGCCGGCATGATGGCGGTCGTGGTGATTGGTCACGACCTCGGCGGCGCGACGTTTCTCGGGGAACTGGGGCAGGGGCTTCGGGCCGGCTTCGACACGATCGTGGCGTTGGGTGTCGTGCTTTCGGCGGCGGTGTCGATGAACGCCCTGGAGCGGCGCGATCCGCGCTCGGCCGCCCTGTTGGCCCGCCGAGTCGAGCGGCTCGTTCCCGCTGTGCTGGCATTTGCGTCCTGCGCGTTTGCGATCGGCTATTTCCACGACGATGCGCTGCCGATGGCGACGGCCGCCGGACTCGGTCTATTCGGCCTGATCGTCGCGGTCCGCCGCATCGGTGTCGGAACCTGGCTCGGGCAGGGCGTGCTGGTGATCGGTGGCCTGGCGGTGACGCTCGTGGCCGTGTCGCTGTCGCTGAGCGGGGCCGTGTCCGCGCGCGTCGCGGTCGACCAGTCGGCTGAGCCGATCGGCTGGATTGGGCGTGCGGTCCTCGATTTCCTGCCGATCGCCGTCGCGGGGGTCCTGTTGCACGGTGCGCTTCGCCGCCGCCGCGACGCGTCGTTTGCCGCGGCGGCCGCGGCCTGCGTGCTGATCCTGATGATCAGAGCTCATCAGGACACGAGCCTGTTCGACCTCGGCCCGATGGCGTTCGCGGCCCTGGTGCTCGGCCTGGGCGTCGCTCAGCGCGACGGTCGTCCAGGGCGGGTGCCGGCCCGGGCGCCGGACGGGGGCGGGCCGAGCTAGAGCCGCAAGGCCCCGCCGGCTGCGCGATGCGAGCGCCGACCGCGCCCTACCGGGTCACGCCGACAAGCGGGAAATGGCAGTCCAGAACAGCGGGTTCACCGGGGATTGGGCCCGCAGCCAGCGATAACGTGGTGCCGTCAAAGGACGAATGTTCGCATTGAGGTTGTCGGCCACCACGTCGCCGTCCGTGGTCCGGATCACCAGGACCAGGTGGTGCTCGCCCGAGGCGACCACGACCTCGGCCAGAAGGAGATTGCGAGCGGCCCAGCCGCGACGGATCAGCTCGTGCCGCTTGGTCACGGCGTAGTCGTTGCAGTCGCCGGCACTCGGTCCGATGAGCCAGCGCTCATAGGCGACCCCCAGCGTGTTCGGCTCCGGCCGGATGGCCCTGTTCACCTCGGTGTTGACGCGGTTGAGCTCTGCCCAGCGCTCGGCCGTCAGCTTCGCCGGGCCGCCCCGGAACACCGTGCGGCGGACTTTGCATTGATCCCGATACTGCAGGCAGAAGCGGGCGTGCGCCATGGGCGCCGCGGCCGGGCCGTCGAACTGCAGCCGGACCACCTGTTGCTTCAGCGTCCGCGGCATTCCGAAGAACGCCGCCTCCGCCGCGAACCCCCAGAAGGTCGCTGCCAACGCAGCCGCTATCGCGACCGACCGATCTCCGAGTCCCATCACCGCCGCTCCATGTATTCCTGGCGGGGACGATGGTGGCCCGGAGTCGATTGCAGTCACGTTCGCCGCCGTCGCTCAACTTGAATAGAATTCGCTCGTACTGTTGAGTCTAAGTCGCGGCCCTGACTTAAGCATCGGTCAACCAAGACTCGGTGGCGACATTATGATAATATGATATACTTACGATACTAAAATCGATATTAGAGCCGACTTATGTTATAATTCGCGGGAAATGATGTGAAACGCCGACCGATATGACTTCGGCGGCGATGGATGTGCCGGGTCCGATTTGCCATCCGAGGCGAAGCACGCGCGACGCGCCGAACGCGAACGGACCCGGGATCTCGTGTGGCTCTTCGGGACGAGAAAAGAGGCGCCTCCGTCGGCCCCGCCGGGCTGCCGGATCCATGCGATCGGCGATGTTCACGGGCGCGACGACCTGCTTCGCGACGTGTTCGCGCGCATCGATGCGGATCTGCACGAGCATCGCACCGAGCACGCCGTCGAGATCCATCGCGGAGATTACGTCGACCATGGGCCGCGATCGCGCGACGTGCTCGACCTGCTGATCCGGCGCAACCGAACACGCGATGCCGTGTTCCTGAAGGGAAATCACGAGAGCATCGCGCTCGACTTCACGAGCGATCCCGCCGTGCTTCGGAGCTGGGGGCGATTCGGGGGGGGGCTGGAGACTCTGATCACCTACGGCTTACGGCCTTCCGTGAACCCGAGCGACCCGGAGCTCGCGGAGCTGTCGCAGCAATGGTGTCGGGCGTTGGACGGCACCACAGGGCTGTTCTGGACTCTCTGCTGCCCTGTTTCGATCTGGGCGACTTCTACTTCGTGCATGCGGGCGTTCGGCCCGGCATTTCGCTGACGCACCAGACGGAACAGGATCTGCTCTGGATTCGGGAGGAGTTCCTCGCTTCCGAAGAGCCGCACGAGAAGATCATCGTGCACGGGCACACGCCGGTGCGGGAACCGGAGTTCCACTCGAACCCGAACAACATCGACAGCGGTGCTTAGGCGACCGGTCGATTGAGCTGCCTGATGATCGAGGGCGAGGAGGTTCTTCTGATTTGACGACCGCTATCGGATCGTTCGCTCCGCCCGATGAGCTTCGGGTCTAGGCGCCGAGCGCCGACGGGGTGGCATCGTGGTCGTTTCGAAGGAATACGTGCCGCCATCGCGCTCAGAAAAGTCGGCGCGGGGTCGCTTTGCGGCTTTCACGCTTCGACCACATATGTTAATGTGATGGCGAATGAGGTGAGTCTTGCGAAGATCGGTCTCGCGGGTCGAGAGTCGCAATGTTAATTCCGCCTCTGCCGAGAGCCGGATCGGAATGATGGCTGCGCCCGCGTGTCTTTCGGAGGTCGTGAATGATCGGCGGCTCGGCAGGAGCCGGCGATCATTCCGATGGATATCACAAGCTGTCAGAGACGCGGCCGCGCGCCTTGCTTGTAGGCCGAGCGCTTCGGGTCCTTCAGCGGCATGCGATGGAGGTCACGTTCTCTCCCCCGACCGGCCGCTCCCCGTGCCCTCTGCCCGGAGGCTCAAAGCTCGGCCAAGTGCTTGCGGAGCTGTTCGATCTCGCGGCGCGTCTCGTTCGCGATTCGGACGAGTTCGGTGTTTTCCTTCTCCAGGACCGACACTGCACGAGCCTGTCGCCGCTCCCGCACGGCCCTCTCGAAGTCATGTACAGTGGCTTGCGAACGTCGGGGTACGAAGAGCATCCGGGCGCTTTTGAGAGAAACCACGCTTGTCCTCACCTTTGATCGGTCCGTAGTTTGATCGGTCTGTAGGCTCGCCGGGTGTTCTAGCAAATCTGCGGCCAAAATAATGTGACGAACATCACAGCGGCTAAAAATCAGCCGTCCTGCCTGTCGTTGTTGTAACCTGCTATGAACAAGAGCTGTTTCGGCCGCAGAATCCGCAACGTCCGCCCAGAGAAACTGATAATTCCGTCCTCGGCCCAATATTTGAGCTGACGGTTGACGGTCTCACGGGAAACTCCGGCGAGTGCCGCGATCAATCTCTGGCTGAAGTCGATCGGCAACACAGCACCCGGCTCGAGCGCCACTCCATCGTCTTCGAGGCGGGTCAGGATCCATCTCGCCAATCGCGCTTTCAGACTTTGAGAGGCGAGACTTTCCGCCAAGCCGGTTGCGTGACGAATGAACGCGACGAGCCGGTCGATGGCCTCCTGCATCGCGGCCGGATTCTCGAGAACCAGACGTTGAAACAGATTACGTTCGACGGTCAGAAATTCGCACGGGCTGATTGTGGTCGCGTCGTAGGACGCGAAATTGTTGGAAGCGATCCCGGTGAGGCCGACCAGCTCCCCCCGCCGCACGATGTTGAAGGCCGTCTCGCGGCCGTCCGGCGACGACGAATGCATCAGAACCTGGCCCTGGACCAGATAGTGCACGCGCTCGATCTGAAGACCACGACTCATGATGGACTCTTCCGCTTGCACGGAAAGTCGACGTCCGTGGAGAGTGAAGATGTCCAGGATGGCGCTGCTCGTCGACTGGTTGCTGGTTTCGGACACGGTCGTCGATCGAGGGTGAAGTTTTCATTACCATTATCATGAGATCAATATGATAGTCCTCGGGAATTCAGAAGCAACCGAGACCGATGCCTCGGGACGTCTTCGTTCACAGTTCCCGGATTTCACCGCGGCGTGCATGCCGAACGAGCCTCCGAGTGCGTGACGGGGCGCCTCGGAATGTGCCAGCAGTTGCGACCCGGCCGGAGGCCACGCCGGTGTGGCGGTGCCGGCGACGGTGCTGATCGCCTTCTGGTTGAAGGCATTAGAATAAGAACGCGCCGGCTGTAACGAAGGAGGACGGAGATGCGGCAAGCACGGGTCGGCGTACTCGTCCGAGCCGAACACGCCGGAGTTCAAGCGCCGACAGGGTTGGACGCTTCGTACGGAACTGCGGGGTCTCGGAGGTCTGCGCAAGACAACCGGCACGCCCGAACGCCTCGATCAGTGCCGAGGGGACGGCAGCAAGGCGACAGAGTAGAACACGGTTCGCCAAGGACAGATGTGAGCAGCGATCGAGACGAGACGCTGGTCAGCGCTCTCGCTGCAGCAGGCGAGGTGGCTTGCTTCGGGATAGAAATTATCGTCGGTCACACGCCTGGACTGTCCGCCGTGCAGGCTCGTTCTGTGACGTCGAAGAAAAATCGTCGAGAGTGTGATGTTCATCACAGCAGTCGACGGCTCTATCGACTACTCATTCGCCAGTCGGCATCGCAATGCTGCTCGGTCACACCCGACGAGAACGACGGGTTCCGGCATCTTGGCGGTCTTTCAGCTCTTCTTCGAGGCCGACCTTTTCGAGGAGGAGGTCGGTCACCAGACGTCTGAGGCGAAAGTTCTCTCTCTCGAGCTCGATCAAACGGTCGGAGCTTTCGGACGCTGGACTATCGTTACTGTGAGCGGGGGGAGAGCTGGACTGGCGTCTGCCATCGGCGGAGTCCTGGGCCCTACTGGAGGCGACCATCGGCGCGCGCATCTTGCGCCACCGATGATATGTCATGACACTGATGCCCAGAGCCTTCGAAATCGCCTGCTGATTCTTTCCCTTGGCGGCCAACTCGTCCGCCTGGGCCAGATTGTCGGCAATTTCCTCCGAGCCGTGACGCCTTCCGACCATCTTGTTCGTTCCCGGGACAGATCTCACGTTTCCCCGCTATGTTGCTTGTCTACACTGCTTTTCCAGAACAAACAAACCAGGTTTTTCATGACGCCTTGCGGCATGACGAGAACGTGAATTCCTTGAATCGCCATAAGATAGTGCCGCGAATTCTGGATGTTGCGACTTGATTCAGGTCAAATATTGAGGTTCCGAATCCCGAAAATTGTGGCGCAACTACGCACGGCTTGCGGCGGTTTAGTGGTAGACATCTGGTGAGTGTGCGAAGGCGACGCACTCAATACGCATTCGGACGTCTAAGTAGCTCGAAGATCGTCCTGAAGATGATTCGGCAGTCCAGAGCGATCGTCCAATTGTTGATGTACCATAAGTCCAGAGCGACGCGCTTCTCCATCAAGTGCAGCTGAGCGGTTTCGCCGCGATACCCGTGGACTTGTGCCCAGCCCGTCATGCCGGGCTTGACGTGGTGCCGGAACGCGTAATTCGCGATGATCTTGCCGTATTCGTCGTCGTGAGCGACCGCGTGCGGCCGTGGCCCGACGATCGACATCTCGCCGCGCAGCACGTTGAAAAGCTGAGGAAGCTCGTCGATGCTCGTCCGGCGGAGGAGGCGGCCCAGGCGGGTGACCCGCGGGTCGCGTCTGCGGGCCTGCGCGATCGACGTGCCGTCCTCCAGAACCGTCATCGTGCGGAACTTGAAGACGACGAACTCGCGTCCATTGAAGCCTTTGCGCCTTTGCCGGAAGATGATCGGGCCGGGCGAATCCGCCCGGACGGCTGCGGCGATGACGAGCATCAGCGGCGCGAGAATGACCGAGAAGGCGGTAGCGACACCGACATCCATGAGCCGCTTCGCCGCGCGTTCCAGGGCCGACAAGGGCGCCCGTTGGATCTCGACTGTGAACGACTGCCGCGCCGTCGCGTCGTCGTTGCCCAGAACTGCCGAAACCGCGCGATCCGGCAGCAATCGTACCGGAAGTGGAGACATACGCGAACTCTGCCGGACCAGATCGAGGCCATCCCCATCCGACCAGGGCATCGCCAGGAGAACCTCGTCGAGTGGAACCGCGCGGGACCGCTCGAAGGCGCGGTCGATTTCGGGATGTCTCGATGCGCTGATCGTGGGCGCGCCGGACCCGGCGGGCGTCGCCGACAGGGTCACACGCTCGATCTCTTCAGCACCGAACGATACCAGCAGGTCCCGGCGCGTGAGGCGGGCGAGCTCGTCGGGTGTGCCGATCAGCAGCGCGCGCCGGCCGCGGATCACCCCCCCGACGACCGCCGAATGCAGTCCCCGCGTCGCCGTGCGGCGCCACCCGATCAGCGAAACCCCACCGAGCAGGGCGAGGCCGAGAACAGAGCCTCGCGATACTTCCGCCCCGACCTTGAACAGGAACAGGACTACGGTCAGTGCCAGAACGGCGAAGCACCAGCTCGTGAGTACCCGGGTGTAGTCCCGATGACGCTGCAGTAAATGATGAAGACGATAGATTCCGAGATGATAGCCGCCCAGCGCGTATGTCACGCAGGCGACAAGGCCGAGCCCGGCGTACACCTCGATGTCTTGCGGGCTCCCGGTGAAGGCGAGCTGGTATGCCGCTCCCGCCGCCACGCCGGAGCCGACGATGATGGCCGAATCGACGAGAGCGAACAGTGTCGAGATGATCGAATACGGGAGGCCGCCGCGCGCCCGGTGTGGCGGAGCAACGGACTCGATCTCGCTTTCAAGGACGCTCGACACGTTATCGGCCGCAGGTGGCAATGTTGTGTTAATCATGCTATGTTGTGTCGACGTAACATTCTAGCGATAACACGGGCTGATCGTGGCGTCGACGCGTATGTCCGGCTGTGTGGCGGTTCGGCAACATGGGCGCTTCTGGACTCCGCAGACGTTTGGAACAGTCGGCCGTGGCACCACGGAATGGCGGCGCGCCGAGCCAGACGATCTGCAACGGGGCGCAACACGGCTGCTCGTCTCCTCTTGTCGGACTTCGCTCGCAAAGTTCCTGCCGCAGGCGGCGGCCTGACCATCTTCCGCCCTCGGGTTTTCAGCTCGCCTCGCCTCGCCTCGTCCGAGCCGTGCCGCGTGGGACAGCAGTGACGGCCGGCGACGGAGCGTATGTCGGCGTTCGACAAGTCCAACCTTATCATGCCGGCCGGAAGAGCACATATGACATGCCCTTGGTAACCTCAGAACAACCGCGGGTTCTTCCGCAACCGACCTCGTGGGGTGTCTCTGCGACTCCCGGCGGTGTGTACCGGGAACGCGAAGCGAAACCGTGTCGCGAGCGACGATTTCGGTTGCCGCGTTCGGCATGAGTAGTGTTGCTGCATCGCAACGTCCGGCTCCGAAACCTTGCCATCGCACGTTGAACAACAGATCCGTTATTGTACGAGCAGCAAGGTACGGTTATCACTCGGCGTGTTATGTGACGAGTACGGAACTTCGGGGCGGGACATGCGAATACCATCTCTGGTATCGAGGGCGGTGCTCTTGCTCTTGCTGACCGGCCTCGCGGGGTGCGGCTTCATCCCGATGTCCGGCCCCGCCAGCCTCGAGGTCCGGACGGAGACGAGTCCCACGCTGCCGTATGCGCTTGTGCGGCTCGACGCCCACGCCGTTCAGGTGCTGGAGAGCTACGAGCCCAACATTCTCGGCGGGGTCTTCACCGATCGTCGCCCTCCCAGCGGTATCAAGTTCGGGATCGGCGACGTCGTCAACGTGACGATCTTCGAAGCCGCTGCCGGCGGCCTCTTCATTCCGATCGAAGCGGGCGTACGCCCGGGCAATTACGTGACCCTGCCGTCCCAGACGGTCGACAACGACGGCAATATCACCGTTCCTTACGCCGGTATCATCAAGGCGGCGGGTCGGACGAACGTCCAGGTCCAGTCCGAGATCGTCGAAAGGATCAGAAACCGGGCGATCGAGCCGCAGGTCGTCGTGTCTCTGTCCGAGCAACGGACCTCGCTCGTCAGCGTCGTGGGCGACGTCAGGGCGCCCACGCGCTATCCGATGCCGGCAACGGGCGCACTCGATCGGATCACGGACGCATTGACTCGTGCGGGTGGCATCAGCGGAAACGGGTGGGAGACTTGGGTTCTGCTCGAGCGCGGCGGCAAGCGCGCCACTGTCCCGTTCGCAAATTTGGTGTACATGCCGGTCAACAACATCTACGTGCAGCCGGGCGACCGCATCTATGTCTATCGCGAGCCGATGAAGTTCCTGGCGTTCGGCGCCACCGGGCAGCAGGGCGAGTTCAACTTCGACGCCTGGAAGATCAATCTGGCTCAGGCCGTGGCGAAGGCGGGCGGGCTGTTCGACACGCAGGCCGATCCCGGTTCGATCTTCCTCTACCGCCGCGAGCCGCGGGAGGTGGCCGAGAAACTCGGGGTCGACTGCTCGAAGTTCACCAGCGGATTGATTCCGATCGTGTTCACGGTGAGCTTCCAGGATCCCGCCGGATACTTCCATGCGACCAAGGTGCAGATGCGCCCCTTCGACATCGTCTATGTCGCGAATGCCGCACAGGTCGATGCGACGAAGTTCCTGAACTTCCTCAACACGGCGATCGGAACCTCCGACAACGGTGTGAACCTGATCAACGACATCTACATCGCCCGCTACAACAGCCGGATCCATTCGGGTGTGACGGCGGCGGCCACCAGTGCGATCAGATAAGCGACAAGACCGCGGGTCGTCGCGTGGCGAGGTGCACCCGGATCCCGGGGCCGACACCTCGCCGCGAAGGCCGGCGATGGGCGACCAGGGCGCATTCTGGATCCTCGTCGCCGCCCTCACCCTCGCGCCGCTTCCCTTCGGATCCCGGGATCCCGTTACGGTGGCCGTCTGGTGCGG
Source organism: Rhodoplanes roseus (assembly GCF_003258865.1). Taxonomy (GTDB): domain Bacteria; phylum Pseudomonadota; class Alphaproteobacteria; order Rhizobiales; family Xanthobacteraceae; genus Rhodoplanes; species Rhodoplanes roseus. Next base: position 2,168 of record NZ_NPEX01000162.1, on the reverse strand, counting down.
ATGGCTCGGCCTGGGCGTGGCCTGGGCGCCGGTTCAGCGCTTCCGGCCGCCACATTATGGTGTGCTCGCGGGAGTTGCGTTGCTGCTTCTCGGCTATGCGGTCGTGCTTCACGAGCAGCTTTCGTCGCGGCCCTGGTTCTCTGATCTCGACAGGGCCTGGGCGGAGACGGCAGCGCTGCTGGGCAGTCCGGTGTCGCCCTATGCGGCTGCAGTGCGGTGGGAGCCGCTCTTCGCGCTCGGAACACCGCTCGCATGCGTTCTTGCGCTCGTCCTGGCGCTCTCGGTCGGAGCGGATCGTCGGGATGCCCGCAGGCTCCTGCGCGCGACGGCATGGGCCGGGGTGGCGTATGCGGCTTATGGAATCGTAGCGCTCGCACTGTTCCCCGGTTCGATCCTCTGGCGTGAGAAGACGTTCTATGTCGGCAACCTGACGGGGACCTTCGTCAACCGGAACACTGCTGCGACGTATTTCGGGTCCTGCACCCTGTTGTGGTTCCTCTTCCTTCTCGAGGATGTCAGGCGCCGGTGGGCTGATCGGCCACGTGGATGGCATGACGCTTTGTTCGCCGGCATTTGGGGCGAGACAGGAGCGAGAAGGCCCGTTCCGACGTCACTCTGGGCGACTGCACTGTGCCTCGTTGCAACGCTCTTGACGGCCTCGCGCGCTGGTTCGGTTCTGACACTTCTGACGCTCGTGCTCGCGACGGTGGTGTTCTTCCGCCGCCGGTTCTGCGGGGTCGGCCGAGCCACGCTGGTCACGGTCGCTGCGTTGCTTTGTGCGGTTGTGGTGCTGCAGTCGCTCGGCGGCGGCGTCGGTGCCCGATTCGAGGCGCATGGGCTCTCCGACGAGGGGCGTCTTTCAGCGTGGCGATCGACTCTGCGGATGATCGCGGATCATCCTTGGATCGGGCGCGGTCTTGGCGCCTTCACGTATGTCTTTCCGGGGTATCGCGACATCGAGCTGTCGCCGTGGGGCATCTGGAACGCCGCTCACAGCACGCCCTTGGAGATCGCATCGGAGGTCGGCGTGCCGCTCGCGACAGCCGTCGCTCTCGGCTGGATCGGCGGCGTGGCTGTCCTCGCCCGAGGCAGCCTGGTCCGCCGTCGTGATCGCATGCTTCCTCTCGCCGGGTTGTGTGTCGGTGTGCTCGCTGGCCTGCACACGTCGATCGACTTCTCGCTCCAGGTGCCGGGATGCGCCATCGTCGTCTTCGGTGTCTTCGGTGTGGGGCTCGCTCAGGCATTCGCGGAGCGGGACCGCGCGGATGATGCGCGAGGCATCGTACGGCCGGAGGTGACCGGCACGCCCGTTTCGTCGAGCGAGGCGGCGACCCGGCCCGCATACTCGCGATCGGCGTCCGTCCCACTATGATACTTGTTGCGAAAACCTTGTGCGATACTAACCGTAACAGGGCGTATCGTGAGTGGGATTTCATTTGCCACTCGCACGCCTTATGATAGCGTCTCTTCGATAGTCGAAGGGAACTTCTGATGTTAAACGGCAGGCTCACCAAGTGTCTCGCGACCGCAGCGCTTCTCGCGACGTCCGGCGCCGCGAATGCGGCATGTTACGATGCGCGTCAGCAGTTGCCCGCACAGGCCGTCGGCGGATTTCTGGGCAATCCGGGCCAGTTGCTCACCCAGCATCCGGACGGCGGCGCCCAGCTGATCTCCCAGGTCCGGGATCTCGTCGCGTCCGACCCCGCGGCCCTGTCTCCGGTCATGACATTGCTCGGCAGCGCCAACGGTAACCAGCAATCGGCCATCGGATCGGGCCTCGGCCAAGCCTATCGGATATGTCTCCGGCCGGATCAGGCCTTTGCGACCCAGATCCAGCTCGCCGTCGCCGGCTCGAACAGCACCCCGGCCAAGGATGCGTATGCGATGATCAATCCCGACACTGCGATCGGGGCGGCCGGAGGAACCGGCGGCGGCTCGGGCATCGGAGGCGCGACCGGCGGCGGGTCGGGCTCGACCGTGATCGGTTCGGCAGGGCAGCCGCTGGCCAGCAATGCGACGAGCAATCCCGCGTCCAATCTGCTGACCGGCATGACCCTGAACGGGGCCGGGGGATTGTCGCAGTCGACCACGACTGTCAGCGGGCAGTAGGATCCGACGGTCGCTGCCCCCCGTGATGGCCGAGGGGCTTCAGCGTAGCGGCGTGGGCC
>NZ_NPEX01000161.1 GCF_003258865.1 Rhodoplanes roseus | reverse complement strand
TCGTCCTCGCGCAGCGCCTCCCAGGCGCGGCCGATCGGCAGGCGGCGCAACCGCACCGTCACGAAGGCGGTCAGCAGAGGGCGCCGGCCCACTTCTGCAGCTCGTCCAGAACCTCCTTGGCGGCGGCGGTCTGGATGTCGTTCGGCACGAAGGCGCCGTCCTTGATCTGCTGGGCCACGAACGGGACCACCACGGCCTCCAGAATCGGCATCACCTTGAGCGTGGTGAGGATCTGCTTGGTCATCTGCACGGCCCGGATGCCGCCCGAGATGCCGCCGTAGCTGACGAAGGCGGCCGGCTTGTAGCCCCACTCCGAGTAGACGAAGTTGAGGGCGTTGAGCAGCGCCGGGGTGGGGCCGAAATTGTATTCCGGGGTCACCAGCACATAGGCGTCGGCCGCGGCCACGCTCTCGCTCCACTTCCGGGTGTGGGCGTGCTCGTATTTCCGCATCCGCGGGTGGTTGGGCTCGTCGTAGACGGGCAGGGCGAACTCGGCCAAGTCGACCAGATGGGCGTCGAAGGCGCCGTGGGTCGTGGCGCGCTCGTGGAACCAGCGGGCGACGGTGGGGCCGACGCGGCCGGGACGGGTGCTGGCGACGATGGTGTGGAGGCGAAGAGTCACGAGGGTCTCGCTTTTGCTCGGGTGGCAGGCAGTATAGATTTTTGCCTGACGCTATTTATTGAACCGGCTTGCCGGCCTGCAAGGAGGAACATCGGTGGTACTCGGTCACAGCCTTGTGCCTGGGGGATGCCAGCGCCTCGCCCCGGTGCTGTCCCGCATCGGCGACAAGTGGACCGTGCTGGTCATCATCCTGCTGGGGGAGGGGCCGCTGCGGTTCAACGAGCTGAAGCGGCGGATCGGCGGCATCTCGCAGCGAATGCTCACGCTGACGCTGCGCAGCCTGGAGCGCGACGGCTTGGTCACCCGCACGATGTTCGCCACCATCCCGCCGCGGGTCGACTACGCCCTGACCGATCTCGGCCGCTCGCTGCTGGCGCCGATTCGGCATCTCGGCGAGTGGGCGGTCGACAACACGCCGCGGATCGAGGAGGCGCGCCGCCGGTTCGACGCCGCGGCGCCGTGAGAGCGGCGGCGCGTCAGTCCGGCGTGGCGCCTTGCCGGGCCCGGAGCTCGATCTCGGCGCCGGCGGCGAGCCCGATCGGCAGCCAGAAGGTCAGCCAGGGCCATGCCGAGCGGGTGATCAGCAGGTTGTAGTCGACCATGCCGGACACCGCCATGGTGACGAAGGCGCAGAGCGGCACGGCGGTGCCGCCGGCACGCACCAGCCGGATGCCCCACCACAGCCCGGCGACCAAGATCGCCACCATTGCGAGCGCGGCACCGATGCCGCCCCGGACGAAGCCGGAGAGCACCAGATTGTGCGGCTGGTCGATGATCACGTCGGGCGCGATGATCACCCGGATGTCCGCGTGCGGTCCGTGGCCGAGCAGCGGGTGCTCCATGATCTTGTCGACATAGGCCCGCCACACCGCCGGCCGGTGACTCGCCCCGCGCTGGACCCAGTCCGGCCCGACCGGTGTCGTCGCCAGCACGACGAGGCTGATGCCGGCGCCGATCAGGATGAGGATCCGGGCCCGCCGCGACAGGGTGGCGGCGAGCGCGAGGATCCCGCAGACGACCCCGAGCACGGCGCCGCGCGCCTGGGTCATCACCACCCCGACGCCGAGCACGGCGGCCGACGTCGACAGCACGGCCCTCTCGATCCACTGTCGCGCGAGGCCCGTCGCGGCGGCGACGGCCGTCACCAGCACGATTCCGTAGGTCACGCTGACATTGGTCGCGTTGGTGTATTCCGGCATGCCCAGCACGGCGGTCAGGCGCCAGACCTGGAGGTCGTCGACGTCGGCCGGGAACGAGGGCAGGAACGCCGCGATGTTGACGGCCGCGCTCGTCGCGACCGCGACGGCGAGCCCGAGCACCAGCACCCGCAGGAACGTCGTGCCGGTGGCGGCCATGCACGCCGTCGCGGCGACGAAGGCGAGGATCTCGAGCCCGTATTGGGCGTCACGGCGGACGATCCGCGCGGTCGCATCGGGCTCCATGGCGGCGGCGATCGTCAGCGCGGCCAGATAGGCCAGGACGGCGCCGAGGACCATCGATCGCGGGAGCAGCCGCACCGCGGCCGCGCCCTCCGGCGTGCCCGAGACCACCCAGGTCCGGAGCAGGGCGACCGGCAGCAGAACCGCCAGGACCAGCGCGTTCGAGAGATAGAGCGAGTTGGTCAGCACCAGCGGCGACAAGGCCAGCACATAGGCGGCTGCGGCCGCCGTCGGTCCAGCCAGCACGGCGCCCACGTCGTGCACGCGCGAATCGACCGGCCTGTGTCGGGTCGGCGATGCCGTTCGACTGCCTTGGTCGCCGGTCCCGCCGGCCATGCGTGCCCCCGCCGCTTCGTCTCAGGCGTCGATGCCGGTCGCTCCTCCGACCTGTGCGAAGAACGCCGCCGCCGCCTGGTCCCAGCCCGGGTGGCCGAACGCCGTCCGGATCCGTGCCTCGTAGAGGGCGCGGGCGGACGGGTCCTCGATCCAGCGTCGCAGCATCACGGTCCAACCCTCGGCGTCGTCGGGATCGATGCAGGGCGAAAACTCCGCCACCACCTCCGGCAGCGCGCCCCCCGTCGACGCCAGCACCGCCTTGCCGAATCGGAACGCCTCGATCACCGGCAGGCCGTAACCTTCGTAGCGGGAGGGATAGCAGCAGAAGGCCGCCCCGCGATAGAGGGCGGCGACGAGGCCGTCCTCGGCCTCGGGCAGGTGGAGGATGGACCGGACGAGCCGGGGGTCCGCCGCAATTTCCTTCAGAAGGGGCTCGACGTTCCAGCCGAAGCGGCCGACGAACACCAGCCGGAAGCCGGTCGCCTGCGGCACGCCGGCGTCGATCAGCCGGCGCCACGCGTCGACCAGGACGCGGTGATTCTTGCGCGGCTCGAGCGTGCTGACGAACATGGCGTAGCGGCCCGGCTCGAGGCCACCGGGAAGTGCCGGGGGCGCGGCGTCGTCGGACGGCGGCATCGGCCCGTCGGCACCGAGCGGGACGACCGCGGTGCGCGCCAGCGGCAGGCCCTGCGCGCGACACCAGGCCTGGACGTCCGTCTGGGTGCAGCGCGCGTTCACCAGCACGAGGTCGGCGGCCGGGAAGGCGACGTCCGTATAGGACCGGAACATCGCGGTGTCGTGGGGCTGGAAGCAGTCCGGCAGCAGCAGCGGGATGATGTCGTAGCACAGCAGGGCCAGCCGGAAGCCGGTCTCCCGCTTGTGCCGCGCGATCGCCTCGATATTGGTGTGGAACCAGCCGGTTCCGGCGCAGACCAGGGTGTCGTCCGGGCCGAACGCGACGGGCGGCCCGAGCGCCGCGCGGCGGGACCACACCGGACGGCGCCCACCGTCCGACCGCACCATCACGTGCCGGTCCTTGTCGGTGATCAGGTGGCGCTGGATCCGCTCGGCGGCGCGCGCCAGCGGCGGGGGGGCGGTGCGTCGCATCCGCTCGAGCGCCATCAGCGCCTGGTGACGGGAGCGCAGCACCCACAGCGCGGCGGGCCGCAGCCGGGCCGGCACGATGTTGGTCTTGTGGCTGCGGCGTCCGGTCGGGTCCGGCAGCCCGACCGTGTCGATGACGGCGTCCTCGTTCAGCACGGCATCGGCGGCCTCGTCGCGGACATGGCGATAGCAGAGGTCGTCGGGGTCGAAGAACACGAAGCCGGCATTCGGCAGCCGGCGGCGCGCGAAGCGCGCGTACTCGCCCTCGACCCGGAGGATCCCGACGGGTGGTCCGACCCATCGCATCGTGGTCGAGAGATCGAGCAGGATGCGCGGCGACGACATGGCCGGCGCCGCAGTCAACGTGATCGGGCGGCCGACGACCGCGCCTGCGGCTCGCCGGACTGTTGCGGATCGACGGCCAGGAGGTCCGTCACCCGCGCGAAAAAGAGCGCCGCCGATTCGCTCCAGCCGGGGTGGCGGAACGAGGTGCGGATCGTCTCCTCGTACGGCGCGCGGGCCGACGGGTCCTCGATCCAGCGACGCATCGTCGTGAACCAGGCCTCCGCGTCCTCCGGGTCGAGGCAGGGCGAGAACGGGCCGGCGACCTCGGGCAGCGAGCCGCCCGTCGAGGCGATCACGGCCTTGCCGAGATGGAACGCCTCGACCAGCGGCAGGCCGTAGCCCTCGTAGCGCGACGGATAGAGGCAGAAGGCGGCGCCGGCCGACAGCGCCCGCATGGTCGCGTCGTCGACGCGGTCGAGCCGCAGCAGCGTGCCGTTCAGGCGCTCGTCCGAATCGAGGGCGCGGACCAGATCCTCGACCATCCAGCCGGGACGGCCGACGAAGACGAGCTTGAAGCCGGCCTTCTGGGGCACGCCGGCGGCGAGCAGCCGCAGCCAGGTCTCGTACAGGAGCCGGTGGCCTTTTCGCGGCTCGATCGTGGACACGAACAGCGCGAACTTCTGCGGCTCCAGGCCGGACGGCAGCGCCCCGGCCGGCGCCCCACCCGCGGCCGGGATGTCGGCGCCGAGCGGCACCACCGTGGTGGCGGCGAGCGGCAGCGCGAGCCGTGTGCACCAAGCCTTCACGTCCGCCTCGACCCGGCGCGAATTGACCAGCACCAGGTCGGCGATCCGGAACGCGCCCTCGAAATAGTGGGTGAAGCTCTCGACGTCGTGCGGCTTGTAGAACTGCGGGAACAGGATCGGGATGATGTCGTAGCACAGCAGCGCGAGCCGGAACGGCGTCGCCTGCTTCTGGTCGCGGATCGCCGCGATGTCGGTATGCGACCAGCCGGCGCCGGCGCAGACCAGGATGTCGTCGGGCCGGAAGTCGACCGGCGCGCTCGCCAGCGCGTCGAGCGGCACGAAATCGCGCCGGCTGCCGTCACCCTTCAGCATCAGGCCGCGATACTTGCCCTTGATCAGTGGCGCCTGCAAGCGGGCGATCCGCGCGGCCCGCTCGGGCGGCGCCGCCAGTCGGCGGCGCTCCAGGGTCTGCAGCGCCATGTGGCGCGACTGCAGGAGCCAGCGGGCGAGCGGGCGCAGCGTCGCCGGAATGCGGTCGCTCTTGCGGCGGCCGACCCGGCCCGGGTCGCGCAGGCCGAGCGTGTCGAGCACGGCGTCGCCGGCCAGGAACCGCAGCGCGGTGGCGCGGTCGAGCAGGCGATAGCGGCGCGTGGCGGGATCGAAGAAGACGCCGTGCGCGGCCGGCAGCGACGCGAAGGCGAAACGGGCGAGCTCGCGCTCGACCCGCAGGATGCCGACCGGGGGTCCGGCCCAGCGCAGCGACCAGGAGAGGTCGAGGAGAATGCGGGGTTCCACGCGGGAACGTGCCGATTCGGCACTCATGTGGCCGTGCTCGCGCTGATCGCAGCAGCCGGCGGGCATCGTCGCCAGCAGTGCGGTTGAGGGGTCACGTTCGGGCGTCTGGCTCCCCGCCGCGCCCAGGCCGTGCCGATACACGCCATCGCGGGGGCATTGTCAAACCTCGGATATGTTTCGCATTATGGCGATTCTTGTGGCGCCGCGACGGTCTAGGCAGGGCTACTGCGGCTGGGCTTCGAGGCCACCATTCGCCCATGGCTCCACCGCGTCCGGCTGCCTGGGCAACCGGGCTCGCGACGTGGTAATGGCGCGTGTCCGAAGGCGCCGGCGGTCCGATCATCCCGAGGCCGAAGCCGAGGAATGGTCGGAGTGGCAGGATTTGAACCTGCGACCCCCTCGTCCCGAACGAGGTGCGCTACCAGACTGCGCTACACTCCGTTCCGCCGGCGAGGACGGTCTTATAGCCAAGGGATTCCCTGGCGGCAAGCACGGGAGACGATGTGACCGCAACGATTTCAACGCGCGTCCTGGTGGCGGGGTCCGAGGCGGCCTCGACCGCGGCGCGCATTCTGCTGTCCGGCGGGCTGGTCGGCTTCCCCACCGAGACGGTCTATGGGCTCGGCGCCGACGCCACCCAGGCCGATGCGGTGGCGCGGCTCTACGCCGCCAAGGGCCGTCCACGCTTCAATCCGCTGATTTCCCACGTGCCGGACGCGCCGTCGGCGCGCGCGCTGGGTCGCTTCGACGCCGCCGCCGACACGCTCGCCGCGGCGTTCTGGCCGGGGCCGCTGACCCTGGTGGTCGAGAAGGCCCCCGGCTGTCCGGTGTCCGATCTCGCCACCGCCGGGCTCGAGACCCTCGCGCTGCGCGTGCCGGACCATCCGGTGGCGCATGCGATTCTCGTCGCCTGCGGCCGGCCCGTGGTGGCGCCCTCGGCGAACCGCTCCGGCCACGTGTCGCCCACCACGGCGGCCCATGTGGTCGGCGACCTCGCCGGGCGAATCGATCTGGTGGTCGACGGCGGCGCGGCGCCGGTCGGCGTCGAATCGACCATCGTGGCGTGCCTGGGCGGAACGCCGCGGCTGCTGCGGCCCGGCGGGATTCCGCGCGAGGCGCTGGAGCGGGTGCTGGGAACCGCCATCGACGTCGAGGTGCCGGGCGCGACGGCCGGATCCGGCGTGGTGCCCGAGACGGCGCCGATCGCGCCCGGCATGCTGAGCTCCCACTACGCCCCGCGGGCGACGATCCGGCTGCGCGCCGCCCGGGTCGCGCCGGGCGAGGCGCTGCTCGCCTTCGGCCCGTCGCTGCCGGAGGGCGCGGAGGCCGCCGCGAAGGTGCTGAACCTCTCCGCCCGCGGCGACCTCGCCGAAGCTGCGGCGGCGCTGTTCGCCCATCTGCGGGCGCTCGATGCGACCGGGGCCGCCGTGATCGCGGTCGCGCCGATTCCCCGCCACGGCCTCGGCGCCGCCATCGCCGATCGTCTCGCCCGCGCCGCCGCGCCGCGCGGCTGAACCGCCTCTCGCCCGCACCCGGCGGGGCGGGCGAATCATGCCGTCGTTTCACGCCGCAGAGAACACGCTACAGTCCCCCGCCATGACCATGCCGTTCCGTCCCCCCGTCTCGCCCGAGCAGGTCGCCCGCTTCGTCGCCATCGTCGGCGAGAGCCATGCGGTCACGGATCCGGCCGAGCAGGCCGCGTATCTGGAGGAGCCGCGCGGCCTCTATCGCGGCCGTACGCCGGCGGTGCTGCGGCCCGGCACGGTCGACGAGGTCGCGGCGATCATGGCGTTGGCGACCGAGCTCGGCGTGCCGGTGGTGCCGCAGGGCGGCAACACCGGGCTGGTCGGTGGCCAGATCCCGCAGTCCGGCGAGATCCTGGTCTCGACGAAGCGGCTCGATCGCATTCGCGAGATCGACCCGGCGTCGAGCACCATGACGGTGGAGGCCGGCGTCGTGCTGCAGGCCGCCCAGGCCGCGGCGGCCGGCGTCGACCGGCTGTTTCCGCTGTCGCTGGGCGCCGAGGGAAGCTGCACGATCGGCGGCAATCTCTCCAGCAATGCCGGCGGCACCGCGGCGCTCGCCTACGGGGTCGCCCGCGACCTCGTGCTCGGGCTCGAGGTGGTGCTGCCGGACGGCCGCGTCTGGCACGGGCTCAACAAGCTCAAGAAGGACAACACCGGCTACGATCTCCGCCACCTGTTCATGGGCGCCGAGGGCACGCTCGGCGTGATCACGGCGGCGGTGCTGAAGCTGTTTCCGGCGCCGCGGTCGATCGAGACGGCGTTTCTCGGGCTCGCCTCGCCGGAGGCGGCGCTGGCGCTGCTCGGCCTGGTGCAGGAGCGCGCCGGCGGCAGCGTCACCAGCTTCGAGCTGCTGGCGCGCATCTGCCTCGACATGGCGCTGCGCCACGGCACCGGCCTGCGCGATCCGCTCGCCGGACAGCATCCCTGGTACGTGCTGATCGAGCTCTCGTCGGGCGCCCGCGAAGGCCTGCGCGACCTGCTGGAGGAGACGCTGGCGCTCGGCATCGAGCAGGGCCTGATCGTCGACGCCGTGATGGCCGAGAGCCTGGAGCACCGCAACGCCTTCTGGCGGATGCGCGAGTTCGTCTCCGACGCGCAGCGTTACGAGGGCGGCTCGATCAAGCAGGACGTCTCGGTGCCGGTCGCCGCCGTGCCGGACTTCATCCACGCGGCGAGCGCCGCCGTGACGGCGCTGATTCCGGGCTGCCGGCCGGTGCCGTTCGGCCATCTCGGCGACGGCAACATCCATTTCAACGTCAGCCAGCCGGTGGGCGCCGACAAGGCCGCCTTCCTGGCCCGCTGGGACGAGATCTCGAACGCCGTCTTCGCCGAGGTCCTGTCACGCGGCGGCTCGATCTCGGCCGAGCACGGCATCGGGGTGATGAAGCGCGACTATCTCCCGCGCATCAAGGACCCGGTCGCCATGGCCCTGATGCGCAGCATCAAGGCGACGCTCGACCCGAAGGGCATCCTCAACCCCGGCAAGGTGGTGTGAGGGGCGCACAGCAAGGACGGAGTCTCCAGATGCAGCGGGTGACGATCGCGATTGACGACGATCTCCTCGAGGCGCTCGACGCGCTGTGCGCCAAGCGCGGCTATCAGACCCGATCGGAGGCGATCCGCGACATGGTGCGGCAGGCCGACGCCGCCGAGCGCACCCGCCGTGACGGCGACGCCGAATGCGTCGCGGCGCTCGCCTATGTCTACGAGCACGAGACCCGCGACCTGGCGCGGCGGCTGGCCAACAGCCAGCACGAGCACCACGATCTCTCGGTGGCCACCCTGCACGTGCATCTGTCGCACGACGATTGCCTGGAGGTGGCGGTGCTGCGCGGCAATGTCGGGGAGGTCTCGGCCTTCGCCGACAGCGTCATCACCCAGCGCGGGGTACGGCACGGCCAGCTCTACATCGTGCCGGAGTCACCGAGATCCGACCAGCACGGCCAAGCGCACGAGCACCCGCACGGGCACGGTCACGCCCATGCGCATCGTGATCACGCGCCGAGCACGGCCCTGCAGGGCCGCGGCGCGCCGAAGCGCAGCCGCGACGCCGGCTAGCGGGACGCCGCGGCGCCTCACTGGCCCTTGTATTCCTCGGGCTTGGTGTTGGAGATGCGGATCAGCAGCTCGGCCGCCTTGCGGTCCTGGTCGAGGAAGCCGACGAACTCCTCCGGACCGGTCGGAGCCGACATCACCGCCTGCTGGTCCAGGAAGGCCTTGAACTTCGGCTCGTTGAAGAGCTTCACGAACTCCGTGCTGATCTTGGCGATCGCCTCCGGCGGCGTGCCCTTCGGCGCGCCGAGGCCCCACCAGCCGATGCCTGGATAGCCGCCGATACCGGCCTCCGCCCCGGTCGGCACGTCGGGCATCAGCGGCGAGCGCTCGGGCGAGCTCACCGCCAGCGCCTTGACCTTGCCGCTGTCGAGCGCCGCGCGGAAATTGCCGACGCCGAACCGCGTCACCTGCGACTCGTTGGCCATCAGCGCCTGCGCGGCGGGTCCGCCGCCCTTGTAAGGAATGCCCTGGATCTTGGTGTTCCACTGGTTGTTCATCCAGCGCAGGAACAGATCCGGCAGCGACCCCTCGCCGAGCGTCGCGTAATTGAGCGCATCGGGCTTGGCCTGGGCCTTCGTCTTAAGCTCCGCCACCGTCGAGACGCCGAGCTCCGAGGAGACGAACACGCCCTCCACCAGATAGAACAGCCGTCCGACCGGTGCGATGTCGGCGGGGTTGTACGGCAGCTTGGTGAACAGGAGCGGATTGTACGACATGGTGTTGTGATAGACGGCGCAAATCGTGTAGCCGTCCGGCGCCGACTGCGAGCAGGCGGTGGCGCCGAGAATGCCGGCAGCGCCGCCCTTGTTCTCGATGATCAGCGGCTGGCCGAGCCGGCCCTGCAGCTCGTTCGCGGCGGCGCGGAGAATCACGTCGGTGACGCTGCCGGCCGCGATCGGGACGAGAAGCCGGATCGGCTTGTTCGGGTAGGTCTGGGCGTCGGCGCCGAACGTCCATCCGGCGGCCAGGCAGCCCAGCGCAAGACGCATCAGATTGGTCACGGGCCTCTTCATGAGTCGCTCCCTCGATGATCTCTCGGGCGAAGCGAGATCGCCTCGCCGCGTGTCGGGTCACTCCGGCGTCTTCTCCACCCGCGTGCCGTAGAGGCCGTGCGAGGTGTCCTTCACGGTGAAGAAGACGACGTCGGAGTCCGGTCCGGCGCGGCCGCCGTGGACGACGTTGGAGGGCTGGTAGATCACGGTGCCGGGGCCGGCCAGGAAGGTCTGGCCGTCGACCTCGGCATGCATCACGCCCTCGATGATGTAGGTCCACTGCTCGTTCTCGTGGTGATGCGACTCGGTCAGCTCGCCGGCCTTGAGGCGCACCAGGCCGCACATCATCCGCTGGCCCTGGACCACCTTGCCGGTCGCCGACGTGTAGCCGCGGCCGACGTCGAGCGAGGCGATCGAGGTGAGGTCGAACACGTATTCCTTCTCGCCCGCCTTGGTGACGAGGGGCTTGTCGGCGGTCTTGGGCGTCTCGTCCGTCATGATCTCTCGTCCTTCTTCGATGCGGCGTGCGAGGCCGGCTCGTCCGCGACGGCCGGCGCCGGCCTCCGTCAGGTGAAAAAGCCGCCCTTGTCGGCGACGATGAACTGGCCCGTGACGGCGTCGCTATCGCGGGAGCACAGGAACACGAGCGGACCGGTGAGGTCGGCCGGCGTCACGTCCTCGGGGATGGCGCGGTCGGCCCGGATGGCGGCGACGAGCTCCGGCTTGGCCGTGAAGGCGGCGCCCGCCGCCGGGTTGGCGACGAGGCCGGTGGCCAGCGTGTTGACCCGGATGCCCTGCGGGCCGAGCTCGCGGGCGAGCGCCCGCGTCAGCGCCTGGATGCCGCCCTTCATGCTCACATAGTGCAGCCGGTTGGGCAGGCCGTCCTGCATCGTGGTCGAGCCGAGATTGACGATCTTGCCCCAGCCGTTGCGGGCCATGCGGGGGGCCGCGGCCTTGGCGCACAGGAAGCTGCCGCGCAGCCCCACCGCCATCACCTGGTCCCAGGCGGCGACGTCGAGCGCGCCGATCGGCACCGGGGGGATGTTGGAGCCGACCACGGCGTTGTTGACCAGGATGTCGAGCCGGCCGAACGCCTCCTCGGCCTTCGCCGCCAGGGCCTCGACCGAGGCCTCGTCGGTCACGTCGACCCGCACGGCGATCGCCTGGCCGCCCCGCGCGCGCAGCGCGGCGGCGACCGGCTCGGCGTCGACGATGTCGGCCACCACCACGCGGGCACCCTCCGCGCACAGCGCGTCCGCGAACACCGAGCCGAGCGCGGCCTTTGGCCCGTAGGCTGCTCCCGTGACGACGGCGACGAGGCCGTCGAGCCGGTGGATGGTGCGGTGCACCGAAGACGCATCGGACGAAGACGCATCGAACATGGCGGGTCCTGGCAGGTCGACGCGGCCGGTCGCCCCGGGCTGCTCGGGTCCGCCGCTGCGGACAAGCTCTGCACCCGGGCCGGCCCGCGTCAAAGCGCCGGACGAGCTCCTGCACGCCGGCGACAGAGATCGTGCGCTGGCCGGACAGAACGGCACCCGGAGCCGGCGCTCCGCCGGCTGGCCCGCTTCACGGGCAGCCCGGTCCGTCGGGCGGACCGGTTGCGGCCGTGCCTGCCGCCCCCTACGATCGCCGAAAAACAAGAGACCGGTGGGGATCGCGGGAGACGAGCATGGTCAGGGTCGATCTGGGCCTTCCATCCGATCGCAAGCAGCGCGTCTGGCAGGACGCCATCGCCTGGCATTTCGGCGAGGCGGACCTGTCGATCCGGCGGCCCGACCGGTTCTCCGGACGGATCGTGACGCTCGGCGACGGACCGATCCGCCTGGTCGAGGTGGAGAGCGACAACGAGATCGGGGTGCGCACCCGCCGCCATGCCGCCAACGACACCGAGGAGGTGTTCGTCGTGGCGCTGGTGAATCGCGGCCGGGTCGAGTTCGCGCAGCGCGGCCGCGCCTGCGTCCTGTCGGACGGCATGGCGACGCTGTTCGCCGCCTCGGAGCCCTATGCGATCCGTCACGACGACCCCGCCGACGTGATCAACCTGACCGCCCCCGCCTCGCTGCTGCGCTCCTTCCTTCGCGCGCCGCACGACCACGTCTGTCGCGCCGTGCCGACGCGCGGGCTGGTCGGCCGGATCTCGCGTGACCTCCTGGTCGGCCTCGCCGACGCGGCCCGCCGTGACGGGTCGCCGGCCTCGCACGCCTCGCTGCAGCTCGCGCTCGCCAGCATCGCGGTCCTGCTGGAGGAGGGGGCGCCGTCGCAGCCCGGCCTGAACGCCCGGCAGGCGGCCATGATCCGGCGCTGCCGCGAGATCATCGCGGCCTCGGTCGGCGAGCCGGATCTCGGCCCGGCCGTGCTGGCGCGGCGCATGGGCGTGTCGGTGCGCTGCCTGCACGGGCTCTTCCACGCGGCCGGAACCACGGTGTGCGACGACGTGCTGGCGGCTCGCCTCGAATCCAGCCTCAAGGTTCTGGGGGATCCGGGCCGCGCGTCGCTGCGCCTGAAGGAGGTCGCCTTCGCCAGCGGCTTCGCCAGCCCGTCGGCCTTCTCGGCGCAGTTCAAGAAGCGCTACGGCAAGACGCCGCGCGAGATGCGGCGCGACCTGCTGCCGTCCTGATCGCGCGCCCGCCTAGCGGCAGATTCGGAGCTCGGTCAGCTTGTCGAAGCTCGGCCCGACCGCGGCGATGCCGGGGCTCTTGAGCCAGGCGATGACGTTGGTCTCGGTCTCGCCGGTCGCGCTGCCGCAGCGCAGGTGGAGCGAGTAGATCACGCCCGGCGTGGCGCCGCGTTCCTCCACCCAGTCGACCCGGCAGGTCGATCCCTGCCGCGTGTAGGACTGCGTCGCCAGCACGAGCTGCGCATCGGCCGGTCCGGGGCAGGTCTCGGTCGCCGGCAGCCAGGTGCCGCGCAGGACGTCGGGCACGTCCGTGTGCCGCACGTCCGCCGCCGCCGCGCCCGCGAGCGCCAGCAGGGCCGGCACCACCATGTGGAGGATCTTCATCGCTTTGCCGCCCATCTCGTGTCTCGACCCCGGCATTGTAGTGCGAGTCGCGGTCCCGGGCACCAGGCGGCGCGGCGGCGGCCGGGGTCACACCTCGTCCGGCGCGAACGGCTCCAGCACGGCGCGCAACGTCTCGGCCGTGTAGGGCTTGCGCAGCCGCGGCGTGTCCGAGAACTCGGGCGGGAAGGCCGCCTGCTCGCCGTAGCCGGTGGCGAAGGCGAACGGCACGCCGAGCTGGCGCAGCCGCGCCGCGATGGCGAAGCTGCTCTCTGCGCCGAGATTGACGTCGAGCAGCGCGAAGGCGGGGGCCCGCGTCTCGATGGTGGCGAGCGCGTCGGCGACCGAGGCGACCATCCGCACCGTGTTGACGCCGAGCTGGCGCAGCATGTCCTCGGCGTCGAGCGCGATGATCATGGTGTCCTCGACCAGCAGCACGTCCTGCGGCACGCGGCCCGGCGGGGCCGCCGAGCGGGCCGCGGCTGCGGCGAGGCTCGGCGCGATCTCGCGAGCCCGCGCGAGAGTCTCATCGAA
>NZ_NPEX01000160.1 GCF_003258865.1 Rhodoplanes roseus | reverse complement strand
CGCTCCGCGGCGAGCCACCCTCTCCCGCGAGGGGAGAGGGAAAAGCGCAGAGTCCCGGGAGAGGCCCGATCTGATCAGGAGGCGTCGTCAGACCGGATCACTGGGCACCACCGGTGCGGCCGCGGCCTTGCGGCGGCGGGCGAGGCCGCGCAGCCATTGGCGACCGAACAGGGCCGCGATGGCGACCGCATAGGCGACGGCGCCGATCAGCGCGAGCGCGGCGAGCGACAGCTCGTGCCGCCATCGCTGCCCCGGCTCCAGCATCGCGGCGACGAACCGGTCGCCCGCCATCAGCGCGAAGGCGAGCACCGCGGCGGCAACGGCGAGGCGCGCGACCGAACGCATCAGCCGCGGGTCGCGGCCGAGATGGCCGGCGCGCCACGCGAACCAGACGACGAGCAGGAAGTTCACCCAGGCGCCGACCGAGGTGGCGAGCGCGAGGCCGACCTGGGCGAGCGGCCCCATCAGGGCGATCTTCAGGCCGACATTGACGACCACCGAAGCGAGCAGCGCCTTGACCGGCGTCGCCGTGTCGCCGCGGGCCAGGAAGGTCGCCGTGACGCTGCGGATCAGCACGAAGGGAAGCAGCCCGACCGTGTAGGCCTTCAGGGTCGCGCCGGCCGCCGCCGCGTCGGCCGCCGTGAAGGCGCCGCGGGAAAACAGCGCCAGCATGATCAGGTCGGGCAGCAGCAGGAAGGCGACCAGGCACGGCACCGAGAGAAGGAGCGTCAGCTCCATGGCGCGGCTCTGGGCGTCGCGGGCCCCGGCCGCGTCGCCCGAGGCGATGCGGCTCGCCATCTCGGGCAGGATCACGGTGCCGACCGCGATGCCGATGACGCCGATCGGAAGCTGATTGAGGCGGTCCGCGTAGTAGAGCGCTGAGAGGGCGCCGGCCGGCAGAAAGCTGGCGATGATGGTGTCGGCGAACAGCGCGATCTGCAGGCCGGCGGAGCCGACCGTCGCCGGCCCGAGCGCGCGGAAGAACTTTCTCACGTCCTCGTCGAGCGAGAAGCCGGCGAAGCGCGGCAGGCCGGTGCGGCGCGCCGCATCGGCGCCGACCAGCACGACCTCGAGCACGCCGGCGATCAGCACGCCCCAGGCGGCGGCGTGGCCGGCGGTGGGGAAGAAGGCGGCGAGCGCCAGCGTCGCCATCATGCTCAGGTTCAGGAGGATGGGCGCGGCGGCGGGCGCGGCGAAGCGCTGCACCGCGTTGAGCATGCCGCCGTAGAGCGTCACCAGGCTGACCAGCACCAGATACGGGAAGGTGATGCGGGTGAGATCGACGGCGAGCCCGAAGCGCCCCGCATCGCCCGAGAAGCCGGGCGCCAGGAGCCCGATGACGGCCGGCGTGAACACCAGCGCCAGAACCAGCAGCACCGCCTCGGCGGCCATCAGCATGGTGAAGACGCGATCGGCGAACAGGCGCGCCGGATCGGGCCCGCCCTGCTTCAGGATGCGCGCATAGGCCGGCACGAAGGCGGCGTTGAAGGCGCCCTCGGCGAAGATCGCCCGGAAATGATTGGGCAGGCGCAACGCGACGAAGAAGGCGTCGGCCACCGGCCCGGCGCCCAGCACCGCGGCCAGCATGATGTCGCGCAGGAACCCGGTGACGCGGGAGAGAAGCGTCAGCCCGCCGACAGTCGCGATGCGTCCGAGCATGCTCGCTTTCCGTCATTCCGGGGCGCACCGCAGGTGCGAACCCGGAATCCAGCCACACACCCCGAGTTCTCGGCTGGATTCCGGGTTCGGCGCCGTGCGCCGCCCCGGAATGACCGAGAAGCGACTATTCGGTCGGCGTCACCCCTTCACGGCGCGGCGCACCGAATCGATCACCCGGTCCTGCGTCGGCGCGTCCATATAGGCGTGCATCGGCAGGCTGATCACCTCGGCCGCGACCTTGTCGGACACCGGCAGGCCGTTGCCGGCCGAGGGATAGTGCTTGTAGGCCACCTGACGGTGCAGCGGGATCGGATAGTAGATCGCGGTCGGCACGCCGTCGGCCTTGAGCGCCGCCGCGAATGCGTCGCGCGTCCCGGCCGGAATCCGGATCGTGTACTGGGCCCACACGGAGGAATACCCCTCGGGGACGACCGGCACGCCGACCACGTCCGCAAGTCCCTCGGCATAGCGCTCGGCGACGGCGTCGCGGGCGAGAATCTCGTCGGCGAAGATCTTCAGCTTCTCGACCAGCACGGCGGCCTGCACGGTGTCGAGCCGCGAGGTGAGGCCGATGCGGACGTTGTCGTACTTGTCCGAGCCGTGTCCGTGCACCCGGAGACTCTTCAGCGTCGCGACCAGTTCGGCGTCGTCGGTGAAGATGGCGCCGCCGTCGCCGTAGCAGCCGAGCGGCTTCGCCGGAAAGAAGCTCGTCGCCGTCGCGGTGGCGAGACCGTCGGTGCCGAGGCGCTTGCCCTTGTAGGTGGCGCCGTAAGACTGAGCGGCGTCGTCGAGCACGAACATCCCCTCGGCCTTCGCCAGCGCGGCGATGCCGTCGAGATCGGCCGGCAGGCCGAACAGGTCGACCGGGATGATTCCGCGCGGCTTCAGCCCGAGCTGCTTCGCCTTGGCGATCGCCGCGGCGGCGCTCTCGACCGAGATGTTGTAGGTCGCCTCGTCGATGTCGGCGAACACCGGCGTCGCGCGATGCAGCGCCACCACCTCGGCGGTCGCGCAGAACGTGAAGGACGGGCAGATCACCGCGTCGCCCGGGCCGATGCCCTTGGCCATCAGCACCAGCGACAGCGCGTCGGTGCCGCTCGCGCAGGTGACGGCGTGGCTGGCGCCGCAGAAGGCCGCGAGGTCCTTCTCCAGCGTCTGCACCTCGGGGCCGAGGATGAACTGACAATGCCCGAGCACGCGCGCGACGGCCTCGTCGACGCGGGTGCCGAGCGCGCGGCGTTGCGCCGCCACGTCGATGAAGGGGATCGGCGCGGGCTGCAGGCGGGCGTGCTGGGTCATGAGGTATCCCGAGAGTCTGATCGGCCGTGCGACGCGTCAGCGCGCCGCGACGCGCGGCTTGCGGACCGGCTCGCCGGCCGAGATGCCGCCGTCTTCCAGGCAGCGGATGGCGATTTCGAGGCTGGCGACGCCCTCCTCGCCACCGACCGGAGGACGCGTGCCGGTGCGCACCGCCTTGACGAAGGCGCCGAGCTCGGCGCGCAGCGGCTCGTCGTGGCCGACCGACAGGTGGCGCATCGAGTAGCTGCCGTCCGGCTGGAAGCCGTAGCACTCGGTGACCTGGCGGGTGAGCAGATCGCCGGTGATGTATTTGCGCTTGGTCGCGATCTGGACGGTGCGCGCCTTGAACGGCGTCAGCCAGTTGGTGTTGATGTGCGCCAGCACGCCGGACGCTGTCCGGAACTGCAGCAGCGCGATGTCCTCGCGCTCCGCCTTGGCGCTGGAGAGCTGCGGCTGAACCTCGACGATCTCCGAATCGGTGAACCAGCGCACCAGATCGATGTCGTGCACGGCGAGATCGATGACGATGCCGACGTTCGACATGCGCGGCGGGAACGGACCCACCCGCGTGATGGCGATCGAGAGGATGTCCTCGTTGCGGATCGCTTCCTTCAGCGCCTGGGTCGCCGGATTGAAGCGCTCCACATGGCCGACCATCAGCGTGACATTGGCGCGCTTGGCCGCATCGATGATCTCGTGGCCCTGCTCGACCGTCGAGGCGATCGGCTTCTCCACCAGGACGTGAACACCACGGCGAATACAGGCGAGCGCGAGATCGCGATGCAGATGCGTCGGCGCCGCGATCGTCACGGCATCGACGCCGAAATCGAGCAGCTTGCCGATGTCCGGAAAGGTGCCGCAGCCGAGCGTGCGGCCGACGAACTCGGTCTGCCCGACGCTCGGATCGGCGACTCCGATGAGCTGAACGCCCGGCAGTCCGGCGAACACGCGCGCGTGATTGCACCCCATCACGCCGACGCCGACCACGCCGACGCGTAGCGGCTTCGGTGCGCTTCCCCTCGCGCTGTCGACCATGTCCACCCGTCCCAAGAACTGTCCTGGCGCCCTCCTAGCACGCCGGACCGGGCGGTGCGACGTGAAAAGAACGTCACCCAAACACGTTTTGATTCAAATATTTACAATCTGAATTCGAGCCCGCCTACGGGCTCTTCCGGATTTCCTTCGCGTCGCGACGTGACAATCGCGGCTGCGTCGCGGCGGCCTCACCGCACCAGCCCGTAGCCTTCCAGATCGATCTCCGGGCTACGCCCGGAGACGATGTCGGCGACGATTCGGCCGGTGCCGCAGGCCTGCGTCCAGCCGTTCGAGCCGTGGCCGATGTTCAGATAGAGACCCTCGACGTGAGTCGGTCCCAGATAGGGCGGGCCGTCCGGCGTCATCGGCCGCAGGCCGGCCCAGGGTGCGGCGGTGGCGGCGCTGTCCACGGCGGCACCCGGATAGATCGCCCGCACGGTCCTGCGCACCGCCTCGATTCCGTCGGGGCGGACAGCGAGATCGTACCCCGCCACCTCCGCCATGCCGGCGGCGCGCAGCCGGTTGCCGAGCCGCGTGATCATGACCTTGGAATGCTCGTCCATCACGGCGGAGCGCGGGCCGTCCTGATCAGGTCCGAGATCGACCGTGATGGAGTAGCCCTTCACCGGATAGATCGGCAGGCGCAGGCCGACGCGCCGCAGCAGGAACGGCGCCTCGACGCCGAGCGCCACCACCACGGCATCCGCCTCGTAGATGCCCATGTCGGTCTCGACGGCGCGCAGCCGCCCGCGTTCGACGCGCAGCCTCTGCACCGTGGTCTCGTAGGCGAAGGTGACGCCCTCGCCGGCGAGACGCGCGGCGAGGGCCGCCGTGAACATGGCGCAATCGCCGGTCTCGTCCCCGGGCAGGTTCAGACCGCCGGCGAACCTGATGGTCGAGCGCGCCAGCGCCGGCTCGGCCGCGAGCACGCCGTCGGCGTCGAGCAGCTCGTGGGTGACGCCGAACTTCTGCAGCACGGCGGAGGAGCGGCGGCCGCCCGCCGCCTCGTCCTCGGTGCGGAAGAGCTGGAGCACCCCGCCCTCGCCGTGATCATAGGCGATGCCGGTCTCCTGGCGCAGCGCGACCAGGCACGCCTTGCTGTAGTGCGCGATGCGCTGCATGCGCGCCTTGTTGCGGGCGTAGCGCTCCGGCGTGCAGTTCTTCACGAAGGCGGCGAGCCAGGCGTACTGGTGCGGATCGAGCGTCGGCCGCATCGCCAGCGGGGCGTAGCGGTCGAGCATCCAGCGCAGCCCCTTCATCGGCATGCCGGGCGCCGCCCACGGGCCGGCGAAGCCGGGGCAGACACCGCCGGCATTGCCGAAGCTCGTCTCCAGCCCCGGCGCGGCCCGCCGCTCCAGCACGGTCACGCGGTGACCGGCACGGTGCAGATAATGAGCGCAGGCGGTGCCGACCACCCCTGCCCCGAGCACGAGAATGTTCATGATGACGACCTGCGACGCGTCGGCGGACCATGGGTCTTCGGCCGTCGCACGTGCTGCCCGACACAGCTGCCTCTCGGCCGGCGACGGCGTCGATCCCGGGGATGCCGGGACCGTTGCTCCTTGTCCCGGGCGTACCCGAGACGATGCTCTTGGGCGCAGGGCCGACCGCGGCTCACTGCGACTTGATCATGCCGTCCTTGATGATCTTCTCGGTGCGGAGCATCTCGTCCGCGATGAAGGTCTCGAAGGCTTCGGTGCTCGAGCCGATCGGCTCGAAGCCGAGAACGGCGAAGCGGCGTTTCGTGTCCTCGTCGGCCAGCACCTTGGCGGCCTCGGCCTGCAGCTTGGCGGTGATCTCCTTCGGCAGCCCCTTCGGCGCCCACAGGCCGTACCACGAGCCGAAATCGAGCGGCTTCATGCCCGATTCGGCGACGGTCGGAATGTCGGGCGCCGCCTTGCTGCGCTCGAGGCTGGTGATGGCGAGCGCCTTGATCTTGCCGGCCTGCACGAGCGGCAGCGACGCGACCATCGGATCGGCGAGCATCGGGGTCGCGCCCCGATAGGCGATGACCAATGCATCGACACCCGCCTCTTGCTTGAGCAGCTCGACCGCGAGATGGCCGGCGGCGCCGAACCCGGAGGTCGCGAACGTGTACTTGTTCGGCTCCTTGCGGACGAGGTCGAAGAACTCCTTCAGAGTGTTGGCCGGCACGTTCGGCGCCGTGCTGACGATCAGCGGCCCGGAGGCGACCAGCGTGATCGGCGTGAAATCCTTCGCGACATCGTAGGGCACGTTCTTGAACAGGAACGGCGCGCCGACGTGCAGGGAGGCGTGCAGCAGCAGCGTGTAGCCGTCCGGAGGCGATTTCGCCACCGAGCCGGAGCCCACGGTGCCGCCGGCACCGCCCGCGCGGTTCTCGACGATGACGCCGACACCGAGCGACTCCTGCAGCTTGTGCGCCAGGATGCGGGCGACGCCGTCGACCGAGCCGCCGGCCGGCACCGGGACAACCATCGTGATGGTGCGGGACGGATAGCTCACCCCCGCCGGACCGCTCGACGCCGGGCCGGAGCTGGCCGGGCCGGAGGCGGCCAGGGTCGCGATCAGAGCACACGTCGCCAGGGTCGTTCGTCTCATGTCGTCCTCTTCCCACTCTCGCGGCCGACCGCCGATCACAATCCGGAGCCGGCCGGCATTTCAATACCTCCTTCAAAGCAAGTCCCAGGCCATCTCGGCCAGGTTCACGATGGAGTGCAGGACGGTGTCTCTGCATCGGCGCGGTCTCGCGGCGAGGCCGCCGATGCGCGGCTCACGATCTGATCAGATCGCGTCGGACGCGATGTGCCGGCGACGCGGCGGCAGGAGGCGTGGCCGCAGGAGGCGCGCCGCGGCTGCGGCACGCCTCCCGATCAGGACGACGGTCTCGTTCGTCATTCCGTCTTGATGTTCGAGTCCTTGATGATCTTCTCGGCCCGCGCCATCTCGTCGGCGATGAACTTGGTGAACTCCGGCGAGGTCGAGCCGATCGGATCGAAGCCGAGGGTGGCGAAGCGCTTCTTCGTGTCGGCCTCGCCCAGCACCTTGACCGAGACCTCCTGCAGCTTGGCCGTGATCTCGGGCGGCAGGCCCTTCGGGCCCCACAGGCCGTACCAGGACACGAAGTCGAGCGGCTTCATGCCGGATTCCTCGACGGTCGGGATCTCCGGCGCCGACGCGGTGCGATTCAGGCTGGTCACGGCGAGCGCCTTGATCTTGCCGGACTGCGCGAGCGGCACCGACGAGAGGGCCGGATCGGCAATGAGCTGAATCTGGCCGCTCATCAGATCGGTCAGCATCGGCCCGGCGCCCTTGTAGGCGATCACCAGCGCGTCGACGCCGGCTTCGCGCTTCAAGAGCTCGATCGCGAGATGGCCGGCCGAGCCGAAGCTCGAGGTCGCGAAGGTGTATTTCGACGGGTCCTTGCGGACGAGATCGAACAGCTCCTTGAGGTTCTTGGCCGGAACGGTCGGGCTGGTGCTGACGATCAGCGGGCCGGCGGCGACCAGCGTGATCGGCGTGAAGTCCTTCACCACGTCGTAGGGCACGTTCTTGAACAGGAACGGCGAGACGACGTGGATCGACGCCTGCAGCATCAGCGTGTAGCCGTCCGGCGCCGCCTTGGCGACCGTGTTGGCGCCGACCAGTCCGCCCGCGCCGCCGGCGCGGTTCTCGACGATGACGCTGACGCCGAGGCTCTCCTGGAGCTTCTGGGCCAGCACGCGGGCGACGCCGTCGACCGAGCCGCCGGCCGGATACGGCACCACCATGGTGATGTTGCGGGACGGATAGGCTTGCGGCTGCGCAGCGGCGGGCGATGTCGCGACCGCGGTGCCGGCCGCGGTCGCGCCCGCGAGCGTCGTTATCGCGACAGCGTATGCTGCCAGGCTGTTCTTGATCATGTTGTCCTCGTGTCTCTCGGGTCGGGAGCTGATCAGCTCTCAATAAGTCCCGGGGTAGCTTCCACCGTCGATCAGCAAGTTCTGACCGGTTATGAATCCGGCTTTCGAGGAACACAGAAAAGCAAAATACGCGCCGAGTTCTTCCGGGTCGCCGTAACGGCGGGCCGGATTCGCCGCCGCACGCGCATGCCAGACCTGCTCGAAGCGGTCGCCGACGTCGTCGATCATGCCACGGATGTGGCGACGCTGCGCATCGCTGTCGAAGATGCCCGGAAGCAGATTGTTGATCGTGACGTTGTGCACCACGGTCTGGCGCGAGATGCCGGCGACGAAGCCGACCAGCCCGGAGCGCGCGCCGTTGGAGAGGCCGAGCTCCGGCTGCGCGATCTTCACGCTGCGCGACACGATGTTGACGATGCGGCCGAACTTGCGCGCCATCATGCCGTCGACGGTGCGGCGGATCATCTCGATCGGCCCGAGCATCATGGCGTCGAGCGCGGCGATCCAGTCGTCACGCCGCCAGTCGCGAAAATCGCCGGGCAGCGGGCCGTCGGCGTTGTTGAGCAGGATGTCCGGCTCGGGGCACGCCGCCAGGATCGCGTCGCGGCCCTCCTCGGTGGTGATGTCGGCCGCGACCGGCGCCACCGTGGCGCCGAACTGATCACGAATCTCCTGCGCGGTGCGCTCCAGAGTCTCGCGCGTGCGCGCCGCGATGGTCACCGCGACGCCCTCGCGGGCGAGCGCTTCGGCGCACGCCCGCCCGAGCCCGCGGCTGGCGCCGCAGAGAAGCGCCTTGCGGCCCGTCAATCCGAGATCCATGGGGGCCGCCTCCGCCGCCGTCGTGTGTCGCGTCGCGGCTCAGGCCGCGACGGCCGAGAGCGGCTTCAGCTCGTAGCCGTAGGTCTTGTCGAGGCCGAGGTCGGAGACGATGCGCAGCCCGCGGGCGAGATGATCGGCGGCGAGCCCGGTGAGCGGCTTGCGCAGGTCGCCGGCCGGCAGGCCGACCGCCTTCATCAGCGACTTCACGGCGACCGGGTTGATGGCCGAGTAGGTGAAGTGCAGCAGCGGCAGCATGCGCAGATAGGTCTCGCGGAAGTTCGCCGCGTCCGTGTAGTCCGTCCACGGCGTCGAGATGATGGCGATCTCGCGCGGCGCGATGTTGCCGGTCATGTTGGCGGTGCCGTGGCCGCCGAGGCTCATGGTCGGGACCACGAGGCCGAGATTGGGGCTGTCGCAGCACATCACCGCGACGTCGGGCCGGCCGGCCAGCACCTGCGCGACCTGGCCGACGCGGCCGGTCGACTCCTTGTGCACCACGTAGTTCGGATGCTTGAAGATGCGCAGCAGATGCTCCCAGTGCAGGTCGCTCTTCACCCGCGGCGGGTTGTTGTAGATGCCGAGCGGCAGGTCGGTCGCGTCGGCGACGTCGAGGAAGAACCGCTCGATGTCGTCCTCGGGCGCGCAGATATAGGCGGGCGCCGCCAGGATGGCGCCGTCGGCGCCGTTGTCCTTGGCGAACTTCACCATCGCGATCGTCGACTCGGTGTTGTTGCCGGTGCAGCCGAAGAAGATCGGCATCTTCGGCGTCTTCATCTTCGCCGTCTCGACGATGATGGACTTCTTCTCCTCCGGCGACAGCATCGAGGTCTCGCCGGTCGAGCCCATGATCAGGATCGCGGACGTGCCGTTGTCCTCGTGGAACTTGAGGAGCGTGCGGAACGCCGCGAAGTCGACCGAGCCGTCCTTGTTGAACGGGGTGATCAGCGCGACGAACGAACCGCTGAGCTTGGTCTTGGCCATGGTGGTCTCCAGGAGGACGTGATCGGTGGTGGTTTCACACCGCCGCAGCGGCATGCGCAAGGGGTGGCGGATCGAAAGCCCGGACGGGCGGCACGGTCCCGACGAAGCGCTCCACCTCGACGAGCGTCGATTGCGCGCTCGACCCCTGGGTGAGCCGCGACGTGCCGATGTCGGGCGTCAGGACGTTGGGATTGCCGTGAACATCGAGGCCTTCGCCGGTCGGGACAGGGTCGAACCACGCCCCGGTCGCCATGATGGCGACGCCCGCGGCCAGGCCCGAATCCGTCGTCACGCCGGCCAGACATGCGCCTCGCGCATTGTAGACCCGCACGATGTCGCCGTCCGTCAGGCCTCTTCGGGCGGCGTCGGCCGGGTTGAGCCGGATCGGCTCGCGCCCGAGAATCTTTCCGGCGGCCGACACCGGGCCCGGGTCGGTCTGGCTGTGCAGGCGGCGGACCGGCTGGTTGGTGATCAGGTGCAGCGGGAAGCGCGCCGCCTCCGGCGCGCCCAGCCATTCGGCCGGCGGCAGCCAGGCCGGATGCGGCGGCGCGTCGTCGTAGGCGAAGCCCGCGACCGTGGCGGAGCTGATCTCGATCCGGCCGGACGGCGTGCCGAGGCGGTGCGCCTCGGGATCCTGGCGGAACTCCTCCAGCAGCACGTAGTCGCGCTCCGGCGGCGGCAGCTCGACCACGCCCTCGGCCCAGAACTGCTGGAACGACGGCAGCTCGATGTCCTGCCGCGCCGCGCCGTCGCGCAGGCGCTGATAGACGAGGCGGCACCAGTCCATCTCGTCGCGCCCCTCGGTGAAGGCGTCGGCATAGCCGAGCTTGCCCGCCAGCGCCGCGAAGACGTCGATGTCGTTGCGGGCTTCGCCGACCGGGGCGATCGCCTTGTGCATGGCGAACACGAAGGGATCGCGCGAGGTGCCGCCGACGTCGTTGCGCTCCAGCGTCGTCGTCGCCGGGAGCACGATGTCGGCGTGGCGCGCCGTCGGCGTCCACCACGACTCGTGCACGATCACGGTCTCGGGCTTCTGCCAGGCGCGCTGCAGCCGGTTGAGGTCCTGATGATGATGGAACGGATTGCCGCCCGCCCAGTAGACCAGCCGGATGTCCGGATAGGTGAGCGTCTGGCCGTTGAACGCGTAGGTGCCGCCGGGATCGAGCAGCATGTCGGCGATGCGGGCGACCGGGATCGCGGTCTTGGCCGGGTTGAGCGGCGGCGCGATCTCCGGACCCGGCAGCGCCCGGCGCGGCAGCCCGGGCCCGTGGATGGAGCCGTGGGCGAAGCCGAAGCCCTGCCCCGGCAGGCCGATGCCGCCCAGCATCGCGGCGAGCGTGATCAGCGCCCAATAGGGCTGCTCGCCGTGATGGGCGCGCTGCAGCGACCAGGTGGCGGTCAGGAAGGTCGGCATCGCGGCACTGCGCCGGGCCAGATCACGGATCGTCGCGGCCGGGACGCCGCAGATCGCCTCGGCCCATTCGGGCGTCTTCGGCGTGCCGTCGCTCTTGCCCGTCAGATAGTCGGCGAAGCGATCGAAGCCGGCGCAGTAGCGTGCGAGGAACGCCGTGTCGTGGCGGCCGTCCGACAGCAGCACCTGCGCCATGCCGAGCATCAGCACGACGTCGGTGTTGGGCCGGATCGGAATCCATTCGGCGTCGAGGAAATCCGGCGCGTCGGCCTTGAACGGGCTGACATTGACGAACCTGACGCCGGCCGCGCGGGCGCGGCGCAGCCAGGTCTCGGTGTCGTGCGCGCCGACGCCGCCGGAACCGACCTGGCTGTTCTTCAGCGCGAGGCCGCCGAACGCGATCATCAGCTTCGTGTTGTCGATCACGCTCGGCCAGTCGGTGGCGCGGCCCGTCACCGCCTGGAAGCTGCCGAGGATGTGGGGCAGCAGGAACTGCGCCGCCCCGAACGAGTAGTTGGCGAGCTGGTCGACGAAGCCGCCGCCGAGCGCGAGGAAGCGCCGCACCAGCGTGCGGGCGTGATGCACGCGCCCCGCCGACGACCAGCCGTAGGATCCGCCGAACACGGCGGTGGGCCCATGGGCCTGCCGCACCCGCGTCAGCTCACCGGCGACGAGATCGAGCGCCTCGTCCCACGACACCTCGCGGAACGCATCGTGCCCGGTCCGCGGCTTCCCCTCGCGCCAGCCTTCGCGCACCGAAGGGCGCGCGACGCGGAGCGGCGAGTGCACCATCTCGGGGATGGCGGAGAGCATCGGCGAGGGTGCCGGGTCCCGCGAGAACGGCGTGCAGCGGACGATGCGGCCGTTCTCGACCGTGGCCGTGAACGCGCCCCAGTGGGACAGCGAGACGTGTCGTTCGGTGTGCTTGTCGGGGGTCATGGGGTGAATTTGGACCGGCCCCGGGCGCTACGCAACCAAGGCCGCGCTCTTCGCGAGTGCGAAGTCGACCGCGGCGTCGGCGTGCAGGAAGGTGGAGTCGAACACCGCCAGGTCGGTGTCGTCCTGGCCGATCAGCAGCCCGATCTCGGTGCAGCCGAGAATCACGGCGTCGGCGCCCTGCTGCTTCGCCCGGGCGATCACGGCCCGATAGGCCTCGCGCGACCGGTCCTTGATCACGCCGCAGCACAGCTCGCCGAAGATCACGTCGTGCACCATGCCGCGCTCCTCGGAGGTCGCGGGCACGATCGCCTCGATGCCGAAGCGGCTGCGCAGGCGGGCGCGGTAGAAGTCCTCTTCCATGGTGAAGCGGGTGGCGAGCAGCAGCGGCTTGCGGATCCCCTTCTCCTTGAGCGGCGCCGCGGTGGCGTCGACGATGTGGAGGAGCGGCACCGAGACGGCGCGCTGCACCTCGTCGGCGAGCTTGTGCATGGTGTTGGTGCAGATCAGCAGGCAGTCGGCGCCGGCCCGCTCCAGATCACGGCCGATGCCGGACAGCACGGCGGCGGCCTGGGTCCAGTCGCCGGCCCGCTGCAGCGCGACGATGCCGTCGAAGTCGACCGAGCGCATCAGCACGTCGGCCGAATGCAGCCCGCCGAGGCGCTCGCGCACCTGCTCGTTGATCCGCCGGTAGTACACCGCGGTGCTCTCCCAGCTCATGCCCCCGATCAGCCCGATGGTGTGCACGGCACGCCTCCCTGCAGTTCGCTTTCGATCGGGCGAGCCTAGGAGGTATCGGGAGCATTCGGTTCGCAAAGTCATGCGCCCCGCAGGCGCTACGGGGCAATGACGTTTGTAGAATCCATAGTAAAAGAAATCAGATTCTAATTTCCGGCCTGCACACGAAACGAGCATTCTATGGACCGAATCGACCAGAAAATACTCGATCTCCTGCAGGCGGACGTCACCCTGCCGATCGCGACCATCGCCGAGAAGGTCGGACTGTCCACGGCGCCGTGCTGGCGCCGGATCAAGAAGCTGGAGGACGACGGCGTCATTCAGCGCCGGGTTGCGCTGGTCGATCGCCGCAAGGTGAACGTGCCGATGACGTTGTTCGTCTCGGTGCGCACCACCCGTCACGCGATGGAATGGGTCGACGACTTCCGCCACATGATCGCGGACATTCCGGAGATCGTCGAGGTGTGGCGGCTGACCGGCGACGTCGACTATTTGCTGCGCATCGTGGTGCCCGACATCGACGCCTACGACGCCGTCTACAAGCGGATGATCGACCGCGTCGAGCTCGCCGACGTCTCCTCCGCCATCGCCATGGAGGAGCTGAAATACACCACCGCCGTCCCGACCAGCTACATCGCCAAGACGCGGTAAGGCGACAGAACCGACACAAACTCAGGCGGCGCCGAGACCTATCTGCGTGAGGCCCTGCAGCCCTTCGTCGATCGCCGCATCTGC
>NZ_NPEX01000159.1 GCF_003258865.1 Rhodoplanes roseus | reverse complement strand
GGGGGGGGGCGCGGCGGCCGCCGGCGTCACGACCGAAGAACAGCTCGGTGACGATCGACCGCGTCGCGCCTGCCGGGCAGGCGGCGTCCTGGGCGACCGCCGGCGTCGCCGCGCCGAGCACGGTCGCGAGCAGCAGTGCCGGGCCGCCGCCGGACAGCAAAAAGGCACGGCCCTGGCGGGGCCGTGCCTTCGCATGCGTCGAACTGGACCGCGGCGCGATCAACCCATCGCCTTCACGATCTCGTCCGTCATCTTCTTGGCGTCGCCGAGCAGCATCATCGTGTTGTCGCGATAGAACAGCGTGTTATCGATGCCGGCGTAGCCGGAGGCGAGCGACCGCTTGGAGAACATCACGGTGCCGGCCTTCCAGACCTGCAGGACCGGCATGCCGAAGATCGGCGACTTGGGATCCTCCTCGGCGGCCGGGTTGGTCACGTCGTTGGCGCCGATCACGAAGGCGACGTCGGCCTGGGCGAACTCCGAGTTGATGTCCTCGAGCTCGAAGACCTCGTCGTAGGGCACGTTGGCCTCGGCCAGCAGCACGTTCATGTGGCCCGGCATGCGGCCGGCGACCGGGTGGATCGCGTACTTCACCTCGACGCCTTCGGCCTTCAGCTTGTCGGCGAGCTCACGGAGAGCGTGCTGGGCCTGCGCCACCGCCATGCCGTAGCCAGGCACGATGATGACCTTGCCGGAGTTCTTCATGATGAAGGCGGCGTCGTCGGCCGAGCCGAGCTTGACGGGCCGCGCCTCGGCGCCGGCGGCAGGGCCGGACGTCTCGCCGCCGAAGCCGCCCAGGATCACCGACACGAACGAGCGGTTCATGCCCTTGCACATGATGTAGGACAGGATCGCGCCCGAGGAGCCCACCAGGGCGCCCGTGATGATCAGCGCCGAGTTGCCGAGCGTGAAGCCGATGCCGGCGGCCGCCCAGCCCGAGTAGGAGTTGAGCATCGAGATGACGACCGGCATGTCGGCGCCGCCGATCGGGATGATGATCAGCACGCCGAACAGGAAGGACGCGAAGGTCAGCGCCCAGAAGGCCGCGTAGCTCTCGGTGCGGGCGAACACCACGATCAGCGCCACGATGGCGGCGAACAGCGCGATGTTGATGAGGTGCCGCAGCGGCAGCATGATCGGCGCGCCGCTCATCCGCCCCGACAGCTTGGCGAAGGCGATCACCGAGCCCGTGAACGTGATGGCGCCGATGGCGACGCCGAGCGACATCTCGATCAGGCTGGCGCCGTGGATGGCGCCGACCGTGCCGATGTCGAAGGCGGCCGGGGCGTAGAGGGCGCCGGCCGCGACCAGCACGGCGGCCATGCCGACCAGCGAATGGAAGGCGGCGACCAGCTCCGGCATCATGGTCATCGGCACGCGCCGCGCGATCACGGCGCCGGCGCCGCCGCCGAGGGCGATGCCGAGCACCACCAGGATCCAGGCTCCGGTGCCGGCCGGCGGATGCAGCGCCAGCGTGGTGCCCACGGCGATCAGCATGCCGGTCATGCCGAAATAGTTGCCGCGGCGGCTCGATTCGGGGCTCGACAGCCCGCGCAGAGCCAGGATGAACAGCACTCCTGCCACCAGGTACAGAAGCGCGGCGATATTCGCGTTCATGTCACATCGTCCTCATTCAGCGCTGCGCAGCGCGACCGCCGTCGACCCGAGGCGGAACAAACGGCCGGATGAGGGAGGGTGCGAGAACCCGATGCGGCGATCCGGCCCCCCTCGCCCGGATTCGCCGGCTGTAGCCGGAGGCGGCAGCCGCCGCGCTCACTTCTTCTTTTTCGTGTACATGGCGAGCATGCGCTGGGTGACCAGGAAGCCGCCGAAGATGTTCACCGAGGCGAAGACGAGCGCGACGAAGCCGAGCGCACGGGCCAGCAGCGGGCCGTTGTCGTCACCGACCAGCGACACGCCGACCGCGAGCAGCGCGCCGACCACGATCACGGACGAGATCGCGTTGGTCACCGACATCAGCGGCGTGTGGAGGGCCGGCGTCACGGCCCAGACGACGTAGTATCCGACGAACACCGCCAGCACGAAGATCGACAGCCGGAAGATGAACGGGTCGATCGCACTTGCCACATGCTCCATCGCAGATCTCCTTGAACGCGGGCGGCCTTCCGTTCGGAAGGCGCTGTTGCTGTGCGGGCCGGGCCGGCCGTCAGGCCGCCGTCTTCGGCGCGAAGTTCGGGTGGACGACGGCGCCGTCGCGGGTGAGACACGTCGCCTTGAGGATCTCGTCGTCCCAGTTGAGGGCGAGCTGCTTGGTCTTCTTGTCGACCAGCACCTCGAGGAAGGCCAGGAGGTTCTTGGAATAGAGCGCCGACGAGGAGGCGGCGAGCCGGCCCGCGACGTTGAGATGGCCGACGATCTTGACGCCGTTGACGTCGACGACCTCGCCGGGCTTGGCGCCCTCGACATTGCCGCCGCGCTCGACCGCCAGGTCGACGATCACCGAGCCGGGCTTCATCGAGGCGACCATCTCGGCGGTGATCAGCTTCGGCGCCGGACGTCCCGGGATCAGCGCCGTGGTGATCACGATGTCCTGCTTCTTGACGTGCTCGGCGATCAGGGCCGCCTGCTTCGCCTGGTACTCCTTGGACATCTCCTTGGCGTAGCCGCCGGCGGTCTCGGCCTGCTTGAACTCCTCGTCCTCGACGGCGATGAACTTCGCCCCGAGGCTCGCCACCTGCTCCTTCACGGCCGGGCGCACGTCGGTCGCCGTCACGATGGCGCCGAGGCGGCGCGCCGTGGCGATCGCCTGCAGGCCGGCGACGCCGACGCCCATGATGAAGGCCTTGGCGGCCGGCACGGTGCCGGCCGGCGTCATCATCATCGGGAAGGCGCGGCCGTACTCGGCCGAGGCGTCGATGACGGCGCGGTAGCCGGCGAGGTTGGCCTGGCTGGAGAGCACGTCCATCACCTGGGCGCGGGTGATGCGCGGCATCAGCTCCATGGCGAAGGCGGTGACGCCGGCGCGGGCGAGGGCGGCGAGCGCCGCCTCGTGCCCGTACGGGTCCATGATGGCGACGACGAGGGCGCCCTTCTTGTAGCCGGTGAGCTCCATCTCGTTCGGCCGGCGCACCTTGAAGACGATGTCGGCGTCGCGGGCGGCGTCGCGCGAGATGGTCGCGCCGGCCGCCTCGTAATCGGCGTCCAGGATGCCGGACTTGACGCCCGCCCCCGGCTCGACCGCGACATCGGCGCCGAGCGCCTTGATCTTCTTGACCGTCTCCGGCGTTCCGGCGACCCGCGGTTCGGCAGTGTCCGCCTCGGCACAAATCGCGATCTTCATGGTGTCTCCTGCGAAAGGCATGACCGGACGGGCGCGGCGACCGATCGCGTGCGGCGCCGTCCGGAACGGTCGTCAGACCAGGAAAATGGCCATCAGGACGAGGACGACGACGGTGGACCCGACGCCCCATTTCACGAGCTGTAGGAAGCCCTCGTAGGTCGCTTCGTGCTGGGCGTAGTCGTTGCCCGACGCAGTCTCGTATTCCACGGTGGCGTGGTCGGCCATCCGTCCCTCCAGGTCACGGGTTTCCCAGGCCGGCGGCTTAGCGCAATTAACGCATCAGGGCAATGGAGTGGCGGTTTTCCGGCGGTTTCCGCGCGGTCGCCCCGGCCGGCGGGACGGTTCCGGAAAACCACCGATTTGCAGGGAATCCGGCCCGGACGCCGACTGCCCGGCTCTCCGGCGCGACAGCGCCGGCGGGTCCGTAAGAATGCAGACGCGCCCGCATGGCCGACCCGATCCGAAATCACCCCTCGCCACGACCGGAATGCGGCCATGCGGTCGTGGGGGATGGGCGGCGCGCTGTCCGCAGGATGGGGCGGGGTCCGGCTGGAGCCGAAGCATCGGCTCGTCGAATTGGAGCGGGCGATGGGAATCGAACCCACGACATACAGCTTGGGAAGCTGTCGTTCTACCACTGAACTACGCCCGCGTGTCGGGGCAGATTACCCGGGCGGACCGCTCGGCCGCAAGGGGCTGCCGCGGGTGGCCGCCGTGCGTCCGGCCGCGGGCGCGGCGAGCCTGCAGGGCGGCTGTCCGGCAGCCCGCTCGCTCGACCACCGCATGGCACCGGCGGATTGCCACCGATGTAAATCCCACATACATTCGCGTGCGGTTCGCACGCACCGACGGACTGTCGGCGGACCGGGCGGGGAGCGAGTTTGAGTCGAGACACGGCAGGACCGCCGGACCCGAAC
Organism: Rhodoplanes roseus; assembly: GCF_003258865.1. Classification (GTDB taxonomy): domain Bacteria; phylum Pseudomonadota; class Alphaproteobacteria; order Rhizobiales; family Xanthobacteraceae; genus Rhodoplanes; species Rhodoplanes roseus. Next base: position 9,297 of record NZ_NPEX01000159.1, on the reverse strand, counting down.
GGCTGGAGCCTTTCGGGCGCGCCGACCATCCGCAGCCGCCTCCTGGTCCTGGTCGCCGCCACGCTGCTGCCCGTGCTGGTCTTCGCCGGCGCCGTGATCCTGGCCCAGGCCGAGCAGGAGCACGCCGCACTGGAGCTGCGCTCCGAGGAGATCGCCACCGCGACCAACCGGCTGATCGACTCCCATGTGCTGGCGACCGAGCAGGCCCTGCGGGTGCTGGCCGGCTTCGCGCCCCGCACATCCGAGGACCGCACCGCGTTCCATCGCCACGCGACCGAGACGGCCCTGCGGCTCGGCAAGGAGATCGCGCTGCTCGACAGCGACGGCCAGCAGCTCGTCTCCACCCGGCTGCGGCCCGACGCCGAGCTGCCGCGCCGCGCCGACATGACGCCGCTCGCCGGACTCTTCTCGTCCGACCGGCTGGTCGTCACCGACCTGATCACCGGCGCCCTCACCGGCCGGCCCGTCGCCCTGATCGCCGTGCCGGTCTATCGCGACGGGCGGGTCGACGGGATCCTGGCGGCCGGCATCCATCCGGACGATCTCGGCGACGTGCTGCGCGAGGCCGGTGTGCCCGAGACCTGGATCGCCGCCGTGGTCGATCGCAACGGCGTGTTCGTGGCCCGCTCGCGCCAGCCCGAGACCTATGTGGGCCAGGCCGCCCGGCCCGAGCTGCTCGCCGCCGCCACCGGCGGGCGCCTGCAGGGGCGGTTCGACAACGTCACCTGGGAGGGCGTGGCGCAGACCAACGCCTTCCAGCGCTCCACCGTCACCGGCTGGACCGCCGTGATCGGCGTTCCGCAAGCCGTGCTGCAGGCGCCGCGGCACCGCGCCTATGCGATGCTGGCGATCGGCACGGCCTTCGCCGGGCTGGCGCTCGCCCTCGCCGCGTTCTTCGCCCGCCGGATCGCCGAGCCGGTGCGGGCCCTGCAGGGCGCCGCGATGGCGCTCGCCCACGGCGTGTCGCTGCCGCCGGCCCAGCCGCGCATCCGCGAGCTCGCCGACGTGTGGCGCGCGTTCGAGACCGCGGCCACCATCGTGCGGGAGCGCAACGCCGCCCAGGCGGAGCTGGAGCGCGCCACCACGCTGCTCGCCGCCGTCAGCGCGACGACCCCGGACCTGATCTACGTGAAGGATCGCGACGGCCGCATCCTGATGGCCAACGAGGCCAGCCTCGCCGCCATCGGCCTGTCGCGCGAGGCCGTGCTGGGCCGCACCGAGCGGGAGTATCACCACGACGCGGCGCAAGCCGAGGCGATCATGGCGAACGATCGCCTGGTGATCGACTGCGGCGAGCCCCGGAAGGTGGAGGAGGGCTTCACCACGCCGGGCGGCACGCCGCGCGTCTTCCTGTCGACCAAGTCGCCGCTGCGCGACGCGGCCGGCGCCGTGGTCGGGCTGATCGGCGTGTCGACCGACATCACCGACCGCAAGCGGCGCGAGGAGCACGTCGAGCTCCTGATGCACGAGCTCTCCCACCGCACCAAGAACCTCCTGGCGGTGATCCAGGCCCTGGCCCGGCAGCTGATGCGGGCCAGCACCGACCCGGCCGATTTCGAGCAGAAGTTCATGGCCCGCATCCAGGCCTTGGCGCGGGCGCACGACCTGCTGGTGCAGCAGCACTGGCAGGGCGCCCAGCTAGCCGACGTGGTGTTGGCGCAGCTCTACCCGTTCGTCGGCGACGCCCGCGCCCGCGTGACGCTCGCCGGCCCGCCCGTGATGCTGCGGCTCGAGGCGGTCCAAAACCTCTCGCTGGTGCTGCACGAGCTCGCCACCAACGCCTCGAAATACGGGGCGCTCTCGGTGCCGGCCGGCACCATCGCGATCTCCTGGCGCGACGAGGGCGACCGGCTGGTGTTCGAGTGGCGCGAGCAGGGCGGCCCGCCGGTGACGCCGCCGACCCGCCGCGGCTTCGGCCACACCATCATCGAGCGCATGCTGGCGCAGGGCCTCGAATCCGAGGTGACGCTCGACTACCCGCCCGACGGCGCCCACGCCACCTTGCGCATCCCCCGCGCCCAGGTGGCGTCGGACGGGTGAGGCGCGGCGGGGTTCGGCGCCGTCACGTCCCCGCCAACGCCGGCGCGGACGGTCGTTCCTGGATGTCGATGCTGACCTGAAGGCGCTGGTCCAGCCTGCCCAGGATCGTGATCAGACGATCGAGGGTGAAGCGACCGAGCCGCCCGTTGCGGATCCGCGACAATTCCGATGCGGCGATGCCGGTCAGCTTCTCGGCCGCACGAACGCCGAGCATGCGGCGATCGAGTGCGCGGACGATCGCGGCCGCCACGATGGCACGCGCCTGCTCGAGATCGGCATCGGGATGCCCGAAGTCACGGAACACGTTTCCGCTGCCGCGGACCAGATCGAGGTCGTCGCCGCTCATCGCAGGGCCTCCCTCAGGCGCTTGATCCGATCGATGACGCGATCGACGTCCACCTGCGGCGTTTTGATCCCCGTTTTCGACTTCTTCTGAAAGGCGTCGATCACGATCAAGTCGGTCCCAATCTGCACCGCATAGATGATCCGATACGCGTTCCCGCGATGCGACAACGCGATCTCGAACACGCCGGCCCGGCGCCCTTGAAAGGCTTCGCCCTGTCGGCCTTGCCGCCCTCCGCCGCCATCGTGAGTGCATAGAAGGCCTCCCGGCGAACCTCGTCCGGAAAGGCCGAGAACGTCTTCCGGGCCGCATTGAGCCAAGTGACGGGGCGAGTCGAACGCATGACGTAAACTTGTTGACGAAATTGTCAACGCTCGCCGCAAGGGAATACACATCCATACGCACGCCCTGCGTGCGCTGCAACCTCACACCCGGAAATGCTTGGACAGCTTGAGGCCCTGGGCCTGGTAGTTGGAGCCGATGCCTTCGCCGTAGAGCTGGTCGGGCTGGGCCAGCATGTGCTCGTAGACGAGGCGGCCGACCGTCTGGCCGTGCTCCAGGATGAACGGCACCTCGTGCGAGCGCACCTCCAGGACGGCGCGGGAGCCGTGGCCGCCGGCCTCGTCGCAGCCGAAGCCGGGATCGAAGAAGCCGGCATAATGGACCCGGAACTCGCCGACCAGCGGGTCGAACGGCACCATCTCGGCGGCGAAGTCGGGCGGCACCGTCACGGCTTGCTTGGAGGCCAGGATGTAGAACTCGTCCGGGTCGAGGATCAGGGTCTTGCCGCGATTGGCGTGCAGCGGCTCCCAGTATTCGGCGACGTCGTAGCGGGCCCGGCGGTCGACGTCGATCAGGCCGCTGTGGTGCTTGGCCCGGTAGCCGATCAGCCCGTCCGGGCCGAAGCCGGCGAGGTCGACTCCGACCGCGACGCCCTCGGCCAGATCGGCGCCCTCCTCGTCGACCAGCCCCTCGCGGGCCTGCAGGTCGACCAACGCATCGCCGGCGACCAGCGAGCGGCCGCGGTGGAAGCGCATCTGCGCCAGCCGCGAGCCCTCGCGCACCAGCACCGGGAAGGTTCTGGGGCTGATCTCCAGATAGAGCGGGCCGTGATAGCCGGGCTCGATGCGGTCGAAGGAGCGGGCCGTGTCGGCGATCACCCGGGTGAACACGTCGAGCCGGCCGGTCGAGCTCTTCGGGTTGGCGGCGGCGCCGAGATCGGCCGGCAGCGCCAGGCTCTCCTGCAGCGGCACGATGTAGACGCAGCCGGTCTCCAGCACGGCGCCGTCGCCGAGCGCGATCTCGTGCAGCTTGAGGCTGTCGATGCGCTCCGCCACGGTGGCGCGCGGCCCCGGCAGGAAGCTCGCACGCACCCGGTACGCCACCTCGCCGAGCCGCAGATCGAGGCTGGCCGGCTGGATCTGGTCGTCGGCGAGCGGCACGCTCGTGATGATGCCGCCCGACGAGGTCAGCGTGGCGATCATCCGGTCGGGCAGGATGCCCCGGTCGGTGGGGCCGAAGGCGAGCGGCACGGGCCTTCCTCACTGTGGTCGCGGAGTCTTCGGCGGAGCGGCGTCCGGATCGCCGGACGCGGCTTCCGCTGCGCGCGGCCCGGCCGCGCGATCCCCGAAACGAGCGTAATCTTTGGTCTCTAACCGAAGCCCGCCTTGACGAAAAGTCCACCCCTCGCTATGAGCCCGCGTTATCCCGTGGTCATTTGAGCCGGCCGGCTTGCCGCCACGTTAAAGAAGGTTGCTAAAGGGCCGGGGACACGTGTGCCCGGCCTGGATCGTTCCGGCCGGGCTTTTTGCTGGCCCGAGGAGGCCGTGTCCGATGTCCGCGTCCGACCAGAGCTCCGAGTCTTCCGCGGTGGCCGCCGGCTGGCGTCCGGAGACCCGGCTCGTCCATGCCGGAACGCTGCGCTCGCAGTTCGGCGAGACCTCCGAGGCGATGTTCCTGACCCAGGGCTTCGCCTACGGCTCCGCCGAGGAGTGCGAGGAGCGCTTCGTCGGCCCGGGCGGCGGGTTTCTCTACTCGCGCTTCTCCAATCCGACCGTCGCGATGTTCGAGCAGCGGATGGCCGCCTTCGAGGGCGCCGAGGCGGCCCGTGCCACCGCGAGCGGCATGGCCGCCGTCACGGCCGCGCTGGTCGGCCCGGTCCGGGCCGGCGACCACGTGGTCGCGTCGAAGGCGCTGTTCGGCTCCTGCCGCTGGGTGATCGAGGACTATCTGCCGCGCTTCGGTGTCGCCTCGACGTTGGTCGACAGCCTCGACCTCGACCAGTGGCGCGCCGCGGTGCGGCCGAACACCAAGCTGCTCTTCCTGGAGAGCCCGACCAACCCGACCCTGGAGGTGATCGACATCGCCGCGGTGGCGGAGATCGCGCACCAGGCCGGCGCCGTGCTGGTGGTCGACAACGTGTTCGCCACCGCGCTGTGGCAGAGCCCGCTGGCGCTCGGCGCCGACTGCGTCGTCTACTCGGCCACCAAGCACATCGACGGCCAGGGCCGCTGCATGGGCGGCATTCTCCTGGCGTCCGAACAGTTCATCCAGGACCACGTCCACATGCTGCTGCGGCAGACCGGCCCGTGCCTGTCGCCGTTCAACGCCTGGGTGATGCTGAAAGGGCTGGAGACGCTGTCGCTGCGCATCGAGCGCCAGACCGCCACGGCCGCCGCGGTCGCCGACGCGCTCGCCGGGCATCCGAAGATCGCGCGGCTGGTCTATCCGGGCCGCGCCGACCATCCGCAGGCCGAGGTGGTGAAGAAACAGATGCGCGGCGGCTCGACGCTGGTCGCCTTCGACATCGCGGGCGGCAAGGCGGCCTCGTTCCGCTTCATGAACGCGCTGAAGCTCGCGACCATCACCAACAATCTCGGCGATTCGAAAACCCTGGTCACCCATCCGGCGATCACGACGCATCAGCGCCTGACCGCCGCGCAGCGCGAGGAGCTCGGCATCGGCGACGGCCTGATCCGTTTGTCGGCCGGGCTGGAGCATCAGGACGACGTGATCGCGGATCTGCTGGGGGCGCTGAAGGCCGTGTGAAGACGATGGTCGTTGCGAGGCGCCTGCGTCGATCGTTCCCTCCCCCCTTGTGGGGGAGGGACAGGGACGGGGGTGCAGCGCCAGCGTCGTGCCGCGGGCTTACCCCCCTCTCCACCTCTCCCCCACAAGGGGGGAGAGAGCAGGCCGTGCCGTGTCGGCAAGCATCACATCGGCCGCGGCAAGCGTGAACAAGCTACGGCGCCTGCAGCACCACCCGGCAGGCCGGCGGCAGCTCGGCCATGGTCAAAGGCGGGCGCGGCTTCGACGGCTCCTTGGGGGGCGGCGGATGCAGCACCGACTCCTGGAACCACCAGTCGAGCTCGTGGCCGCAGCCGTCGCCGGCCGGCACGGGCGGCTGCGGCTTGCAGTCCGCCTCGCCCGCCGGACAGACGATGCGGACATGGAAATGATAGTCGTGCCCCCAATAGGGCCGCACCTTGTGGAGCCAGGCGCGGTCGGCGCCGGCGTCGCGGCACAGCGCCTTCTTGATCGCGGCGTTGACGAAGATGCGCTCGACCTCCGGGCGCCGCGCCGCGGCGCGGATGACCCCGACATGGGCCGGCGTCCACACGGCCGGATCGACGTCCTGGCGGTCGCGCGCCACCACCATGGTGGCGGACGTCTCCTCGCGCTCGCGCCGGGTCAGCTCGCGGTCCGGCATCGGGGTGAGCCAGATGTCGGCGTCGAGCCCGACCTGGTGGCTGGCATGGCCGGTGAGCATCGGGCCGCCGCGCGGCTGCGACATGTCGCCGACCAGCAGGCCCGGCCAGCCGGCCTTCTGGCCGTCCACGGCGAGCCGCTCCAGCATGGCGACGAGATTGGGGTGGCCCCAGTTGCGGTTGCGCGACAGCCGCATGACCTGCCAGGCCGGCCCGTTGACCGGCAGCGCGATGCCGCCGGCGAGACAGCCCTTGGAGTAGAAGCCGATCGACCGCGCCTCGAGGCTGGCCGGGGTCGGCTTGCGGCCGAACAGCGCCTTGGCCGGCGTCTTCGGGTCGTCCGGATTGGCGAGCGGCGGCAGCGGCTTCGGATCCACCGTGCCGCGATCCTGCGCGACGGCGGGCGCCGCGAGCAGGACCAGTGCGAGCAACGATGCGGCGAGACGGCGATTCGGGCTCATGGTCCGAATCTAGCGGATCCCTCGCGCCGGCGGAACGCCGCCGGCCGCCTCGTCCGCGTCATGCGGGGGCAGGCGGCGGCAGCAGGTCCCAGCGGCCGGGCGGCTCCTCGAACCGGGTCCTGAACCGCGCGACGAAGGCGTCCGCGTCCTCGAGCTGCATGGCCTCCCACGCCTCCAGCCGCGCGTCGTAAACGGGCGACGTCCACATGTATTTCGAGACCACGGCGAACATGTCGAGCACGATGAGGACGATGAAGAGGATCAGGATCCAGATCCCGGTTCCGGAGAACTCGGAGACGGCGCTCCACATGCTGCTCCAAAGCTCGGCGGTCGAGCTGGATTTCCGCCCCTCGAACTCGCTCAGCTTGCCGGTCGCGACGCCGAGCGCCGCCCGTGTGTTCTCGCCCCGCTTCAGCTCCTGGTCCCGCAGGTCGGCCGAGCGCCGCTTCTCGATCTCCTTGCGTCCGATCTCGGTGTCGATCGCGTCGGCGGAGACCGGAAACGCCTGGAGCTTCCGGTTGGCGTCGCCGCGCTGGGCGACGAGCTCGGCGAGCTTTTCCTGCGCCCTGCAGTAGACCGAACTCCGGTGATCGGTCTCGCACCTCGGGCTGTCCGGTCCGGCCACGCGAGATTCGTAAACGTCGAGGTTGAGGGCGATCAGGCGCGGCCGGTTGATGCGGCAGGCACGCTCCCACCGGCCTCTCGACCGCTCGCGGCCCGCGATGCAGTTCAGCATCTTCACGTCGGCGTCGATGGCGTCGACGGCCTGCTGGAGATCCGCTCTTTCGCGGTCGAGCGACTTGTTCTCCTTGCGGAGCTGCAGCGTCCTGATGTCGCTGTCCAGCTCGGCGATCTGCTTGGTTTGAGTCGAGACGATGTTCCTGATCGCCAGATCCTCCTCCTCCAGCTTCCTGATCGCGTCCCGCGTCTCCGAAATGGGAAGCTGCTTCTCCAGCCGGGCCGAGAGGAACTGGCGATGGAAGTCGACATTGAGCTGGCCGCCGACCAGGATCGACATGAACAGCGCGAAGCCGAGGCGTGCCCACATCTGCGCTTTCGAGGGCTTGCGCTGGACCACGATCGACATGTCGAACGAGTAGATGACGCCGGCATAGATCAGCACGCCGAACAGCGTCACGGCGGCCCAGCCGAACCAGGAATGAGCTTGGTCCTTCATCAGGTAGGACATGAACGTGAAGGCGCCGACGACGGCGAGCGCCGTGGTGAACAGCACCGAGAGCGCGAGCCCCATCCGGGCCTTGGCGTCCCGGTAGCCGGCCCCGACCAGCATGGCCGGATCGGTGCCGAGGGCGTGCCAGAGGCGACCGCCGGCACTCTCGGCGACGGGCGGGCGCGGGATCCTGATGAGATCGAACGGATCGAACGTGCCCTTCGGCGAGCCTTGGCGCCGGAAGGTCGCGCCCGGGAAAAACTCGCGAACGATCCGCAGGATGATCCGCTTGAAGCTGAACACTCCAAAGTAGAGGACGACGAGAAGAACGACGGTCAGCAGCGTGAGAAGCGTGAATCCATTGATGAAGTTCGCGAACTCACAGAAGACGCCGCCGGTCTTGCAGCCGTCGACACTGACGTTGTCGAGGATCTTCTTGAAGAACCACTCGATCGCCGCCTTGATGACCTCGAGACGCATTTGAAGCATCGATAGCCCCTGCCCCGCACGGCCGGCCCGCGGACCACGGAACCGACACAACGGCTAGGAGATAATCGATGCCGATGAATATTTCTAGTAGAATTATACCTTAATTCACGTCTGAGTTGCAGACGCCTTCAACCCCTCCCGATAGGTCGGATAGCGGAGCGTGATGCCGAGGTCCTGCTTCAGCTTGTCGTTCTTGGCGCGCTTGCATTCGGCGTAGAAGCTGGCGGCCATCGGGGGGAGATGCTTGACGGCCTCCTCGAAGGGCCATTCCGGCGGCGGCTCGCGGCCGAGCAGGCCGGCCGCGAAGACGATCGGGTCGCCGGGTGCGGTCGGCTCGTCGTCGGCGACGTTGAAGGCGCCGTCGGCCCGCCTCGCGAAGGCCGCCTCGATCGCCTGGGCGATGTCGGCGACGTGGATGCGGTTGAACACCTGGCCCGGCTTGACGATCCGCCAGGCGCGGCCGCGCTCCAGATTGACGATGGCGTTCTGGCCCGGCCCGTAGATGCCGGCGAGCCGCAGCGCCGCGACCGGCACGCCGGCGCGGGCGCCGAGCGCCGCCCAGGCGGCCTCGGCCTCGACCCGCTCGCGGCCGCGCGGATTGACCGGCTTCAGCTCCGCCGCCTCGTCGATCCAGGCGCCGCCATGGTCGCCATAGACGCCGAGGGTGGAGAGCAGCACGACGCTCTTCAGCGCGGCAGACTTGGCGATCTCGTCGCCGAGCGCCGCCAGCACCGGGTCGCCGGTCTCGGTCGGCGGCGTCGAGATCAGCAGCGCCTCGGCCTCGCGGACGGCGGCGATCAGCTCGGCCGACGGCGCCATGCCGTCGAACACCAGCATCTCGACCTCGCGCCCGCCGTAGTGCCGCGCGGAGTGGTCGGCGGCGCTCTCGGCCGTGCGGGTGGTGCCGACGATGCGGTCGAAGCGGGCCCCGTACTCGGCCACCCAGTGCTGCGCGCAGTAGCCGAAGCCGAAGCAGATCAGCGTGCTCATGTCGTTCTCACATCTCCGTTCGTCATTCCGGGGCGCGCCGAAGGCGCGAACCCGGAATCCAATCCCAACCATCCGCATCGCGGCTGGATTCCGGGT
>NZ_NPEX01000015.1 GCF_003258865.1 Rhodoplanes roseus | reverse complement strand
CCGCGCGCAGGAGCGCGCGCCCCGGAATGACGAAGGCTCTCCACACGCCGGCCGGCGCGGCGGCGACGCGCGGCACGCGGCTGCGGCCTTGGCTGGTGCGGGTGCATCGCTGGGTGGGGCTCGCCATCGCGCCGTTCCTGGTGGTGGCGGCGCTCACCGGGAGCGCCATCGCGTTCCGCGAGGAGCTGGACGCCTGGCTCAATCCGGATCTGTTCGAGGCGACGGCGTCCGGCACGCCGCTGTCGCCGTCCGAGATCGTCGCCAAGGTCGAGGCGGCCGATCCGCAGGTGCGCGTGTTCCGCGTGCCGCTGCCGCACGAGCCCGGCGAGGCGCTGGAGGTCGGCGTGCAGCCGAGGATCGACCCGGCGACGCGGCGTCCGTTCGCGATCGACCACAACGAGGTCTTCGTCGATCCGGTGACGGGCGCCGTGCTGGGCCGCCGGCTGTTCGGTGCGTTCCGGATCGACCGGCCGCATCTGATGCCGATGCTGTATCAGCTCCACTTCTCGCTCATGACGCCGGCCCGCTGGGGCATCTGGCTGCTGGGCGGCGTGGCGATCCTGTGGTTCCTCGACGGCTTCGTGGCGATCGTCCTGACGTTTCCGCGGGCGCGACCGTTCCTGGCGCACTGGCGGACGGCCTGGCGGATCAAGCGCGGCGCCAGCCCGTACCGGCTCAACCTCGACCTCCATCGCGCCGGCGGCCTATGGCTGTGGGCCTTGCTGCTGATCCTCGCCTTCACCGGGGCCGCCATCAACCTCAACGTCGAGGCGGCGCGGCCGCTCGTCTCGGCATTCTCCACCCTGACGCCGAGTGCGCGCGAGCAGGGCGCGCCGCGGCTGCGGCGGCCGCCGGCGGAGCCGAAGCTCGGCTTCGAGGGGGCCTTCGCGGCGGCGCGACGCGCGATCGCCGAGCGCGGCTGGACCATGCAGCCGCTCGATGCGACCTATCTCCGGCCCTACGGCGTGTACTTCGTGAGCGTCGCCGCCCCCGGACCCGGCCACGACGACGGGATCGGCCATCCGCACCTGTTCTTCGACGACCAGGACGGCACGCTGCTGCGCGCCGAGGTGCCGGGCGACGGCTCGGCCGGTGACGTGTTTCTGGATCTGCAGCATCCGCTGCACACCGGCCGCATCGCCGGCCTCGCCGGCCGCATCGTCGTCTGCATCGCCGGGATCGTGACGGCGATGCTCACCGTCACGGGCGTGGTGCTGTGGGCCGCCAAGCGCCGCCGCGCCCGCCGGCCGAGAGCCGTGATGACGACCGTGGCGGCGGAGTAGGGCGTCCAGCCGGGGATCAGCCCAAACGCCTGTCGGGGCGAGCTGCGGCGCCCGGATCAGGGCCGTCGTCGAGCCCTCGCGGCCGGGCGCCCGCGCGCCGACGCGCCGACCTGGATCGCCGTGTGACCGGCGGCGTCGCGCCTACATGGCGCGGACGCGCACCAGGAACTCGTCGACGCGCTGGCGCAGCTCGCCAGCGCGCTCCTGCAGCACCTGTGAGCCGCCGAGCACGTGGTTCGAGGAGCGACCGGTCTCCGCCGCCGCCTCCTTGACGCCGCCGATATTGGCGGCCACCTCGCGGGTCGCGGCGGACTGCTCCTCCACGGCGCCCGAGATGGACGTGTTGACCTCGCTGACGCGCGCGATGACGCGGGCGAACTCCTGGATGGTCGCGGCCGTGGTCTTGCTCGAGTCCTGGATGCCGCGGATCTGCTGCTCGATCTCCTCGGTCGCCTTGCCGGTCTGGCTGGCCAGCGTCTTCACCTCGGAGGCGACCACGCTGAAGCCCTTGCCGGCTTCGCCGGCGCGCGCCGCCTCGATGGTCGCGTTGAGCGCCAGCAGGTTCGTCTGCGCCGCGATCTGGGCGATCATCTTGGTCACCTCGCCGACCTTGTCGGCGGCTTGCACGAGCTGGTTCACCAGCTGGTCGGACCGCTTCGCCTCGACCACCGCGACGTCGATGACGCGGGTCGCCTCGGACAGCTGGCGCGAGATCTCGCCGACCGAGCAGCTCAGCTCCTCGGAGGCGACCGCCATGGTGGTCGACTGGTTGGTGGTCTGTTCGGCCGCCGCGGCGAGCGACTGCGCGGTCTGCTGCATGTCGTCGGCGGAGGACGCGACGGTGCCGACCAGCGCCTTCACGGAGGACTCGAAGCTGTCGGCGAGCGCGGCGTTCTCGGCCTTGCGCTTGGACAGGTCGGTGGCGAACTTCACGACCTTGTAGACGCGGCCGTTCATGTCGAAGATCGGATTGTAGGAGGCCTCGATCCAGACCTCCTTGCCGCCCTTGCCGAGGCGCTTGTATTGGCGGGCCTGGAACTCGCCGCGATTGAGCGCTTCCCAGAACCGCTTGTACTCGGTGCTCGCGCGTTCGGCGGGGTCGACGAACATGCCGTGGTGCTTGCCCTGGATCTCCGCCAGCGTGTAGCCGAGCACGGCGAGGAAGTTCTCGTTGGCCGTGATTACGGTGCCGTCGAGGCCGAACTCGATGACGGCCTGGGAGCGTGCGATGGCGTTCACCTTGCCCAGCAGGTCGGCGTATTCCATCTTGGTCTCGGTCACGTCGGTGGCGATCTTGACCACCTTGAACGGCTTTCCGCGCGCGTTGAGCACCGAATTGTAGGAGGCCTCGATCCAGACCTCCTTGCCGCCCTTGCCGATGCGCTTGAACTGCGCGGCCTCGAACTCGCCGCGGTTCAGCTTCGCCCAGAACTCCCGATAGGCCGGGCTGTTGCCGTAGTCGGGCTCGACGAACATCCGGTGATGCTTGCCCTGGATCTCGGCCAGCGTGTAGCCGAGCGCATCGAGGAAATTCTTGTTCGCCGTGATGATCGTCCCGTCCAGCTTGAACTCGATCATGGCTTGTGAACGGTCGAGCGCAGCCAGGGTCGCGGACGAGGAACCGGTGGGCAGAAAACCGCGCATTAGAAGCTCCGACGAATTGCGGGATTTGTTGAAAATTGTTCGCCGGCGCAAGATCAATCAAACTTGCTAAAATTGAACAAATCGCGATGCAGCAAAATCCCAGCATCGGGCTGTTTTCGAGCTGATGATGTCGATGATTAACAGATTGGATCTGTTGCCAGATAGCTAAATCGGGCTAGTCCAATACTCGAGGGCACGGCGTTTCCGGACGCCTTATAGACGCGACCGCGGTGGCGCCGGCAGAGTCCGTTGCGGCGTCACCGGGTCACGAGCAGGCGGTCACGACACAGTGGGCCGGGACGGCCGGTCCCGGTGACGCGCGGCCGGCGCGATCTCGAGGGGAGCTCGATCGCCGGACATTCAGAGATGGGCGATGCCGGATACCCGGCAGCGGCGTCGGGACGCGACCCGATCGGGTCGCTCGGTCTTGCCGGCCGGTCAGCTCCGCTCGACCGCGATCACCCGGCCGCGCTCGACGGCGAGCGACAGCTGGCCGTGCTTGAGGGCGAGCGCCTTCTCGCCGAACAGCTCGCGGCGCCAGCCCTTCAGCGCCCGCACGTCGGCTTCGTCGTCGGCCGCGATGTGCTCGAGGTCGTCGACCGTGGCGATCACCTTGGCGGCGACGCCGTGGCGCTCCGCCGTCATCCGCAGCAAGACCTTCAGGAGCTCGACCGTGGCGCTGCCGTTCGCCATCGGCCGGTGGCGCTCGATCGGCGGCAGGGTCTTGGGGTCGCGGGCGAGGCCGGCCTTGATCGCCTCGAGGATGTCCTGGCCCCAGCGCGAGCGCTCGAAGCCCTTGGGCAGCGAGCGCAGCCCGGCGAGCCGCTCCGGCGTGGTCGGCCCCTGCAGGGCGATCTCGCCGATGACGTCGTCCTTCAGGACACGGCCGCGCGGAACGTCGCGCGACTGCGCCTCGCGCTCCCGCCACGCCGCCACCTCGATCAGGACTGCGAGCTCCTTCGGCTTGCGCACCCGGCTCTTCAGCCGCTCCCAGGCGGTCTCCGGGTCGGACCGGTAGGTCGAGGGGGAGGTGAGGATCTCCATCTCCTCGTCGACCCAGTTGGTGCGGCCGCGCCTCGCCAGGTCGGCCGACAGCGCCAGATAGGCGTCGCGCAGATGGGTGACGTCGGACACCGCGTAGAACATCTGGGCCGGCGTGAGGGGCCGGCGCGACCAGTCGGTGAAGCGGTGCGACTTGTCGAGATTGTCGCCGGTGATGCGCTGCACCAGCTGGTCGTAGGAGATGGCGTCGCCGTAGCCCAGGACCATGGCGGCGACCTGGGTGTCGAAGATCGGCGCCGGGATCAGCGAGGCCTGGTGCCAGACGATCTCGATGTCCTGGCGCGCGGCGTGGAAGACCTTGAGGACGTTCTGGTTCGCCATCAGGGCGTAGAACGGCGCGAGGTCGATGCCCTCGGCCAGCGTGTCGACCACCACGGCCTCGTCCGGGCTCGCCATCTGGGCGACGCACAGGAGCGGGTAGTAGGTCGACTCGCGCAGGAACTCGGTGTCCACCGTGACGAAGGGATGGGCGGCCATCCGCTCGCAGACGGCGGCCAGCGCCTCCGTGGTGGTGATCGGCTCGATGGCCGGGAACTCGGCGGGGTCGCCGGATGCGCGGGCGGTTCGCGTACGCAACGGATCCTCGGTCAGCATCGAACGGGGTGGCGCGAGAGGGACGGGACGGGCCCGCCGAATGCATAAGCAAACACTGTAGTCATGAGATTGATCATCGCCACGAATCTTAGCGCGGCACAGCCGCGAGGTCGAGCTATGCTGGAACCAGTACCCGGAAAATCAAGGCATTTCGCCCTGTGGCGGTAACTTCGGCGGGGTTCGCCCGGTTTGCCTGCCCCCGCGGGAGGCCTCAAGCCGCCACGGCGTGCTCGTAGATGTCCTCCTCCTGGGCATTGTGGATGCGCACCAAAGCCTCGATCGATTCGATCACCCGCTGGGCGTCGCGCACCAAATAGCGGTCGACGTCCTCGGCCTTGAGCCCGTCGGCGAGCCGCCCGAGCAGCCGGGCCAGGTGCTGGATCTCGCGGTGCGCCCGGCTCATCGCCGAGAGGCCGTGATTGTCGGCGAGGTAGCGCGTCAGGCGTGGATAGACCTCGGTCTCGTCGTCCCGCTCGTGCTCCACCACCTCCTCGGTCACCAGCCGGTGGGCCGCGGCGACGAGGCGGACGGCGTCCTCCGGGCTCGCGTCGTCGAGCGCATCGGCGATCGCGCGCAGCCCGTCCAGGCTACGCTCGAGCTGCGCGTGATCCTCGCGCAGGTCCCGCGCCGCCGTCGACGACATCGCCTGGAACCGCCGGCCGGCCGCGCCGCGGCCGGGGCCGAGGGCGCGCAGCGCGTTGAGGATGACGGCGACGTCGACCGCCTCCTGGGTGAGCGCGCCGGCGACCGGCGTGAGATAGCCGAAAGCCGCCGCCAGCATCGCCACGGCGGAGAGCGCCATGCCGACCACGATGCTCTGCACCGCGATGCCGCGGGCCCGGCGGGCCACCGCCACCGCCTGCGAGACGCGGTCGAGCCGGTCGACCAGGATCACCACGTCGGCCGCCTGCGAGGACGCGCTGGCGCCGCGCGCCCCCATGGCGATGCCGACGCCCGCGGCGGCGAGCGCCGGCGCGTCGTTGATGCCGTCGCCGACCATCAGGGTCGGGGCGAGCCGCTGCTCGGTCGCCACCGCGTCGACCTTGTCGGACGGCGAGCGGTCCGCCAGCACGGCGTCGAGATCGAGCGCGGCGCCGATGGTCTCGGCCGCGTCGGCCCGGTCGCCCGTGACCATCATGATGCGGGAGATGCCGGCGGAGCGCAGCATCTGGATGGCGCGCGGCGTCTCCTTGCGCAGCTCGTCGGCGAGCAGGAGCGCGCCGGCCGGGCGTCCATCCACCACGACGAACACGGCCAGTGCCGAGCGCCAGGAGGCGCGGCGCAGCGCCCGCGCCGCCCAGTCGGGCAGCCGCGCGGCGCCGAAGCCCATGGATTGCGAGCCGACGCAGACGCTGTGGCCGCCGACCCGCCCGTCGAGCCCGGAGCCGAGATTCTCGCGCACCTCGGTCGGCATCGTCAGGGCGAGGTTTCGGGCAGCGGCCGCACCGACGATCGCGCTCGCCACGACGTGGTGGGAAGCCTGCTCCAGCGAGGCGGCGAGGCGCAGGATCTCGTCCGCGCTCTCGCCCGGCGCGGTCTCGATCGCGACCAGGCGGGCGCCGCCGACCGTCAGCGTGCCGGTCTTGTCGAACATCACGGTGCGGCTCGCCGCCAGCGTCTCCAGGGCGCCGCCGCCCTTCACCAGGATGCCGTGGCGCGCCGCCTGCGACACGCCGGCGATGAAGGCGACCGGGGCGGCGAGGATCAGCGGGCAGGGGGTCGAGGCGACCAGCACGGCCAGCGCCCGGATCGGATCGCCCGACAGCGCCCAGGCGAGCCCGGCCAGCACCAGGGTCGCCGGCAGCAGCAGCAGCGCGTAGCGGTCGGCGATGCGGATGAACGGCGCCTTGGCGGTCTGGGCGGCCGTGACCATGCGGACGATGCCGGCATAGGTGCTCTCGCCGGCGGTGGCGCGTGCCCGCATTTCGAACGTCTCGCCGACATTCACGGTACCGCTGCGGACCTCCTCGCCGGTCCGCCGGGTGACCGGCAGGGCCTCGCCGGTGAGGGCGGCCTCGTCGAGCATCGCGCCGGCGCTCGCGACGGTGCCGTCCACCGGCACGACCTCGCCGGCCCGCACGACGAGGACGTCGCCCATCGCCACGTCCTCGATCGGCACGTCGGCGACGGTGTCGCCGCTGAGGCGATGGGCGAGCCGCGGAGCGCGGTCGACCAGCGCGCGAAGATCGCGCTCGGCCCGCGCCACCGCGATGTCCTCCAGCACGTTGCCGCCCGTGTACATGATCGCCACCACGACGCCGGCGAGCGGCTCGCCGAAGACGAGCGCGGCCGTCATCGACACGAAAGCGACGGCGTCGACCCCCATCCGGCCGGCCAGCAGCGCCTGCACGATCGAGATCGCGAGCGCGATCACCACCGGAACGGTGCCGGCCGCCCACGCCCAGTGGGCGAAACCCGGCGCACCGACGGCCCAGGCGGCGAGGCCGACCGTGAGGCCCGCCACCGCGGTGGAGACCAGTCCATACCTCGTCAGCAGCGCGCGCATGAGATCCTCGACGGCTCGGAACGATTGTTTCCGCATCCGCTAGCATTGCCCGGAAGTCTTTGGAAGTGCGGTGTTTTCCGGGCTCGGACCGCGACTGCGAGGCATTCGCGACGGCCGCTCGACGGAGCGTCGCGCCCGTGGTCCGGCTCAGCCGCCGGTGCGCTTCGCGTCTTCCAGGCAGCGCGCGACCAAGGCCTTCACGGCCTTGGGCTCGAAGGGCTTGCGCAATCCCGCCGTCGCGCCGAGATCGACGGCCATCTTGAGAAAGTCGGGCGACGGCTGGTCGGGCCGCGGCGCCCGGTCGCCGGAGATCACGACGACCGGCAAAGCGGGGGCACGCTGCTTGAGGGCCCGGAGGGTCTCGAAACCGTCCATGTCGGGCATGAACACGTCACAGACGACGAGGTCGACCTCGGTGGCGGCGAGGCTGGCCAGGGCGGCCCGCCCGGTCGCGGCCGTCACGATGGTGTGTCCCGCGCTCTCCAGCAGGAGACCCAGCGAGACCCGGATGAGCTCGTCGTCGTCGATGATGAGAATGCGCGCCATCGGTGTGACTTTATTACGATCATACCGGTCGTGCGGCGGGTGCCGGTTTCGTCATACACGGTTCGGTGTATACAGTGCGCAAAAATGACATCCAAACTCGATCCGACAGGGTCGCGCAAATCCGCTCCTCCGCGATAAGCAATGGTAATGAACTCGCTCGGCTCACATTTCGCAGCGCCGCCCGCGGATTCGGCGGCCCCCGTCGAGGTCGGCACGTCGGCGGCCGCCGACATGTCGCACGCTCGTGACGAGCTCCTGCGGCTGTGCATCGAGGCGGCTCCGGTCGGCATCGCCATGTTCGATCGCGAGATGCGCTATCTGGCCGCGAGCCGGCGCTACCAGCAGGACCGCGGCGTGACCGGCCAGATCCTGGTCGGCCGCAGCCATTACGAGGTTTTCCCGGAGATTCCGCCGCGCTGGCGCGAGGTGCATGCGCGCTGCCTCGCGGGGGCGAGCGAGCGCTGCGATGCGGACCGCTTCACCGGACCGGACGGTACCTCGCTGTGGATCCGCTGGGAGATCCGGCCGTGGTTCGGCCCGTCCGGCGAGATCGGCGGGATCGTCCTGTTCGCCGAAGACACCACCGAGCACGTCACCCGCGACACCGAGCTGCGGCGCTGGGCCGACACGTTCGAGAACGCCGCCTTCGGCATCACGGTGACGGACGCCACCACCAACCGGATCGCCTTCGCCAACCCGGCCCGCGCCGCGATGTGCGGCCGCACGGTCGCGGAGGTGTGCGGCGCCCACGTGCTGGACGACTATCCGGAGGAGGAGCGGGCCCGCGTCGCCGCGCTGATCGCCGAGGGCGATCGCAACGGCCGGGTGATCTACGACTCGGTGTTCGTCCGCCGCGACGGCTCGACCTTCCCGGTCCAGCTCGACATCACCAGTGTCCGCAACCGCGACGGCAGCGTGCGCTACCGCATCGCGACCGCGCTCGACATCACCGACCGGCAGCTCGCCGAGCGCGCCCGCAAGGACAGCGAGGCCGAGGCCCGCCGCTACGGCGACCTCCTGCGGACCATGATCGACACCATGGCCGAAGCCCTCCTGATGATCGATGCCGAGGGACGCACGCTGTTCGCCAATGCGGCGTGTCGCGCCATGTTCGGCGACCGCGACGACATCGGCTCGCCCGAGTGGCAGCTCCTCTACGAGCGGTTCCGGCCGGACGGCGTCACCCCGTGTCCGCCCGACGAGACGCCGATCGGCCTGGCGAAACGCGGCCAGAGCTTCGACGATATCGAGATCATCTGCCGCCGCCACACGGGCGAGAGCGATCTCCACATCGTGGCCAGCGGCCGCTCGATCCGCAACGAGGCGGGGCGGCACGAGGCGGCCGTCGTGGTCTATCGCGACGTCTCCGAGCTGTTCGAGAAGACGGTCGCGGCGCAGCGCAGCGCCGAGCTGCTGGACAAGACCATCGCCAGCATCCCGGACGCCTTCCTGGTCACCGACGAGAACCGCAACTTCCTGCACGTCAACCCGGCCTGCAAGACGCTGCTCGGCATCGACGGCACCCAGTCGCTCGACGAGTGGGAGCAGTCCTACGCCGTGCTGTCGGCGGACGGCACGACTCCGGTCGCGTCCGAGGACCGGCCGCTGCGGCGTGTCCTGCGCGGCGAGCCGATCGACGCGAGCGAGCTGGTGCTGCGCGAGGTGGCGACCGGGCGCGACCTCGCCCTCTCGCTCACCGCCCGGCCGATCTACGACGGCGAAGGCGTGGTGCGCGGCGCCGTGCTGCTCTATCACGACCTCAGCAAGTCGAAGCACATCGAGCGGCAGCTCCGCCAGGGCCAGAAGATGGACGCGATCGGCCAGCTCACCGGCGGCGTCGCGCACGACTTCAACAACATCCTGACCGCCATCACCTGCACGATCGAGATCCTCGCCAAGGGGGTCGCCGACCGGCCGCATCTCGCCACCATCGCCCGCATCATCGACCAGGCGGCCCGCCGCGGCGCCGACCTCACCCGTCAGCTCCTCGCCTTCGCGCGCCGGCAGCCGCTCGATCCGCGCCCGACCGACATCAACGGGCTGATGACCGACACGGCGCGCCTGCTGCGGCCGACGCTCGGCGAGCACATCGAGCTCGCCGCCGTGCTGGCCGACGGGGTGTGGCCCGCCATGGTCGACGCCTCGCAGCTCTCCACCGCGGTCATCAACCTCGCCGTCAACGCGCGCGACGCGATGCCGGGAGGCGGCAAGCTGATCATCGAGACCGCCAACGTCACGCTCGACGAGACCTATGCCGACACCAATCCGGACTCCAAGGCCGGCGATTACGTGATGATCGCGGTCAGCGACAACGGCGCCGGCATCCCGGCCGGGATTCGCGACAAGGTGTTCGAGCCGTTCTTCACCACCAAGGACGTCGGGCGCGGCACCGGCCTCGGCCTGAGCATGGTGTACGGCTTCATCCGCCAGTCGGGCGGACACGTGAAGCTCTACAGCGAGGAGGGGCAGGGGACCTCGATCAAGCTCTATCTGCCCCGCATCGTCGAGGCCGAGGAGACCGAGGACGAGGGCCCGGCGATCGACGCCATGACGGGCGGCGACGAGACCATCCTGGTGGTCGAGGACGACGACCTGGTGCGGCGGAACGTGATCACGCTGCTGGAGGATCTCGGCTACACGGCGTATGCGGCGAGCAGCGGGCCCGAGGCGCTGGCGCTGCTCGACCGTGGTACGGCGTTCGATCTGCTGTTCACCGACGTCATCATGCCGGGCGGCATGAACGGCCGCGAGCTCGCCGCCGAGGTCCTGCGCCTGCGTCCGTCCACCAAGGTGCTCTACACGTCCGGCTACGCCGAGGACGCCATCGTCCACCACGGGCGTCTCGATCCCGACGTGACGCTCCTGAACAAGCCGTACCGCAAGGCCGACCTCGCCCGGAAGGTGCGCGAAGCCCTGGCCGGACCGGCCGCCCTCGGCCCCGGGACGCGCAAGCGCCGCCGGCGCGCCACGCCGGAGACGGCGCCGGACGGCGAGTAGGATGCGCAGCTCCGGCGCGAGGGCGCCGGGCTCTCGGTCCGCCTAGCGGCCCCGCACCTTCGGCAGGAAGACGAACGGCCAGGGCGACGGCATCGGCCCCACCGGCACCTCGATCACGGTCGGCCCGTCGCGTCGTGCAAAGCCGCGTTTCAACGCGGCCCCGAGCTGTTCGGGGGTGTGGGCCCGCTCGGCGGCGGCGCCAAAGCTCTCGGCGAACTTCACGAAGTCCGGATTGGCGAGGTCGCAGGCGATCAACCGGTTGCCGTAGCTCTCCTCCTGGATGCGCCGGACATTGCCGAAGGCGCCGTCGGCGAACACCACGGCCACCAGCGGGATCCGGTGACGCACCGCGGTGGCGATCTCGTTCGCCGTGTACATGAAGCCGCCGTCGCCGTTGATCGACAGCACCGGCACGTCGCGGCGCGCGTCCTGGACGCCGAGCGCGGTGGCGAAGCCCCAGCCGAGATTGTCCTGGTAGCCGGGCGAGAGAAACGTGCGCGGTGCGTAGACCGGCATCGCGAGGCGCGCCGCGAACCCGATCTGGGTCACCTCGTCGACGAAGATGCCGTCGTCCGGAAGCGCGGCACGGATCGCCTCCAGGAAGGCGAGTTGCGGCTGCAGCACCGCGAGCTTTTCACGTAGCGTCGCCTGTCGCTGCTCCATCTCGGCGCGGCGCGACGGCCGCGCACGGTTCTGCGCCGGCACGAGGTCGATCAGCCGGCGCAGGATCGGCGCGGCGTCGCCGACCAGGGCGACGGCCGGTGTCGTGTGGCGCGACGGCTCGTCGGGATCGGCATTGACGTGGATGATCTTCAGGTCGTCGTCGACACCCCAGTCGCGGCACTGAAAGAACAGCCGGGTGCCGACCGCCAGCACCACGTCGGCCTCGGCCCACAGGTCGTGGGCGAGCGGATGGGTGACGCTGAGCGGATCGCGGCTCGTGAGAATGCCGCGGCCGCGGCGAAATCCCGAGGCGACCGGCGCCTGCAGCAGGGCGGAGAGCGCCGCGACCTCGTCGGCCGCGTCGGGAGCCCCGCCGCCGACGAAGATCACCGGGCGCTTGGCGCCACCGAGCAGCCGTGCGGCGGCCCGCGCGGCGTCCTCGTCGATCTCGGGCGCGGGGAGGGGCTCCGGCGCCGGCACGGACGGCAGCGCCGCGCTGCGGCCCCACACGTCCATGCCGCATTCGAGCACGGCGGGGCCGGGGCGGCCGCGGCGCATCGCCCGCATGGCCTCGGCGATCAGCGGCGCCGCCTCCTCGGGCCGCCGGATGCGGGCGGAAAAATCGACCAGCCGCTCGATGATGCCGGCCTGGTCGCGGATCTCGTGAAGGTGCCCACGCGAGAATCCGATCTCGGCGTCGGGGATCTGGCCGATCAGGCCGAGCACGGGCGCGTTCATCGAATAGGCGGTGAGCAGGGCCGCGCTCGCGTTGAGCAGGCCGGGGCCGGGCACCACGGCGAAGCTCTGCGGCCGCCCGGTGGCGAGCGCGGCGCCGAGCGCCATGTAGGCGGCGGCCTGCTCGTGGCGGGCGTGAATCGTGCGGATGCGGTCGGCGTTGCGGTAGAGCGCGTCGAACAACGGATCGTTGTGCACGCCCGGCACGGCGTAGAGCGTGTCGAGCCCGTGTGCCAGCAGCGCCGCGACGGCCGCGTCGGCCGTGGTGGTCGGGTCCATCTGGTCGCCTCGAAATTGCGCGTTCGGGGGATGGCGGCCGTATAGCCGACCCGGTGTCCGCTGTCGCGGCGCGATCAGTCCTTCGCTTGAACGGCCGGGAGCGGCGGCTTCGGGCGCACCGCCAGCCGGATCGCGCCGAGAACCGTGACCAGCAGGGTCAGGGCCCAGCCGATCAGCGCCACGGTTCCGACGACGCAGCGGCCGGCGAGCTCGCGCCCGTCGCCGGACGGCAGCAACGCGGCGATCGAGGCGAACACACGCGGGCCGGGCCCGAAGGCGAGCCAGCTCACCAGCACCGCGAAGGAGGCGAAGACGGCGACCCCGGTGGCGAGCGCGATCGCACGCAGCCAGAGCGGCGCCGTGGCGGCGATGTCGCCCAGGCCGTCGACCAGCACGGCGATGCCGGCGAGCAGCAGCACGGCGGCCGTGATGGCGGCTGCGTCACCGATCCAGGGCTGGACAGGAGCCGCAGCCGGACCTCCGGCCACCCAGGCCAGCAGGGCGACGGCCGCTGCGGCGAGAAGCAGACCGGTTGCGACGACCGTCCGGCCGGACGGCGTCGTCATCGGGCGAATCGGCATGCGTCACTGTCCCGGGTCGGCCCGTGCGGGTCGTCCCCGCCGTCGCGCGGCGCTGTCCGCCGGCGATGACGAGGGGTCAGGTTTCCAATTCGTAGTAGCCCGTCCCTGCGAGCCGGGCCAGTGAGTCGGGCGTGCCGCGAAAGGCCCGTGTGACGCGCGTAAAAGTGGTTGAAACGGGGCCGGGACGGGTCGAAACGGGTCCGGGCCCGCGTCTTGACAAGCCCGACGCCGCCATGCGCTTGTGCGGCCGAATTCACCGGGCAGGGCGCCGGGCGCCCGCCCCTCTGCTTCGATGGACCGCCATGCATCGCTATCGTACTCACACCTGCGGCACGCTCCGCGCGAGCGACGTCGGCGCCACCGCCCGCCTGTCGGGCTGGTGCCACCGCATTCGCGACCACGGCGGCGTGCTCTTCATCGATCTACGCGACCATTACGGCCTCACTCAGGTCGTGATCGATCCCGATTCGGCCGCCTTTCCGGTCGCCGAGAAGGTGCGTTCGGAGTGGGTGATCCGGGTCGACGGGCTGGTGCGCAACCGCCCGGCCGGCACCGAGAACCCCGACCTGCCGACCGGGCAGGTCGAGGTCTATGCCCGCGAGATCGAGGTGCTCGGCCCCGCCGCCGAGCTGCCCATGCCGGTGTTCGGGGATCAGGAGTACCCGGAGGACATCCGGCTGCGCTACCGCTTCCTCGATCTGCGGCGCGAGCGCCTGCACAAGAACATCATGCTGCGCGGGCAGATCATCGACTCGTTGCGCCGGCGCATGAAGGAGCAGGGCTTCTTCGAGTTCCAGACGCCGATCCTGACCGCGTCGAGCCCCGAAGGCGCGCGCGACTTCCTGGTGCCGTCGCGCATCCATCCCGGCAAGTTCTACGCGCTGCCGCAGGCGCCGCAGCAGTTCAAGCAGCTCATCATGGTGTCGGGCTTCGATCGCTATTTCCAGATCGCGCCCTGCTTCCGCGACGAGGACGCCCGCGCCGACCGCTCGCCCGGCGAGTTCTACCAGCTCGATCTCGAGATGAGCTTCGTCACCCAGCAGGACGTGTTCGACGCGGTCGAGCCGGTGCTGCGCGGCGTGTTCGAGGAGTTCGGCGGCGGCAAGCGGGTGACGCCCAAGTTCCCGCTGATCAGCTTCGCCGACGCGATGCGCAAGTACGGCTCCGACAAGCCGGATCTCCGCAACCCGATCGAGATGGCCGACGTCGCCGAGCATTTCCGCGGCTCGGGCTTCAAGGTGTTCGCCAACATCCTGGCGAGCGATCCGGCCGCGCAGGTGTGGGCGATCCCTGCGCCGACCGGCGGGAATCGCGCCTTCTGCGACCGCATGAACGACTGGGCCAAGGGCGAGGGCCAGCCGGGGCTGGGCTACATCTTCTGGCGCGAGAACGAGGAGGGCGGCGCCGGTCCGCTCGCCAAGAACATCGGGCCTGAGCGGGCCACCGCGATCCGCGACAAGCTCGGCCTGAGGGTGGGCGACGCCGTGTTCTTCGTCGCCGGCAAGCCGAAGGACTTCGCCAAGTTCGCCGGCCTCGCGCGCACCAAGGTCGGCGAGGACCTGAACCTGGTCGACAAGGACCAGTTCGCCCTGTGCTGGATCGTCGACTTCCCGATGTACGAGTGGAACGAGGAGGAGAAGAAGATCGACTTCTCCCACAACCCGTTCTCCATGCCGAACATGCCCGTCGACGAGTTCCTGGCGCTCGAGGCGGGCGACAGCGACAAGATCCTCGGCATGAAGGCGATCCAGTACGACATCGTCTGCAACGGCATCGAGCTGTCGTCCGGCGCCATCCGGAACCATCGTCCGGACGTGATGAAGAAGGCTTTCGCCATCGCCGGCTACGGCGAGGAGGTCTTGGAGCAGAAGTTCGGCGGCATGCTGCGGGCGCTGTCGCTCGGCGCCCCGCCGCACGGCGGCATCGCGCCGGGCGTCGACCGCATCGTCATGCTGCTCGCCGGCGAGGAGAACCTCCGCGAGGTGGTGCTCTTCCCGATGAACCAGCGGGCCGAGGATCTGCTGATGGGCGCGCCCTCCGAGGTGACGCCGAAGCAGCTCCGCGAGCTGCACATCCGGCTGAACCTGCCGCAGAAGGGGTGAGGGCGCGCGCCCGCTCGTCGCGCCTTGATGGATGACTCTCCCCGGCCACGTGCCCCGGACAAGGCGCAGCAGGCCCTGGGCCTGATGCGCCGCAGAGCCGGGGCCCAGGGCCCGCGGAAAAGCCCTGCCGAACCGTCCCTGGGTCCCGGCTCACGATGCATCGCGTCGCGATGCACCGTGTCCGGGACACGGGCGAGGTGCGAGATCGAGAGGTTCGAGCTTGGTTCGTCATGCGCTGCGAAGGCCCGCAGCGCCCGCCCGCGTTCGCCCGGCGATTCCAAAAAAGCCACAAAGATGCTTAGGCAGGAGAGTTCGGGGAACTCGTCTGGAGGAATGGCGATGATCAAGACTCTCGGTGCTGCCGCTCTCGTCGCGCTCACGCTGGCTCCGGCCGGGCCGGCGGCGGCGCAGGATGCGCTGACCGGTGGTCTGCTCGGCGGTGCCGCGGGCGCCATCATCGGCGGCGCGGTGACGGGCCGGGCCGGCGGCGCGGTCGCAGGCGGCATCATCGGCGGTGCCACGGGCGCCATCATCGGGGCGCAGGCCGAGCAGCGTCGTGGCGGCTTCTACTGGTACGAAGGCCGCTGCTACCAGGCCGTGCAGGGCGGCTATCAGCGCGTCCAGCGCCAGTACTGCTACTGATCCGTTCCGCCGAGTCGCTTCCGGAAACGCTCCGCCCGGGCCGTCAGTGCGGCCCGCGGCGATTGCGGCGCGGCGGCACCGGGGGCGTCAGCACGGCGCCGGCGCGTCCCTGCACCTCGGCCGGGACGGCATAGTCTCGCATCAGGGCGCGCGTGTCGCGCAGGCCGCAGGCCTCGCGCTGGACCATCAGCAGCCACACGGCATGCGCGGCCGCATCGACCAGGACGGCCCGCGCCTCGCGTGACGCCTCCGGCGTCGCGGCGGCGGCATCGTGCGCCCGCAGCGCCGCCAGCGCCTGCTCGAGCCCGCGTCCCAGCCGCCCCAGCGCCGAGGCCTTCTCCTCCAGCATCTCGTCGGCCAGCAGGGCGGACCAGTCCTTCGGGATCTTCGGCATTCCGGGTCCGTATCGCTGCGCGGCACGGCTGCGGCATCGGCCGTCCGTGCCCGATGGATCGTCTCGCGCCGCGGGACGTTAGCACGCAGACCCCGGACACGAGGAGATCAGGATGGACGATCAGGGCGGTTGGTTGTGGCTCGTCATGAATGTGGGCTTCGTGCTCGTTCTCGCCGTGGCGCTGATCTGGGGCACGATGCGATGGCGCCAGCGCCGGACCGACAGCGCCGCCCGGGCGGAACGCGACCGGGAGACGCTGAAGTCCTATCGCGAGAGCGATCAGAACACGGCGAGATAGCGCAGAAGCGACAGCACGCCGATGATGATGACCACGATACGGGCGATCTGCTTCGCCCTCCCGTCGATCGGCAGCATGCCGATGAGATAGAGGACCAGGACGACGACCAGGAACGTGATGAGGATGCTGATCAGGATTCCCATGGATGACCGGGCTCGCGTGAACGGGGGCTGAGGGAGTCGTGCGGCGCGGCACGTCCCAGGGGTGAATGATCGGACGCGGGCGGTCCGCGGTCCGCCGGCCCGAACGGCCGGCACGAAGGCACAACGGGGTTTTTTCGGGTAAGTTCCCACCACACTGCCGGCCGCGGAGCCGCGCCGGCCCGTGCCGGAAAGGCCGCTCCCGCGCGGGCGCGGGTTGCCGCGGCGAAATACCGTCTGCTATAGCCACGTCGCGCGTCCGGCCGCTCGCCAGCGGCTGTTCGCGGGTCCGCCCGGGGGAGCGGCCCGTCCGGGTCGCCGCCCGCCGGCTTCCCGAGGAGCTTCCATGTCGGTCGATGCCGCGACGGTCCGTCGCATCGCTCGTCTCGCCCGCATTGCCGTCGAGGACGACGAGGTCGAGCACCTGAAGGGCGAGCTCAATGCCATCCTGGCCTTCGTCGAGCAGCTCTCGGAGGTCGACGTCGCCGGGGTCGAGCCGATGACCTCGGTGACCCCCATGGTGATGAAGAAGCGCGAGGACGTCGTCACCGACGGCGAAATCCCGGAGCTGGTGGTCAGGAACGCGCCGGCCAGCCAGGACAACTTCTTCCTCGTGCCCAAGGTGGTCGAGTGAGCGCCATGACCGAAGCGACCTCGCTCACCCTCACGCAAGCCCGCGACGCGCTGCGCAAGCGCGAGCTCTCCTCCGTCGAGCTGACGCAGGCGCATCTCGACGCCATCGCGCAGGCGCGCGTCCTCAACGCCTATGTGCTGGAGACGCCCGACAAGGCGCTCGCCATGGCGAAGGCCTCCGACGCCAAGCTCGCCGCGGGCGAGGGCGGGCCGCTCGAAGGCCTGCCGCTCGGCATCAAGGACATGTTCGCCACCGAGGGCGTGCGCACCACGGCGTGCGCCGCGATCCTGGAGAACTTCGTCCCGGTCTACGAGTCGACCGTGACGTCGCATCTGTGGCGCGACGGCGCCGTGATGCTCGGCAAGCTCAACAACGACGAGTTCGCCATGGGCTCGTCGAACGAGACCTCGCATTTCGGCCCCGCGGTGTCGCCGTGGCGGCGCACCGGCGACACGGCGCCGATCGTGCCGGGCGGCTCGTCGGGCGGCTCGGCGTCCGCCGTGTCGGCCGGTCTCTGTCTCGGCGCCACCGGCACCGACACGGGCGGCTCGATCCGCCAGCCCGCCGCCTTCGCCGGCATCGTCGGGGTCAAGCCGACCTACGGGCGCTGCTCGCGCTGGGGCGTCGTCGCCTTCGCCTCGTCGCTCGACCAGGCGGGCCCGTTCGCCCGCACCGTGAAGGACAGCGCCGTCCTGCTGCGCTCGATGGCCGGCTACGATCCCAAGGACACGACCTGCGTCGACCGGCCGGTGCCGGACTACGAGGCCGCGGTCGGCCGCTCTGTGAAGGGCATGAAGATCGGCATCCCGAAGGAGTACCGGGTCGCCGGCATGCCGGACGAGATCGAGGCCCTGTGGCGCAAGGGCGCCGAGTGGCTGAAGGCCGCCGGGGCCGAGATCGTCGAGGTGTCGCTGCCGCACACCAAGTACGCGCTGCCGGCCTACTACATCGTGGCGCCGGCCGAGGCCTCGTCGAACCTCGCCCGCTACGACGGCGTGCGTTACGGCGTCCGTGTGCCGGGCAACGACATCACCGAGATGTACGAGAAGACTCGCGCGGCCGGCTTCGGCCCGGAGGTGCGGCGCCGCATCATGATCGGCACCTATGTGCTCTCGGCCGGCTACTACGACGCCTATTATCTGCGCGCCCAGCAGGTCCGCACGCTGATCAAGAAGGATTTCGAGGACTGCTTCGCCGCCGGCGTGCACGCGATGCTGACCCCGGCGACGCCGTCGGCCGCCTTCGGCATCGGCGAGAAGATCTCGGCCGACCCGGTCGAGATGTATCTGAACGACATCTTCACCGTCACGGTGAACATGGCGGGCCTTCCCGGCATCGCCGTGCCGGGCGGCCTCGATGCGCAAGGCCTGCCGCTCGGCCTGCAGCTCATCGGCCGGCCGTTCGACGAGGAGACGCTGTTCTCGCTGGCCGCGGTGATCGAGCAGGATGCCGGGCGGTTCACGCCACAGCGGTGGTGGTGAGCGTCGTGGCGCCGTCGGGCGGGCACGTTCGTGCCCGCGCCGTCCGGCGTCGGTGGGGTGAACAGCGTGGGCCCGGCGCGACCGCGCCGCGCCGACCCTACGAGCGGTAGATCTGCGAAAGCGGGATCGCCAGGTCGAAGCCGAGCAGGATGATCTCGGCCTCGCGGCCGAGCAGCCGCAGCGGCTCCGCGGGAAATGCGCCGGCCTCGTCGCGCCGGTACAGCCACGCCACCGGCTCGTCCTGCGACAGCACCAGATAATAGAGGAGGCCCGGCAGGCTGGTGTACTCCGCGACCTTCTTCCCGCTGTCGACCATCATGGTCGACGGCGAGAGCACCTCGGCGATCAGCAGCGGGCCGACCGCCGTCAGCCCCTTGGGGTCGTCGCTCTGCCGGTCGACGACGACGTCCGGATAGCGGACCGAGCCGCCGACCCGGACCGCGAGCTCGGCCATGGCGACGTGGTAGCGGCGCTCGTCCAGGGCACCGAACAGTTGGAAGAAGAGCCGCCCCGCGATCTCGCGGTGCGCCTTCGATGCGCCCGTCATCATCACGACACGGCCCTCGCTCAACTCGCAGCGCTCGCCCTGCAGGTCGGGGTGGCGCAGGAACTCGTCCGGTGTCAGCGGGGGTAGCGTCCGGATGGTCATGGATGCCTCTCGGCCGCCAGTCTACCAGAAGACGCGCGGGGCGAGGAGGAGGGGGGCGAGGGAGAGCGGCCCGCCTTCGGATTCGCGCGCGGTCATCCCGGGGCGCGAACCGTAGGTTCGCGAGCCCGGGATCCATAACCCCGGCGCCGATGATTCACGATCGACAGGGCGTATGGGTCCCGGGCTCGCGCTACGCGCGCCCCGGGGCGACGCAGTGGATCGCCCGAGCCTCTTCTATGACGTGGCCCGGGCCGTCGGCAGGCCGGAGTCTATTTGGCCGTGGCCTCGTGCACCACCGTGCCGCCCACCATGGTCATCACGGGCCGGATGTCCTTGATCTCCTTCTCCGGCACCGTGAGGTAGTCGCGGTCGAGGACGACGAGGTCGGCGTACTTGCCGGACGCCAGCGAGCCTAGATTGCCGTCCTGGAACAGGAAGGCGGCGTTGGAGCGGGTGTGGGCGATCAGCGCCTCCTCGCGCGTGATCGTCTCCTTCAGGACCTTGCGGCCGCCGACCATCTCGCCCTTCACGGCCCAGTGGAGCGTGTAGAACGGGTTCACCGGCGTCACCGCAGTGGCGTCGGAACCGAGTCCCCACGGGAGGCCGCTGTCCTGGACGAGGCGCAGCGGCGGCATCGCGTAGGTGCGGTCGCCGTGCACGCCCAGCATCAGCGCGCCCTGGACGGTCGGCCGGCTGTGGAGCTGGACATACATGCCGAGCCGCTTCATGCGGGCGATGTCCTGCGGCTCGAGCTGGTCGCCGTGCGACATGGTCCAGCGCAGCCCCTTGATCGGCTTGACGCCGTTGATCACCTCGATCTCGGTCAGGAACGCCTCGATGGTGCCGCGGAGCTGGGCGTGGACGTTGAGGTGCATGCCGCGATCGGCGACCGCCTGGGCGATGCGGCGCCACTGCGCCATGTTCTCCGGCGTCGGCGAGGCGCCGCGGTTCAGCAGATTGTCGTGCAGCGGGAAGTAGACGGTCTCGCCGTAGCCGGTCTGGTCGAGCCAGTCGTCGCCCTGGAACGGCTTCAGCGTGGCGATCACGCCGACGGCCTTGTCCACGTCGGCCGGCGAGGTCGGCTCCTGCCACAGGTTATAGAAGGTGCGCACCGTCATCTGCTTGCGCTCCCATACGGTGCGGAACGCCTCGATGTGGCCGGCATTGAAGGCGCGGCCGCCCATCTCCTGGTAGGCCGTCAGCCCCATGCGGTTGAGGTCGGCCATCAGGGCGCGGGCGTTCTCGACGCTGCGCTCCTTGGTGACCTCGCCGAGCCGCGCCAGCGTCCAGGCGACGGCGCCGCCGCCGTTGAGCACGCCGGTGGGCTGGCCGCCGGCGTCCTTCTCGATCTTGCCGTTGCGCGGGTCGGGCGTCTCGCCGGTCACGCCGAGCGCCTTCAGCGCGGCCGAGTTGGCGTAGATGCGGAAGTAGATGACCTGGAGGACGACCGGGTTGTTCGGCGCCGCCTCGTCGAGCTCGGCCCTGGTGAAGCCGCCGGGCTGATCGGTGAACTGCTCCTCCGACCATCCGCCGAGCGACAGCACCAGCTCGCCCGGCTTGGAGGCCTTCGCCTTGGCGGCGATCATGGCGAGCGCCTCCTTGCGGGACGTCACGCCGTCGAGCCGCACCTCGCGGTCCCAATACTCCGCCGCCCGCATGTAGTGGGCGTGGTTGTCGATCAGGCCGGGGATCACGGTCTTGCCGCCGAGGTCGACGACGCGGGTCTGCGGCGTCTTCAGCGCCTCGATCTCGGCGACGCTGCCGACCTTGAGGATGCGCTCGCCGGCGATCGCCAGCGCCGGCGCCACCGTGAAGCGGTCGTCGACCGTGACGATCTTGCCGTTGACCAGGACGATGTCGGCGGTGCGGCCGGGCGCGGCGGTCTGAGCCGCGGCGCCGCCGGGCAGACCGGCGAGGGCGGCGATGCCGGCCGACAGGCCGACGGCGAGCACACGGGTGACGTGGCGGGGGTGCATGCTGGTCTCTCTCCCTGACGTCGACTTTTCTCGTCGACTTGCCGGGGAGGATAGCGGGCGCCGGCACGCGGTACAATCGTCGGCGTCATGCCGGGGCTGCAGCGTTGCGGCCGCGCTGCGGCGCGGACACCTTGAAGGCCGCGCCGACACTCTGTAACCGAAGGGCGACAGGTCTGCTGCGGCCCGCCGGGCCGGCGCGACCGGCCGACCACGAGACGAACCAGGCGGACGATCATGAACGCACCGGTGAAGACGACGAAGCTGATCAAGGGCGCGACCGGCGACTTCGAGGTCATCGTCGGCATGGAGGTCCATGCCCAGGTGACCTCCAAGGCCAAGCTGTTCTCCGGCGCCTCGGCGACGTTCGGGGGCGCGCCGAACGCCCATGTCTCGCTGGTCGACGCGGCGATGCCGGGCATGCTGCCGGTGATCAACGAGGAGTGCGTCAAGCAGGCGATCCGCACCGGCCTCGGCCTGAAGGCGAAGATCAACCTCAAATCGGTCTTCGACCGGAAGAACTATTTCTATCCCGACCTGCCGCAGGGCTACCAGATCAGCCAGTACAAGTCGCCCGTGGTCGGCGAGGGCGAGGTGGTCGTCGACATGCCGGACGGCGAGACCGTCCGGGTCGGCATCGAGCGCCTGCATCTCGAGCAGGACGCCGGCAAGTCGTTGCACGACCAGCACCCGACCATGTCGTTCGTCGACCTCAACCGCTCCGGCGTCGCCCTCATGGAGATCGTCTCGCGGCCCGATATCCGCTCGTCCGAGCAGGCCAAGGCCTTCGTCGCCAAGCTGCGCTCGATCATGCGCTATCTCGGCACCTGCGACGGCAACATGGAGGAGGGCAGCCTGCGGGCCGACGTCAACGTCTCGGTCCGCCGCCCGGGCGAGCCGCTCGGCACCCGTTGCGAGATCAAGAACGTCAACTCGCTGCGCTTCATCGGCCAGGCCATCGAGGTCGAGGCCCGCCGCCAGATCGAGATCATCGAGGACGGCGGCACGATCCAGCAGGAGACCCGGCTGTTCGACCCGGCGCGCGGCGAGACGCGGTCGATGCGCAACAAGGAGGAGGCGCACGACTACCGGTACTTCCCCGATCCCGATCTGCTGCCGCTGGAGTTCGACCAGGCCTATGTGGATGCGCTCGCGGCGGCGCTGCCCGAGCTGCCGGACGAGAAGAAGGCGCGGTTCATGGCGGACTACGGGCTGTCGGCCTACGACGCCGACGTGCTGGTGAGCGAGCGCGACAGCGCCACGTTCTTCGAGAGCGTGGTCCGGGCCGCCGACGGCCGGACGCGCGATCCCAAGGCGGCCGCCAACTGGGTGATCAACGAGCTGTTCGGTCGCCTCAACAAGGAGGGCCACGGGATCGCCCAGTCGCCCGTGTCGGCCGACCAGCTCGGCGCGGTGCTGGACCTGATCGCCGACGGCACCATCTCGGGAAAGATCGCCAAGGACCTGTTCGAGATCGTGTGGAGCGAGGGCGGCGACCCCCGGGCGATCGTCGAGGCCCGCGGCATGAAGCAGGTCACCGACACCGGCGCCATCGCGGCCGCGGTCGACAAGGTCGTCGCAGAGAACCCGGACAAGGCCGCGCAGGCGAAGGAGAAGCCGGCCATGATCGGGTGGTTCGTCGGCCAGGTGATGAAGGCGTCCGGCGGCAAGGCGAACCCGCAGGCCGTCAACGCGTTGCTCAAGACCAAGCTCGGCATCGAGTAGCTGCCGTGCCGCGACGCGGCGCCGTGCAAGCGGCGTGCGTCGGCGGCTGCGCATGCGACGCGATGAAGCGGGCGACGATGCATGGGCGGCGCGATGCATCGGGCGATGACTCGCCGCTTCGCGCCGTCTCCTGGTCCCGCCTCTCTCTCGCTCTCTTCAGGCAACGTCGGCGCACGCCGACCTGGTCGCGGTCGTGTCGATGCGATCGCGCTGCGGCGGCGCGGCGCGCCGTCCGTCCCTCGCTTCGCCTTGCTCTCGCCATCGCATCGCCGTGCCGGTGCGGCGATCGCGGGTCGTCACGCCGGTCTCTCGACGGCGACGACGGGGTCTCTCGATCGTCTGGCGAGGCCTCGGATGACCCTGCGGGATGGGCGTTCCCGCACCTCCTCGAATCGGCGTCTGTTCGATTCGAGTGGAACGACGAGCGCTGATGCGGTGCGCGAGACGTCTGCCGGGAAGAAATCCGCAGAATTTTTTTGAGCCGTGAATGAAGCGTTAGCGCGCCGCGGCGCGGCGTCTCGCGGAGCATGAGGACGCGCGATCAGGTGACCACGCACGACCCGCGGGACGTGTGAGAAAGGCTTATTCTATGGGCACATCTTCGAGGCGTGTGCGATGCGTCTGCCGACGCGCCATCGTCGCGCCGAGCCGACGCGCATGTCGTCGCGCCGGTCGGCGGACCTCGCCGCGAGTGCTTGCACATCGTCTCGAACGACCTGCAGCGCGAAGCGGAGTCGCTGATTTTTTCGTTGTGCTGTAGTAATCGAAATGCAGTGCCCTCGATTCGCGTGGGCACGTTTCTGATAGCCATCCCACCACGGCTAGGAGGGCAGCATGCCGAAGAAAGCTACGACTGCGAAGAAGGCCCCTGCGAAGAAGCCGGCTGCGAAGCCGGCCGCGAAGAAGACGACCGCGAAGAAGACGACGACGGCGAAGAAGCCGGCCGCGAAGAAGAAGTGAGCGGCCTCTCGGGGCTCCTGCTCCGAGGAAGCCGTGGACTTCGTCGGAGGCCGGCGGCAGCGGTGCGATCGACACTCGATCCTTCGCGCAGCCGGTCACGAACGACGAAAGAGGGCGTCGGCGAGACCGAGTAGAGTTCCCACCCCGCCCGCCGCAACGGCAGGGCTCCAGTGGAGAGCACACGGGTCAGCCTGCTGCTCGAGTGGCCGAGGCCATCGGGTAGCGCGACCGATCGGATCGCTCGCCGACGCCCCCCTTTCTTCGCGACGGCCTTTTGGACTGGCCGTCGCCGGGTGAGCCGGACAAGGACGCACCGACAGGCGGACGCACCGACAGGTGAACGGACCGCCGGGTGATCGTCGCAGAGGCCGCCCATCGAGACCGGTGATGTCGACACCGGCTTTGCGGATCGGGCGCGAGCACGCCGTTCCGCCCTCGACCGGCCGCCTTCCGGGGCCGGGCGCGTCCCAGGATCGACATTCCGCGGATCGAGCGGCGTCCCCGACCGCGGCGTCGCGATCAGCCCTTCAGGCAGCCGCTCATGAAGCTGCGATAGGCTTCGCGGCCCTTCACGTTCTTGGCCGCCTTCTCGTCCTTCCATTTCGCCGCGCAGGTCTTCATGCGCTGCTGCTGCGCCGAGACCTTCTTCTCCGCCGCCGGTGCCTTCTCTGGGGCCGTTGTTTTCTCCGTGGCCGGCGTCTTGTCCTGGGCGGCGATCGGCATCGCGGTCGTGGCCAGCCAGGCGGCGGCCAGCACTGCTGTCAGGAACCTGCTCATGGTGTCCTCTCCCGTGGAACCGTCGCCAGAATACCGCCCGTTCGATCGCTGCGCCATCTGACTCGCGACGAAGCGCCGGCTGCGGCCGAGATTTTGCAAGCTCTCCGGCAGGTCGCGAGCGAACTGTCGGCGGTCGCCGTCTTGCGTATCCCGGTGTGCGACGACATCTCCTGCGACGAGCCGGAGATCCTGCTTCGCGATCAGCCGAGCCTCGACCAGGAGTGAGCCATGGCCCGCAGCCCGAAATCGCCGTCACGTTCGACCACGTCCGCCCGCTCGAGAACGACAGCGCGCCCCAAGGCGTCCGCATCCGCCGAAAGTCCTTCGCGCGCGAAGGCGCCGACGCGCCCGAAGACGGCGGCGACGCCGGGCAGGGTCCCCGCGGCGAGCAAGCAGACCGCCAAGTCCAAGAAGATCACCAAGTCGAAGAGCGGTGCGGCCGCGACGAGTCGGGCGCCCGCGCGTGCCGTCGCCAAGAAGGCGGCCGTCGCCGCCAGGCCCGCGGCGCGTCGCCCCGTTGCCAAGGCGGCGGCGCCGATCGAGCTGTTCTACTGGTCGACGCCGAACGGCTGGAAGATCACCATCATGCTCGAGGAGTGCCGACTGCCCTATGTGGTGCGGCCCGTGAACATCGGCGCCGGCGAGCAGTTCAAGCCCGAGTTCCTGGCGATCGCGCCCAACAATCGCATCCCGGCGATCGTCGATCCGGACGGCCCGGGCCGTAAGCCGATCTCGGTCTTCGAGTCGGGTGCGATCCTGCAGTATCTCGGCCGCAAGACCGGCAAGCTCTATCCGGCCGACGAGCGCGGCCGCGTCGAGGTGGAGCAGTGGCTGATGTGGCAGATGGGTGGCCTCGGCCCGATGGCGGGCCAGGCGCATCACTTCCGCATCTACGCGCCCGAGCAGGTGCCTTACGCGATCAAGCGCTACACCGACGAATGCAATCGTCTCTACGGCGTGATGAACCGCCGGCTCGCCGACCGCGAGTTCCTGGCCGGCAAGTACTCGATCGCCGACATCGCCTGCGTCGGCTGGGCCAGCCGCAACGAGCGCCAGGGCCAGGACATCGCCGACTTCCCCCATGTGAAGCGCTGGCTCGACACCATGCTGGCGCGGCCCGCCGTGGCGCGCGGCATGGCGGTGGCGGCCGAGGCGGCGGCGACCGTCGACATGAAGGACCCGGCCATCCAGGCGCTGCTGTTCGGGCAGCGGGCGCGCTGACGATCGGCGGCCGCCGCGGCACCCGTCGCGGCGGCCGGCCGCGTCCGCGTGACGGTCACGTCGCGCGGGCGCGTTCTCGGCGTGGTGAACGCCGCCTTGCGGGCCGTGGTTACCGGGTTGTCGACGATTTTTCGAAAGTGCAGCAATGACGCGGGTTTCCTCGCTGTGCCTGCAGGCTTTCGACGATCCGCGCGCGATCGCGTTTACGGGCGATTCATCGCACCTTTTAAGTGCGCTTTCAGACGCCTCCCCGAAGATCGGGTCACTCGGACGGAACACCGTCCGAGCCGATCGACCAAACGAAACGGCCGGAACTCCGGCCACGGCCTGGGGAGGCCAGACATGGGACGGTACGACGCGGCTTCGATGGAAACGGCGGCCCTCGGGGAAGCCAGCACCAACGGCGACATGTTCTTCCAGCTCGGCATGATGTACTCGACCGGCGCCAGCGTGGACGCCGACTACGTGTCGGCGCACAAGTGGTTCAATCTCGCCGCCCTGAACGGCAACAGCGACGCCATCCGGCTTCGCCGCGAGATCGCCGGGCTGATGTCCGAGAGCGAGATCGCAACCGCGCAGCGCGCCGCGCGGGCGTGGCTGGGCCGCTGAGTTCTGGCAGGGTGCCGATGACGGTGCCGGTCAGGACGGCGCCCGCAGGTCCGCGGGCGCGCGCGACAGCGAACCGACCCGTGCGGGACGTGCCGTCGCCAGCCGAGCCGCCACGGCGGAGCCGGCCCTGATGCCGGGCCGCTCGATCCACCGTTCGGCCAAGACGGCGAGCGGGATCGTCAGCCCCAGCACCGCGATGCCCGTCGGCACGCCGATCAGCACCGGGTCGCGTCCCGCGATCAGCGGCCCGAAGGCGATGAGCAGCGGCACGTTGAAGAGATAGAGGCTGTAGCTGATCCGGCCGAGGAACACCGAGGCGGGTCGCGACAGAACAGCGCCGAGCCGTCCGGCCCGGTCGTGCCACAGCGCGCAGACCAGCAGACCGGCCGAGACCTGCAGCAGCAGCGTCGACAGGTTGGCGCTCGGGATCGCGTGGCGCAGGACCAGCATGGTCGTCAGCGCGCCGACGCACCAGCCGCCCGACAGGCGGCGGCCGAGCCACGCGCCGGTCGGCGTCGCGACCGCGAAGCCGAGCGCGAAGCACAGCAGATAGGGCTTCACGTAGAGCACCACCGCCTGGGCACCCGGGATCTTCACGATCAGGAACGCCGCCCCGAAGGCGACGACGAGGCCGGCCGGCCCGATCAGGCGCAGCGCCCACGCACTCAGCAGGATGAACGGGATCGCGACGAACTCGGCATTCAGCGTCCAGGCCGCTCCGATGATCGAGAAGTCGCCGAGCACGAGATTGGCGCCGAGCTCGGCCGGGCCCGGGGCGCGCCCCTGGAGGGCGAGCACCAGCGCTCCCGACAGGATCGCGGCGAGCAGGGCCGGATAGATGCGGAAGACGCGGCGGACCACGAAGCCGGCGGCCCCGGGCTGCCGCTCGAGGCTGCCGAGCAGCACCGCTCCGGAGAGAACGAAGAAGATCGCGACCGCAGTCTCGCCGTTGAAGATCGACAGCGCGAGCTTGGTCGGCAGCTCCGCGACAGGGACGTGCCAGAAGGACGGCCCGAGGACCCGCGCGATCAGATGCTCGTCGGTGGACAGGATCGTGTGGAACAGCACGACCGCGGCCGCCGCGAATCCGCGCAGCCCGTCCATGGACTCGTTTCGTGTCGCCATGGCTGTCCTCCCCCGGCCGGAAGGGTACCGGGAGCGACACCGAACAGCAACAATAGGACACGTCGGGAAACAAGTTGCGGCCGGCCGCCGCGGCGCGCCGCCTGGACGGGTCGGCCCTCGCCGCCGACGGACCCGGGGCGGGGACGCGAGGACCCCCGGCAAAATCCTGGCGGGGCAGGGAGTGAGGGCGGACCGCTTGACCACCCTCCCTGAACCGCATACGAAAACCCCACTGGAGCTGTGGCCGAGTGGCTGAAGGCGGCGGTTTGCTAAACCGTTATACGGGCTTAAACCCGTATCGAGGGTTCGAATCCCTCCGGCTCCGCCAGCCCTTCCGGTGCCGCGATCTGAATTTTCTCCGGAATTCGCAGCGCCCGCCCCGTGGCGCGGCCGTCGTGCACACACGTGAATCCCCGCCGGACTCGACCGGATTTCGATCGCCGTCGGTGCCTCGACAGGGCGCCGCCGTCAGGACCTCGCCCGGTGCGGCTCGACCGTGCGCGGTCGAGGTGACGCAGCGGTGTCGCGCCACCGGCGGTTTCGCATCCTGAAATGCGGCTGAAATGTTCGCGGCCCCCGGGCGTCTTTGACTAGCGTTCCGGTTCGCCGATCCGTCCAGCCGGGCGTGTCGCTCCGAACGGAGACTCCGTCATGCGCTTGCGCGCCTCCCGCCGCTCCCGTCGCCGCACGGCGTGCACGCCGCTGTGCCGCCCCGGCCCGCCGTCGGCCGACCTTCGTCCCGCGAGCGCCTCATGATCACGGTCGAGACGCCGATGGACCTGAAGGTCCATGAAGGGCAGGAGCTCGGGCGCTCCGACTGGACGACCGTCGACCAGACCATGCTGGCCGGCTTCGCGGCGCTGACCGGCGACGATCACTGGATCCATGTCGACGTCGCGCGCGCCGCCGCCGAGATGCCGGACGGCCGGACGATCGCGCACGGGCTGCTGATCCTGTCCCTCGGACCGGCGCTGCAGCGGCAGATCTATGCGATCCGTCGCCGCGGCAAGGGGCTCAACTACGGCTACGACAAGGTCAGGTTCGTCGCGCCGATCCCGGTCGACGCGCGGGTCCGGCTGGCCCTGGCCCTCGTCTCGGTCGCGCCGCATGCGCTCGGCGCCCGCATCGTCACCCGCCAGACATTCGAGGTCGAGGGCACGGACCGGCCGGCCGTGGCGGCCGAGCACATCCTGCTCGTCACCCATCCATGAGGCAGGCCGCATGACCGACACCGACCACACCATCCTGGGCCGGCTGTTCGCCCGTGCCGCCGCGATGCCCGACGGCCTCGCCCTGACGGCCGGTGAGCGGCGCTCGACCTGGCGCGACCTCGCCACCGGGACGGCGCAGTTCGCGGACAGCGTCCGGCGCGCTGGGATCGGGCAGGGCGAGCGCATCGGCATCCTGGCCGGCAACCGGCCCGAGGCCGTCGTCGCGTATCTCGGCGGCATCGCGGCCGGCTGCGTGGCCGTGCCGCTGCCCTCGTCGCTCCGCCGGGCCGATCTCGCGCGGCTGATCGAGGATTGCGCGCCCGCGCTGCTCGTCGCCGACGAGGCGGGCGCCGAGGCGATGGCCGGGGTGTGCGCCGCCCCGGTGGTGCGGGTGGACGACGCGGGTGCAGGGGAGCGGGGCCCGGGCGACGTCGGCTTCGACGACTTCGTCGGCCGCGGCGAGGCGGGTACGCCGCCTGCGGCGGTGGCGCCGGAGGCCGCCTTCAACATCATCTACAGCTCGGGCACCACCGGCCGGCCGAAGGGCATCGTGCATTCGCATCGCATGCGCAACGGGCAGGCGGGCCGCGGCGTCTTCGCCATCGGCCCGGACAGCGTGATGCTGCTGGCGACGCC
Organism: Rhodoplanes roseus; assembly: GCF_003258865.1. GTDB lineage: Bacteria > Pseudomonadota > Alphaproteobacteria > Rhizobiales > Xanthobacteraceae > Rhodoplanes > Rhodoplanes roseus. The sequence continues at coordinate 17,066 of NZ_NPEX01000015.1, read as the reverse complement.
GCTCTACTCCAACACGACCCTGATGCCGCTGCTGGCGAGCCTCTTCCACGGCGCCCAGGTGGTGCTGATGCAGAAGTTCGACGCCGGCCGCTATCTCGCCCTCGCCGAAGATGTGCGGGCGACCCACACCATGCTGGTGCCGGTGCAGTATCAGCGGCTGCTGGCGCATCCGCGCTTCGCCGACCACGACCTCTCGGCCTTCGCGGTGAAGCAGTGCACCAGCGCGCCCATGGCGGTCGGCCTGAAGCGCGACATCCTGGCCCGCTGGCCGGGGCGCTTCGTCGAGGTCTACGGGCTCACCGAGGGCGGCGTGACCGTCATCCTGGACGCGGCGCGTCACCCGGACAAGCTGCACACCGTGGGACGCCCGGCGCCCGGCAACGAGATCCGGGTGATCGACCAGGACGGCCACGAGGTGGCGGCCGGCGCGACCGGCGAGGTGGTCGGGCGGTCGCCGCTGATGATGACCGGCTATTGGCGCCGGCCCGACGCCGACGCGGCGCTCGAATGGCGGGCTCCGGACGGCACGGCGTTCTTCCGGTCCGGCGATCTCGGGGCGTTCGATCCGGACGGTTTCCTGACGCTGCAGGGCCGCAAGAAGGATCTGATCATCTCGGGCGGCTTCAACATCTATCCGGGCGATCTCGAGGCGGTGCTGCTGGAGCATCCGGACGTCGCCGAGGCCGCCGTGGTGGCGGCCGAAAGCCGAGAGTGGGGGGAGACGCCGTTCGGCTTCGTCGTCCCCCATGCCGGCCGGCAGATCGACGCCGCCGCGCTGCGGGAGTGGGCCAATGCCCGGCTCGGCCGTATGCAGCGGCTGGCCGGCCTCGCGATCCGCGCCCACCTGCCGCGCTCGTCCATCGGCAAGGTCCTGAAGTCGGAGCTGACGACGGACCCGGCCTTGCGCGACGTGAGGTGAGGGTCCTTCAGCGCTGGTGCTCGGAGAGGCGCGGCCTCGGCCTCGCCCGCTACGGGCCGCTGGTCCGCGCCGGCACCTGGCCGAGCGCGATCATCGACAGGACGACCTCGCCGTTCTGGTTCTTCACCTCGACGCGCGACTTCACGCTTCCGCGGTCCGGACGGGTCGCGGAGCGCCGCACCTCGATCACGGTGCGGTGGACCTGGAGCGTGTCTCCCGGCCGCACGATCTGCTTCCAGCGCAGCTCGTCGATGCCGAGGCCGACCATCGGCGTGTCGCCGTAGCCGCCGGCCTCGACGAACAGCCGAAGCGACAGCGCGGCGATCTGCCAGCCGCTGGCGATCACGGTGCCGAAGCGGCCTGTCGCGGCGGCGGCCGGATCGGTGTGGATCGGCTGCGGATCGTTCGCCTTGCCGAAGGCGACGATCGCCTCCTCGGTGATGGTCTCCCAGCGGCTCGTCCAGGTTTCGCCGACCTGGAAGTCTTCGAGCAGGCGAGTCGTCATGAGCGCAGTCACCCCTGTGTCCCGGCCGGACGGTTCGATGCGATATCCGGCGCCGGCCCTCTCTAGCATGCGCCGGCCGTGTGGCACGCCGGCTCGGGGCACCGTCTCGCATCACGGGAACGCCGACGTCCGGTTCGCCGCCCTGCGCCTCGCCCCCGAGCGGTTTCCCTTGACGGAGATCGTTCGGGTGCCGTTCTTGCGCTCGGGGCCGGGCGGAAGCGTCCCGGTGCACGAGATCCGAAGGGCACCCGTCGCATGGCGCGTTCCGTTGACGACACCTTCCGCCGCGCCGTCGAGGCGCTCCAGGCCGGCCGTCCCGCCGATGCGGAGCGGGCCTTCAGGAAGACGCTCGAGCTCAGCCCGCGCCATCCCGGTGCCCTCAACCTCTACACGGTCCTGCTGATGCGTCTCGGACGCTGGGCCGACGCCGAGCCCTATGCGCGCCGGGCCGCCCGCGAGACGTCGAGCTCCGACGTCACGCTCTACAATTTCGGGCTCGTCCTGAAGCAGGTCGGCAAGCCGGCCGAAGCGCTGGAGCCGCTGGAGCGGGCGCTCGCCCTCGCCCCGCATGTGCCCGACACCCGGATCACCCGGGCCGGAGTGCTGCGCGACCTCGGCCGCCTCGACGCGGCGCTCGCCGATCTCGACGCGGCGCTGGCGCTCGATGCGGGCTGCGTCGATGCCCATCTCGGGCGTGCGGCGGTGCTGGGGCAGCTCGGCCGGCTGGACGAGGCGCTCGCCGCCTGCGACCGGCTCACGGGGCTGAAGCCCGATCTCGCCGATGCCTGGGGCGCCCGCGGCCAAATCCTGCGGCTGCAGAAGCAGCACGAGGAGGCGCTCGCCGCGTTCGACGAGGCGCTGACCCTGCGGCCGGACATGGCCGACGCGTTGGTGGGGCAGGGGGCGGCCCTGGCAGCGCTCGGCCGCTTTGCGGAAGCGCTGGCGGCGTTCGACCGGGTGCTGGCGCGGCAGCCCGACCATGTGGATGCCTGGATCGGCCTCGGAGACGTCTTCTTCGGACAGTCCCAGCACGAGCGAGCCATCGTCGCCTACGACGGCGCTCTGGCACGCGATCCGCGCTCTGCACCAGCCTGCCTGCACCGTGGCAAGGCCTTGTTCGTTCTGAACCGGCTCGACGAGGCGGCTGCCGCCTGCGCCCGGGCGGCGGCCCTGGCTCCGACCGCGGAGACGTGGCGGCTCGCCGCCGAGATCGCCTTCGCGCTGAAGCAATACGGCGACTCCGTCGCATTCTACGACAAGGCTTTGTCGGCGAATCCCGCCCTCGCATACGGACCGGGCGGGCGGCTGCACGCCAAGCTGCAGCAGTGCGACTGGGCGAATCTCGACGCCGAGGTGGCGCGGGTGCTGGCGGACATGCGCGACGGCCGGCCGGTGGTGCAGCCCTTCGTGGCGTTGTTCCTGCCGGTCTCGCAGGCCGATCAGCTCCGCTGCGCCCGCGATTACGCCGCCGGCCTCGATGTGCCGCGGCTGCCCGAGGCGGATCTCACGACCCGGCGGCACGAGCGCATTCGCCTCGCCTATCTCTCGGCCGATCTGCGCGAGCATCCGACCGCCCACCTCACCGCCGGGCTGTTCGAGCATCACGACAGGTCGCGCTTCGAGACCACGGCGATCGTCTGGGGGGATCGCTCGGGCTCGGCCATCGCCCGGCGCATCGATGCGGCGTTCGATCACGTCGTCGATATCAGCGCGATGAGCGATGCGGAGGCCGCCGACCTCGTGCGGGGCCGCGAGATCGACATCCTGGTCGACCTGATGGGACTCACCAAGAATTGCCGATTTCCCATCCTGGCGCGGCGGCCGGCCCCGGTTCAGGTCGCGTATCTCGGCTATCCCGGCACCGTCGGTTCGGACTGCATGGATTACGTCGTGGCCGACGGCGTGGTGGTGCCGGAGGACCTCGATACCGCGTATGCCGAGCGCGTGGTGCGGCTGCCGCACTGCTATCAGGTCAACGACGACCGGCGCGCGATCGGCGAGCAGACTCCGACCCGCGCCGAATGCGGGCTGCCCGAGCAGGGATTCGTGTTCTGCTGCTTCAACAACAGCTTCAAGATCCAGCCGACGATGTTCGACATCTGGATGCGGCTGCTCGCCCGGGTCGCCGGCAGCGTCCTCTGGCTGCTGGAGGAGAATCGCTTCGCCTCGGCGAATCTGCGCGCGGAGGCCCAGCGGCGTGGAGTCGATCCTGGTCGCCTGGTGTTCGCGCAGCGGGCGCCGCTCGCCGATCACCTGGCGCGCCACCGCCAGGCCGATCTGTTTCTCGATACGCGTCCCTACAATGCCCACACCACGGCGAGCGACGCGCTGTGGAGCGGCCTGCCGATCGTCACCTGCGAGGGTGCGACCTTCCCCAGCCGGGTCTGCTCGAGCCTGTTGCAGGCGGTCGGCCTGCCGGAGCTGGTGACCACCTCGCTCGCCGACTACGAGGCGGTCGCGCTGGCGCTCGCCTCGGAGCCCGAGCGGCTCGCCGCGATCAAGTCCCGGCTCTGGCAGAATCGGAGCATCGCGCCGCTGTTCGACACGGAACGCTTCACCCGCGACCTGGAGGCCGCCTTTCTGGAGATGTGGGCACGCCGGCAATCCACTGAAAGAGCGCAGGAATTTACCGTCGCACGATGATGTCGACGGCGCGGCGGCGTTCGTCTTTCGCCGTATCGAGGGCGAAGGGCCGGTCCGGCGACGAATTCTCGCCGCTGCTCCAAATCCCGATTCGAACGGTTCCAACATCGCCGGGCACGCCCAGTCGCCACCGTGGCACCTCTGCAGCGCGATCGCTGCGACGGTTCGCGTGCTTCCCCTCAAGTCTTTGCGTCCAAATACTTATTTCGCGCCCTCTAGCCCGTCGGGGTGACCCTCGAATTCGTGTCGTTTGGGCAACACCCCTCCGGATTCAGGGGCTTAGAGCCGCTCGACGGTCGGTTCTTTATTGCCTGAGAGGGCTTGTCAGCTAATCTCACCTGGCGACGAAGGGGGGCATTCCCGGGGTCGCCCCGTCTAGAGTTCCAGACCGTTTTCGGTGACACGGCACGGCACGGAACACTGGGTGGATCGGGGATTAAGGGGACCTTCCAGGGTGCATGCACCCGCCGGAGACGGAACCCTCCCAAGGCAAACGAATGGAGGTTTCAGATGAAGATGGTGAAAAGCCTTCTCCTCGGCTCCGCGGCAGGTCTCGTGGCAGTTGCTGGAGCGCAGGCGGCCGATCTTCCCGTCAAGGCCAAGCCGGTCGAGTACGTGAAGGTCTGCTCGCTGTACGGCGCCGGGTTCTACTACATCCCGGGCACGGACACCTGCATCAAGATCGGTGGCTACGTCCGCGCGCAGTACTACTACAACGGCGGCGGTCAGAACGTCAGCCAGGGCGTCTTCTGGGGCGCCACCTCGGGTGAGCAGAGCCGCGCCAACCCGGCCGACGCCACGCTCCGCACCCGCGCCGTCATGACGATGGACACGCGGACCCAGACGGAGTGGGGCACCCTGCGCACCTACTACCTGATGGGCTTCACCGACGACAACGGCACGAGCTCGCTGTACGCGACCCGCGGCTTCATCCAGTTCGCCGGCTTCACGTTCGGTAAGGCGCAGTCGTTCTACGACCTGTACTCGAACCCGGCCGTGTCATACTTCGCTTTCGCGTCGTCGGACACCGGCGATGCCGGCACCAACCTGGCCGCCTACACGGCTCAGCTCGGCAACGGCGTGTCGGCCACGATCTCGGCCGAAACCCCGCGTCGCGTCGGCATCTTCAATGGCAGCACCACCGCGACCAACGCGATCGTGCTCGGCTCGAACCTGAACAACGACACCGGCAACGTCCGCTGGCCGGACGTGGTCGCCAACATCCGCGTCGATCAGGCCTGGGGCTCCTTCCAGGTCATGGGCGCGATCCACGACGCGTCTGCCTCCTACAATTTCATTGGCACGAACCCGCTGACGACCGCGGGTGACGGCGATGACAAGATCGGCTGGGCAGTCGGCGTCGGCGCTCGGGTGAAGACCGACTTCATCTCGCGCGGCGACAGCTTCCAGTTCCAGGTGAACTACACCGAGGGTGCCACCCGTTACGCCGTGTTCACCCAGCCGGGTGCGGGCTCCGCGCTCCGCTACGGTGACACGATCGGCGCCGGCTTCTTCGCCGACGGCATCACCACCAACGGTGGTTCGATCGATCTGGTGAAGGTGTTCGGTGTCAACGCGTCGTACGAGCACGTGTGGACCCCGGCCCTGAAGACGTCGGTCTATGGTGCCTACATCAACGTCGATTACGGCGATGCGGGCAACACGGCGGCTTGTAACTACCTCAAGGCCGCCACCACGACGAGCCTCCGTCTGACGGCCGGCTCGGCTTGCGACATGGACTTCTCGTTCTGGCAGCTCGGCTCGCGCACCCAGTGGAACATCCGTCCGGACTTCTATTTGGGTGTTGACGTTCTCTACACCCAGCTGAGCACGGCTCTCGAGGGTGCGAACGTCGCCGCCATGGCTGCCACCGGCTCGCAGGTCGGCCGTACGGGAACCGGCGTGTTCGGCGACCAGGACGCTCTGTCCGTCACGTTCCGCGCGCATCGCGACATCGTTCCGTGATCGTCTGAACGTCTGACCTTCTAAAGGTCGAAGCCCCCGGCGGTCTCCGCCGGGGGTTTTTTCGTGCGCGACCCGGCGGACGATGTGAGTTGATGTCGCGGCACAATAAGTGCCGCGATCCCATTGATTATTCTAAGAATATAGCGCCTGAGATCGTCTAGGTCAGGCCGATGCCGCCTCCGTGCATCGCGCCACGAAGGCGGCGATCCGGGCGATGACGTCGTCGCCGGCGAGGTCGGGCGCATGGCCCTGGCGCGGCACCTCGATGACCTCGAGTCCGCGATGGTGCTCGCGCATCGCCTCGACGGTCGCCGCCGACAGGAGATCCGACAGGCCACCGCGGATCACCATCACCGGGACATGGGCGAGGGCATCGAACTGCGGCCACATGTCGGGCAGCGGCTTCGAGAGGTCGAAGGCGGCGAGCGCGCGGGCGATCGCCTGGTCGTAGGTCGGCACCAAATGGCCGTTCTCCTGCCGCCAGGTCCGATGCGCCATGGCGAGCCAGTCCTCGTCGGTCCAGTCCGGGAACTCGCCCGAGAATTTCTCGCGGAGCCCCGCGGCGCCTTCGGCGAAACCGGGCGGCGAGCCGGCCCGGCCCACATAGGTCTTGATCCGGGCGATGCCGGCCGCCTCGATCTTCGGTCCGATGTCGTTGAGCACGGCGCCGGCGATGGCAGTCGGCCGCGCCGCGGCCATCGCCATGGTGATCAGGCCGCCGCGCGAGGTGCCGATCAGCACGGCCGGCAACGCCTCGCAAGCCGTCATCACCGTCAGGACGTCGTCGAGCTCAACCGGAATCGAATAGTGGTCGGGGTTCGAATCGTATCCCGACAGGCCGCGGCCCCGATAATCGAGGGCCAGCACCCGCCGCGGATGGACGGGATCGTTCGCCAGGGCGCAGGCGAGTGGGTGAAAGTCGGCCGCGGTCCGGGTCAGGCCGGGCAGGCAGACCACCGCGGGGCCCGGCAGGGTGCGGTCGCCATACTCGCGCAGATGCAGGCGCAGCCCGTCGGTCGCGGTGACGAAATGGCTCCGGTACCCGTCGTCCGTCATGGTCGGCCCCCCAGCGTCGCTCGGCCGGATTGTTCGAGCGATACGAGGCCGGGTCAAGGCGCAGCGGGGCAGGGCGCTTCGGTTTGCACTTTGGGTGGGAGCGGCTTTCTCGATCCGGTCAATCCGGGGCGGCGCGCAGCGCCGAACCCGGACTCCAGCCCGGAACTCCGAACGTGCTGCTGGAGCCCGGGTTCGACCCATCGGCGCGCCCCGGAATGACGGCTGGTGCAGGATCGTCGCGGACGATCGCTCCGAACGCTGCTCAGTTCACCTGGCCGCCGCGGCGGAGGTCGGCCTCGATCAGCAGCTTGCTGCCGCCGCCGAAGCGGACCCGGTAGGCCTGCACGTTCTCCATGATGCGCTGGACGTAGTTGCGCGTCTCCGAGAACGGGATGCGCTCGACCCAGTCGACCGCGTCGACGCTCGGGTCGCGCGGATCGCCGAAGCGCTCGATCCACTCCTTCACGCGTCCGCGCCCCGCATTGTAAGCCGCGAAAGCCAGGATGTAGGAGCCGTTGTAGGCGGCGATGTTGCCGCCGAGCTCGGCGGCGCCGAACTGGACGTTGTAGACCTTGTCGTGCAGCAGCCGCTTCTGGTCGAACGCCACGCCGTGCGTCTTGGCGATGTAGCGGCCGGCCGCCGGCGTGACCTGCATCAGCCCGAGGGCGTTGGCGGTCGACACGGTCTTCGGGTTGAAGGCGCTCTCCTGGCGGGCGATGGCATAGACGATCGCCGGCTCGACCTCGGGGCCGATCGGCGAATAGCGCGGCAGCCCGATGGTCGGGAAGGCGGCGTGGTCGAGCGGCAGGCCGTTGCCGAGCGCGGTCTTGCCGATCAGCAGCACGGCGCGGGCGTCGTCGTGCTTCGCCGCGATCTCGGCCATCGCCGTGAGGGCGGCGACATCGGTGGTGCGGTCGGCGAGGTCGACCACGAACGGGATCACCAGGTCGCGCTCGTCGATCGCGTAGAGAATCTCCACGGCCCGCACGACCTCGAGCCGAGCCACCGCGGCGCGCTTGTCGGCCGACAGCGCCGGCGGCGATCGCAGCGCGATCTCGCCGAGGCCGAGGCGGCCGCGGGCGAGCTGTCCGTAATAGGCCGTGCTGTAGCGCGCCGCCTGCTCGTAATGGGCGCGCGCCTCGCTGCGGCGACCGGCAGCCTCGGCGGAGCGGCCGAGCCAGTAGCCGGCCCGCGACAGCGAGATCGGGTTCTTCACGCCGGTCGCCGGAATGCGGGCGAAGTGCTTCGACGCGGTCGCCGGATCGTTGAGGAAGCGCAGCGCGATCCAGCCGGCCATGAACTCGTGCTCGACCTGATAGTTCTCCTTCTCGGGCGTCGAGGCGTCGCGGCACACCAGATAGGCCGACTTGTAGTCGCCGAGCTCGATCAGCTTGCGGGCCATCAGGCGCCGTTCGATCCACCATTCGTCGGCGTCGTGCGCGTCGCCGAGATCCCGCGGGATCGCCAGCATGATGCGCGCCGCCTCCTGATAGTTCTCGGCGCGGCGCAGGAACTGGATGCGGCTGAAGGCGAGGCCGACGTCGCTGCGGGCGCCGAGCGAATCGAGCTGTGCCTTGGCGTTGCCGGCCTTCTCGTTGACGGCGTGGCGCGCCTTCGCGATCGCCGGCTCGGCGCCGCCGAGCCGCTGCGCCGCCCGCATCGCGATGTCGAGCTCGCTGTCGTAGAGGCGCCGGTCCATGCGGGCCTTGTCGTCGGCGCGCGTGACCATGCCCGGGAACGTCTCCTGGATCTCGTCCTCGAGATCGCGGCCGAACGACTCGGTGCGCCACACCTGACGGACATAGGTCTGGGCGTTGGCGCGATCGCCGGACGCCATCAGGGCACGGGCGAGCGCCAGCTTGCCGCGGGTGCCGAGCGGCTCACGGCCGGAGAAGAAGGACCGCACGGTCGCCGGGTCGGCCTTCTCGGTCCACAACATGTTCTCGGCGCGCCGGCGCAGCATCCCGATGCTCGGCCAGGTCGGATTGTCGTCGATGAAGGCGGCGTAGCGGCGGAAGCCCGCGCCGTTGTCGTTGGAGCGCAGCACCTGCCATTCGGTCAGCTTCTTGGCGAGCGGATCCGACATGCTGGCCTGCAGGTCGGTCGCCTCGCTGGTGCGGCCGCGGCGCGCCGCCTGTATGGCCTGCTTCACGGCGGAGAGGTCGCTGCTCGACGTCGAGCGTGTCGGCGCATAGGCGAGGGCTTCGCTCGCGCTCGGCGCCGGCGTGTAGGAGACGGGCGATGCGGCCGGGGTGGCCGAGGTCGTGTCGGCGTCCGTCGGCTGCAGGGCCATCGGCACGGTCGGCACCGCGGAGGCGGAGCGGCTCGGGGCAGGGGCGAGCGAGCGGGTCGGCGCCGCCGCGCTCCTGGCGGCAGGCTTGGCATTCGTCGAGGATTTGGCGCTCGCCGAGGATTTGGCGCTCACCGATTTCGAGTCGGGCTTCGCGGCGGCCTTGGCCTTGGCGTCCTTGGCTTTGGGGTCCTTCGCGGCCGCCTTGTCGGACGGCTTCGCCGACTTGCTGTCCGTGACCGGCTTCGTCGCGGTCGGCTTCGTCGCGGTCGGCTTGGCGGGGCTGGGCTTGGCTGCAGCCGCGGGCTTCGTCGCAGGCTTCGTCGCGGTCTTGGCCTTGTCGGCGGACGTCTTGTCGGAGGTGGTCTTGTCGGAGGTGGTCTTGTCGGATGCGGCCGGCGCGGCCATCGCCGGCATCGCGCCGCCGATCGACGCGGCGCCGAGCAGCACGGCGAGCGCCAGTCCCGACACGGTCTGCCGGAACCCCTGCAGCCGGACACGATGATTGCCAGTGACCACGGACCATCCCCCCTGGTCAGACCAGACCCGCCCCCGGCGACCTTCCGGCCGCTCTCGTTAACAAATCTCTAATCGAGGCCGAACATGGCCATGTTTCGGCGCAATCGGGGCGCGAGCAAGGTTCGGCGGGGCGCCACGCCGGGCCGTCGCGGCGAGCGACGCGCCGGCGAACGCGTCGCCGCGAACAGGGCTTTCATCGTCCGATCCGACCCGATAACAATGAGGCCCGTCGCCGCGCCGATCCGGGGCGAAGCCGCGACGAAGGAGTGATTTCATGGCGGCCAAGAGCAATTTCAGAGGATCCTTCACGGCCCTGGTGACGCCGTTCAAGAACGGCTCGATCGACGAGGCCGCGTTCCGGGGGCTGGTCGACTGGCAGATCGCCGAGGGCACCAACGGCCTCGTGCCGGTCGGCACCACGGGCGAAAGCCCGACGCTCTCGCACGAGGAGCACAATCACGTCGTGGAGTGGTGCATCGAGCAGGCCAAGGGCCGCGTGCCGGTGATCGCCGGCGCCGGCTCGAACTCCACGGCCGAGGCGATCGCCCTGTCGCAGCACGCCGAGAAGGCCGGCGCCGCGGGCGTGCTCGTCGTCACGCCGTATTACAACAAGCCGACCCAGGAAGGGCTCTACCAGCACTTCAAGGCGATCAACGACGCCATCGGCATCCCGATCATCATCTACAACATCCCGGCCCGCTCGGTGATCGACATGTCGGTCGACACCATGAAGCGGCTGTTCGAGCTGCCCAACATCGCCGGCGTGAAGGACGCGACCGCCAACGTGCTGCGCGTGTCGCAGCAGCGCGCCGTGGTCGGCGAGGACTTCAACCAGCTCTCCGGCGAGGACGGCACCGCGCTCGGCTTCATGGCGCATGGTGGCCACGGCTGCATCTCGGTCACCTCGAACGTCGCGCCGCGCCTGTGCGCCGACTTCCAGGGCGCCTGCCTGAAGGGCGACTACGCGGCCGCGCTGAGCCTCCAGGACAAGCTGCTGCCGCTCCACCAGGCGCTGTTCATCGAGACCAATCCGTCGCCGGCCAAGTACGCGCTGTCGCTGCTCGGGCGCTGCGACGAGACCGTGCGGCTGCCGCTGGTCAAGGTCTCCGACAAGACCAAGGCGGCTGTCCGCGAGGCGATGGTCCATGCCGGGCTGATCAACTAGGTCTCGGCCCTGCGCCACTCGGAACCCGACCTCGGCACCGGCAGTTGCCGGGGACGGTTCGACCTCCTACCTAAGCGCGGGGCCCCCGACCCATGCCGGTCCTGGACGAGTTCAAGAAGTTCGCCGTCCGCGGCAACGTCGTCGATCTGGCGATCGGCGTCGTCATCGGTGCCGCCTTCGGCAACATCGTCCAGTCGCTGGTCGGCGACGTGTTCATGCCGCTGATCGGGGCCGTGACCGGCGGGCTCGACTTTTCGAACTACTTCCTGCCGCTCTCCTCCAAGGTCACGGCGCCCACCTTGATCGAGGCGAAAAAGCAGGGAGCCGTGCTGGCTTGGGGAAGCTTTCTAACGCTCTGCATAAACTTCGTCATCGTCGCCTGGGTGCTGTTCCTGGTGGTCAAGGCGATGAACCGCCTGCGCCGCGAGGATCCGCCCGAGCCGGCGACCCCGCCGCGCCAGGAGCAGCTCCTGACCGAGATCCGCGACCTCCTGAAGGCGCGCGCCCCGTGAACCGAGACCATGGCTGACAACAAGGACAGAGAGAAGGCGCGCAAGGTCGTCGCGGACAACCGCCGGGCGCGCTTCAACTACGAGATCGGCGAGACCTTCGAGGCCGGCATCGCGCTGCTCGGGTCCGAGGTGAAGGCGTTGCGCCAAGGCCGCGCCACGATTGCCGAATCCTACGCGGACGCGAAGGGCGGGGAGATCTGGCTGGTGAACGCCAACATCCCCGAATATCTGCAGTCCGGACCGTTCAACAATCACGAGCCCAAGCGCCGCCGCAAGCTGCTGCTGCACTACCGTGAGATCGCCAAGCTGGCCCAGGGGATCGAGCGCGAGGGCATGACCATCGTGCCGCTGCGCATGTATTTCAACGAGCGCGGCCGCGCCAAGATCGAGCTGGCGCTCGGCCGCGGCAAGAAGCTCCACGACAAGCGCGACACCGAGAAGAAGCGCGACTGGGACCGCGAGAAGGGCCGCCTGCTGCGCGCCAAGGGGTGAGATCCAAGGCCCCGCCCGGAGATTATCGCTTCATCCCGCGCAACCCGGTGGCGGCCCGAGCCACCTGACCTCGTCCGACCTCATGGTGAGGTGCGAGCGGAGCGAGCCTCGAACCATGTGGCCGCGGCCCCAAATCGCCGCGGAGGGGGCCGCCCGCGCCCTTCGAGACGCGCCTTCGGCGCTCCTCAGGGTGAGGGCGGAAGGACGCGTCAGAGTGAGGCGGAAGGACGCGTCAGGGTGAGGCGGAAGGATGCTTCGTCTCGATTGTTTCTGCGCGAACCCTAAGATCCAAGGGCTCGGTTGGGCGGCCATGAGCGGCGCTTTGCCGCCTCAGCGGCGCGCCGCGCCGTCCACATGTGCCCGCACCTTGGCGAACACGCTCCTGAACATCTCCGGCGTCAGCACGCCCGTGTTCGTGTTGTAGCGGGAGCAGTGATAGCTGTCGAAGACCGTGAACCCGTCCGGCCCCGGATGGACGGCGCCGTGACCGAACGGACAGCCGGACTTCTTGCGGCCGAGCGTGCCCATCAGCGTGTCGTGGGCGATGCGGCCGAGCGCCACGATGGCCGTGAGGCGCGGCATCTCGGCGAGCGTCGCGACCAGGAACGGCCGACAGGTCGTGATCTCCGGCCCGGTCGGCTTGTTCTCCGGCGGCACGCAGCGCACCGCATTGGTGATGCGGGCGTCGATCAACGTGAAGCCGTCGTCCGGCCGCGCCGCGTAGTCGCCGGTGGCGAAGCCGTACTGTTTCAGAGTCGCGTAGAGCAGATCGCCCGCGTAATCGCCGGTGAACGGCCGGCCAGTGCGGTTGGCGCCCTGCAGGCCGGGCGCCAGGCCGACGATCAGCAGGGGCGCGTCAGCCGGTCCGAACGAAGGCACCGGCGCGTTGCACCAGTCGGGCTTGCGGGCCCGCCAGGTCTCGCGAAACTCCACCAGCCGGGGGCAGCGCGGGCAGTCGCGGTCCGGCTCCGGGCCGAGCGCCTCCGAAGGGCCGAGCGAAGGCTCGGCCCGCCGGGACGCGGCGGCGCTGGGACGCGGCACGACGGAGGGCCGTCAGTCGTCGTCGAAGGTCGAGCTGGTGCTGGCCGGCGCCGGCTCGGAGGAGCGGACATGAGTGCTGCGCTGGAGGAACTGCGGCGTGTGCCGCGGCTCGCGAGACGCCCGCTCGGCGCGCTCGCCCGGGTCGCGGCCGATCTTCGGCTGCAGCTCGACGATGTCGAGGAAGATGTCGGCCTGGCGACGCAGCTCGTCGGCCACCATCGGCGGCTGAGTCGAGATCGTCGACACCACGGTGACGCGAACGCCGCGCCGCTGCACGGCCTCGACCAGCGAGCGGAAGTCGCCGTCTCCCGAGAACAACACCATGTGATCGATGTTGCCGGCGATCTCCATGGCATCGACCGCGAGCTCGATGTCCATGTTGCCCTTCACCTTGCGCCGGCCCGTCTGGTCGACGAACTCCTTGGTGGCCTTGGTGACGACCGTGTAGCCGTTGTAGTCGAGCCAGTCGATCAGGGGGCGGATCGACGAGTATTCCTGGTCCTCCACCACGGCCGTATAGTAGAACGCGCGGAGTAGATATCCTCGGCCCTGGAACTCGCGCAGTAACCGCTTGTAGTCGATGTCAAATCCAAGCGACTTCGCAGTCGCATACAGATTTGCTCCATCGATGAACAGAGCGATCTTTTCGCTTGGCACTGCCATGGGTCTCTCGTTATTTGGTATCTAAGTATAGAGAATGCGGGCCGTGAATTGCCACGGGGCCGGTCTGACTGCGTAGGCGCCTGTTGTACGGACGGTTCGGATGGGCACGACCGAAATTGGTCGTCACGTGCTTGCCACACAGAAGCAAGGGCTGCATCCAAAATCCGCGACAGTCAATCACATATCCATTTCGCACGTTATCTTCTAGTCAATTCACGATCGAAATGCCTCATAAAAAATTGCAATGCCGTCCGTCGCCCGTTGCACTTTCGGCACAGGACCATTACGAGAGACGCAAATCCTACAGGCATTCGTTCCAGGAGTCCGCCCCCGATGGCCCGCGTCACTGTTGAAGACTGCATCGACAAGGTCAGCAACCGGTTCGAGCTCGTCCTGCTCGCCGGGCACCGGGCCCGGATGATCTCGTCCGGCGCCCAGATCACGATCGATCGCGACAACGACAAGAATCCGGTCGTCGCGCTGCGCGAGATCGCCGACGAGACCATCTCGCCGGAGGATCTCAAGGAAGAGCTGGTCCATTCGCTGCAGAAATACGTCGAGGTCGACGAGCCCGAGCCCGAGGCGATCCCGCTGATCGGCGCGGCCGGCGAGAGCGTCGATGCCGACGACACCGAGGTGGTGCTGGAGCGGATGACCGAGGAGGAGCTGCTGAAGGGCCTCGAAGGTCTGGCGCCCCCCGAGGAGCGGCCGGAGCCGGTCGAGACCGACGACGAGGAATAGCCGCAGCGAGGCGGCGATTCGGTTTGACGTTCCACCGGCGGGCCCTCGGCCCGCCGGATTCGTTTTCGGGGCCGGTGCCAGGGTCCGCAGTAATTTGCGTCACGACGTTGTTGTTGCGGTAGGAACTCGCCGCCATGTTATCGTGAATCGGTCGCGCCGCGCCGCTGTGCAGGCGCATCGCCATTCACGAACCGCGGAAGGAGACGCGTGTTGGGTCCGCCGGTGACCAAACTGCCGCGGATGCAGGTCCAGGCGCCGAATCAGGCACCGCGCGGTGCGCCGGCGGTCGTGCCGGCCGGCGACGCGCCGATGCCTCCCGCCAAGCGGATGATGCGCCAGTACGAGCTGGTGGAGCGCGTCCGCAAGTACAACCCCAACACCAACGAGGATCTGCTCGATCGCGCCTATGTCTACGCCATGAAGGCGCATGGCGAGCAGAAGCGTGCCTCGGGCGATCCGTACTTCTCGCATCCGCTCGAGGTCGCGGCGATCCTCACCGACCTCAAGCTCGACGACGCGACGATCGTGGCGGCGCTGCTGCACGACACGATCGAGGACACCGACGCCACCCGCACCGACATCGACCGGATCTTCGGGCCAGACATCGGCCATCTGGTCGAAGGCCTCACCAAGCTGAAGCGGCTCGAGCTCGTCTCGCGCGAGGCCAAGCAGGCCGAGAATCTCCGCAAGCTCCTCCTCGCCATCGCCGAGGACGTGCGGGTGCTGCTGGTCAAGCTCGCCGACCGGCTGCACAACATGCGCACCCTCGTCTACATGCCGGTCGAGAAGCGCGGCCGCATCGCCGAGGAGACGATCGACATCTATGCGCCGCTGGCCGGCCGCATGGGCATGCACGAGATGCGCAGCGAGCTCGAGGACCTGGCGTTCCGCGAGCTGCATCCCGACGCCTTCAAGGTGATCGACGCGCGGCTGGAGCGGCTCGCCGCCCGCAACAGCGACCTCATCGCGGAAATCGAGCAGCAGCTCACCTCCAAGCTCGCCGCGCGCGGCATCAAGGCGACCGTGTTCGGGCGCCGCAAGCACGCGTATTCGGTGTGGCGCAAGATGGAGCGCAAGGCGCTCGGCTTCGAGCAGCTCTCCGACATCTACGGCTTCCGCGCCATCGTCGGCTCGCTCGCCGACTGCTACCAGGCGCTCGGCGTCGTGCACACCACCTGGCCGGTCGTCCCGGGCCGCTTCAAGGACTACATCTCGACCCCCAAGCAGAACGACTACCGCTCGATCCACACGACCGTGATAGGACCGCGCAACCAGCGCGTCGAGCTGCAGATCCGCACCAGCGAGATGGACGAGATCGCCGAATACGGCATCGCGGCCCACGCCCTCTACAAGGACGACCTGGGCTCGCCCTCCGAGACGCTCAACCGCGAGTCGAACGCCTATGCGTGGCTGCGCCGGACCATCGAGCTCCTGGCGGTCGGCTCCAATCCGGAGGAGTTCCTCGAGCACACCAAGCTCGAGCTCTTCCACGACCAGGTGTTCTGCTTCACGCCCAAGGGCAAGCTGATCGCGCTGCCGCGCAGCGCCACGCCGATCGACTTCGCCTATGCGGTCCACACCGACGTCGGCAACCGCGCGGTCGGCTGCAAGATCAACGGCAAGATCGCGCCGCTGATCTCCGAGCTGCACAACGGCGACGAGGTGGAGATCCTCACCGCGCGCGGCCCCAACGCGCTGCCGGCGGCGTGGGAATCGGTGGTCGTCACCGGAAAGGCGCGCGCCGCCATCCGGCGGGCGACCCGGGTGGCGGTGCGCAATCAGTACGCCGAGCTCGGCAAGCGCATCGTCGAGCGCCTGTGCCAGAGAGCCAAGCGCGAATACTCCAACGAGAAGCTCGCCGGCGCGCTGCCGCGCCTCGCCCGGGCGTCGATCGAGGACGTGTTCGCCTCCGTCGGCCGCAACGAGATCAAGGCCTCCGACGTCGTCCGCGCCATGTATCCGGACTACAAGGAGGAGCGCGCGACGGCGGTGCCGCGGCCCGACAAGAGCTGGTTCGGGCTGAAGACCGGCCAGGCCGTCAAGTTCAAGGTGCCGGGCGCGCCCGACGACGCGATCCCGATCCGCGGCATCAACTCGGACCTGCCGGTGCGCTTCGCGCCCGAGGGCGGCGCCGTGCCGGGCGACCGCATCGTCGGCATCATGACGCCGGGGGAGGGGATCACCATCTACCCGATCCAGTCTCCCGCCCTGACCGCGTTCGAGGAGCAGCCCGAGCGCTGGCTCGACGTGCGCTGGGACATCGACGAGAAGACCCCGCAGCGCTTCCCGGCCCGCGTCGCCGTGCAGTCCGTCAACGAGCCCGGATCGCTCGCCCAGGTCTGCCAGGTGATCGCCGACCACGACGGCAACATCGACAACCTGAAGATGAGCCGCTCGTCGCCGGACTTCAGCCAGCTCACCATCGATCTCGAGGTCTACGACCTCAAGCATCTCACCGCGATCATCTCCCAACTCCGCGCCAAGACCGTGGTCGCCAAGGCGGACCGGGTGGTGGGGTAGCCTTTTTCTTCACCTCCCCCTGGAGGGGGGAGGTC
>NZ_NPEX01000158.1 GCF_003258865.1 Rhodoplanes roseus | reverse complement strand
TACTCGCGAAAGCCCGTCGGCTTCACCAGCGGCAGCGATTCGAACGCGTAGGTGTTCGGCGAGAGGGCAGGGCGGGGCGTGGGGAATCGCGCGGAGACGTCCGGCCGAGCCGGAGAGCGCGAAACGCGAAGAGCGTGACCATTGGCCATTGTGTGTCCTATCGGGCCGGAAGGCCGGGGAGAAAATCCGACTGCAGGCTCACCTCGACGACATCGCCTGGCGACAGCTCCGCATCCTCGGTCACCGTGAGATTGTCGACACCGCCCTTCTCGGTCTTGCGGAACACCGTCAGTTGGGGCTTGCTGCCGGTTCCGCGGACCAGCTGGGACCGCACCATGCCCACATAGACGAGCTTCTCGCTGAGAGCCTTCAGGCGAAACTGGATGCCGGACAGCTTGACGTTCGCCTCCTGAAGCTCGTTCAGCAGTTCGAGCCGGCGATCGTCTTCCAGCTTCGTCGACTTGCGCGAGAACTCGTCCCGCTCCCGGTCGACCTGCGCCAGCTGGGCGGCAGTCTGGAGCTGACGCGTGGATGAGAGCAGCAGCGATCGCCTCGCCTCGACGACGCGGGTGATGGGAACGCTACCCCGCTGCAGCAGATCCTGGACGCGCTTGAACTCTTCGTTGTCGTCATCGACGCCGGCGGTTTCCTTCGTCTGCTGTTCGGTCAGGATTCGGATCCGCCCCTCCTCCTTGGCTACGGCCTCTTTCAGGTAGGACCTCTCCTTGTCGAAATCGGAACTCCGGGTCCGGAGCTTTTCCGCCTCGAGCTCGTGCACCCGTGCCGCGACGGCGGACGGCAGCGGCGTGTCGATCAGGTCCGTCCGGTCGATCTCGGTCTTTCCGTCGAGCTCGGCCTTGAGGCGGGCGACATGAACCTGCTCCTTGGCGAAGTCGGCCCAGAGCGAGTTGTACTCCGCCCGGAGATCGGACTGCTCGAGGAACGGGTTGTTCATGCGGAAGCGCATGATGTCGTAGCCCCCCGCCAGCGAGACCGCCTGGCGGAGGGTGAGGCCCGGGCGGTAGGGCACCTCGCCCGGCTTGGAGACGTCGCCGGTCAGGTAGATCGGCCGGTATTCGGCGATCCGCACGTCGATGTCGGACGGCGCGATGATCACCGGATACTCGCGCCCGGCTTCGTTCCTCCGTCGGAACTCCTTGCTGGGGAGCAGCTTGCGGATCCGGTCGCGCACCTCGGCGAGGGTCAGGCCGTCGACACGGACCTGACCCCCGAGGGGAATCGAGATCTCTCCGTCGCGATTGACCTGGATGCGCTGCTGCAGCTCGGGGATCCCGACCACCGATGTCTCCAGCGTATCGCCGATCGCCAGCCGGTACTCCGCCGCCGAGGCCATCGGAGCGCCCAGGAGAACGAGTGCGACGAGACACCGCGCGGCCCGCATCTTGGATGCCCGCATCGTGCAGAGAACGCTCCAGTGGTAGGCCAGCATCATGTCTCCTCGTCGTGTCCGGCCGCTGGGTCCGGTGGTTTCGCGTTCGGCCCGGCCCGCCGACCCGGTCGGCGCGCTACACCCGATCGTAGACGTCCTCGATCCGAACGATGTCGTCCTCGGCCAGATAGCCGCCGGACTGCACCTCGATCAGGTCGAGGTCGAGCTTGCCCGGGTTCTCCAGCCGATGCACGGAGCCCAGCGGCAGGTAGATGGACTCGTTCTCGCGGACCAGCAGGGTCTCGGCGTCGCGCGTCACGATCGCGGTTCCGCTGACGACGACCCAGTGCTCGGCACGATGAAAGTGCTTCTGGAGCGACAGTTTCCCGCCGGGCTTCACGGTGATGCGCTTGACCTGATATCGCGGTCCTTGCTGGATCGACTCGTAGTAGCCCCACGGGCGGTGGACCCGGCGAGACGTGAACGCCGACGCATGCCGCTCCCGCTTGAGACGCTCGACCAAGCGCTTGATGTTCTGGTCGCTGTCCTTGCGGGTGACGAGCACGACGTCTTCGGTGGCCACGACGATCATGTCCTCCACTCCCACGGCCGCGACCAGGATTCCCTCGCCTCGCAGGTAACAGTTGTGGGAGTCGTCGCAGACCGCCTGTCCGGCCATCACATTGCCCGCCGCATCACGATCGCCGATCTCCCACAGGGCCGACCACGCGCCGAGATCGGTCCAGCCGCAGCGAACCCGAATCACACTGGCGTGCTCGCTCTTTTCCAGGACCGAATGGTCGATCGAGATGGATGGTGCGCGGCCGAACGCCTCGGCCCCCAGCCGCAGGAAATCCAGATCGCGCTCGCCGTCCACGAGAGCGGCGCGGGCGGCATTCACCACGTCCGGTGCATGCCGCTCCAGCTCGGCGAGCAACTGGCGGGCCGCGACCAGCACGATCCCGCTGTTCCACAGATAGTCGCCCGATGCGAAGTATCGCTCCGCGGTTGCCGCGGCCGGCTTCTCGACGAACTCCGCGACCCCGGACGCCGCCGCGCCGCTCGGCTGGTCCTGGCGGATATAGCCGTAGCCGGTGGCGGCCGAATTCGGCTCGATCCCGAACAGAACGATGCGTCCGGAACCCGCTGCTTCGAGGCCGGAGGCGACCGCCGCCGTGAAGGCGGCCTCGTCGTCGATCACATGGTCGGCGGGCAGAAGCAGCAGCTTCGCGTCGCCGTCCTGCTCGGACGCATGGAGCGCCGCCACCGCCGCCGCCGGTGCAGTGTTGCGGCCGACCGGCTCGACGACCAGGGTCGCGGGCGAGACGTCGATCTCCCGCAGCTGATCCACCGCGATGAAGCGATGATCCTCGTTGACCACCACGATGGGGCGCCGGTAGAGGCGTCGGTCGGAGATCCGCAACGCGGTCTGCTGGAACAGGCTCAGCTCGCCCCGCATCGCGATGAACTGCTTGGGATAGGAATCGCGCGACAGAGGCCACAGCCGGGTTCCGGTTCCGCCACACAGCAGAACCGGGACGATCGCCGGCTTGGGCTCGTTTCGGGGAATCGTCATGCCGAAGGTCTCCATCGTGAAATCGTGATCGTGGATCGTGGCGTACTAATCGTGGTGCTGTGCGGCGGCGCCTCGACCGGAGCCTGCCGACGTCCGGAATCTGCGCGAAGGCCGCGCAACAGGCGGAACGATCAGTTCGTTGAACAAAAGCTCAGATACCGCTGCCCGAGATGAACTCTCGTCGCGCCGTCTGCCAGAGAATCACGATGTCCAGCCAGAGCGACCAGTACTTGATGTATTCCAAATCCTGATCGACGCGGGCCCGCGCGAGGGTCGGATCCTCGGTGCTGCCCCGCAGGCCGTTGACCTGGGCGAGCCCGGTGATGCCGGCCTTCATCCGGTGCCGTTCGAAGTAATAGGGAACGAGCTCCTCGTAGAGAACGCCGCCGGCGAGCATGCGGGGGACGTGAGGACGCGGGCCGACCAGTGACATGTCGCCACGGAGCACGTTCCAGAGTTGAGGCAGCTCGTCCAGGCTCGACCGGCGAAGCAGTCGCCCGATCGCCGTGACTCGCGCGTCCCCGCTGGTCGTCTGCTGCACGCCCGTCTCGTCCGCGACGTGCACGTACATGGTCCGAAACTTCAGAATCTCGAACTCTTCGTTGCGGAATCCGTAACGGCGCTGGCGGAAGAACACCGGACCCGGCGAAGACAGCTTGATGGCGATCGCGACCACGAGAAATCCCGGCGCGAGCACGATCAGCAGAAGCCCCGCCCCGACCACGTCGAGGCAGCGCTTCAGTGCGAGCTCCTGCTGCAGGTAAGGGCGCTGCGTGCACGGGACAGTGCCGGCGCTCGGCTGAACGACCGGTTCGAAACCGAGCGGCGTGGCGGTGTGTCGCCGGAAGGTTCTGCGGAGATCGTCGCGGTCTTTCGTCAGTTGCAGGGACCGGGCGTCATGCGACAGTACGTCCTGTTCTGCCATCGGCGACTTCTCCTCGTCTGGTCGGAATCCACTGACCGGATTGTTGCGCCGCACGCTACGCAGCGAGGCAATAACGCAGAGGGTGGACCGGAGGTGCCGCAATCGCGAGGTGTGATAGTAAGGAAAGCATTTGAACAAAAAAAGTTCATAAAAATCGAAGTACAAAATGTGGCCACACTAGTTAAAATATGTGGAAACCGCGTATCATTACACCGTTGTGTGTGCGTCGAAGCTTCTGTATAAGAAATGGCGAGTCACAGCATTGTGAGATGAAAGTCCTTGGTCGTATTTCACGGCCCTAAACGTTTGCGCAGCGTAGATCGAGAATTTGTGCACTGCACTCAAGGGTCGGCGGCCCGAAGTTTTCAACTCCGATGCGGAGGCCGAATAGAAGCCGCCTGCTGAACTCAATCGGAATAGTGGAATGACCAGGATCGGCCGTGAGCTCCTTCAACTGATCAGTTCGTTCGGACGGCTCGTGAGAACGCCGGCGCAGAAATCGAGCGACAGCAAAAATAGACCCGTGTCGCGTCGCGGTCTTCTCCTGATATTCTTGTTGTTCAATGTCCTTATCTGGATTGTCCTGATCATCGTACTCTCGGCGTGAAGACGGGCCGGCGCGCTCCGCTCCGGCACGCCGATGTCGCCGGAACGGTATGTGGCTCATGCGCCGGACCGCGCGTCGGAACAAACGCGCCCGCATCTCCCGAGGTGTAATGCCCATCGAGAGTGCAAGATGCGCGAATTGTGAGTAGGTGCGCGCCACACTATCGTCATCCCTCCTGATCAGATCCGTGGAACAGTGACGTGGGGCCGAAGTTCGGTTCTTCGGTAGCACGTCGCCGGATCACGTCCGCGCACGGTCGCAGGCCGACGCCTGCGCCCGGTGGACGTCGTCTCGCGGTGCCGACGCGCCGCAGCGTCGAACCGTCGGGTCGACGGCGTACGACAACGAGGGAAGCCGATGCTGAACGTGCTCAATGTCACATCCGAGCAGACGAGACGCGCCGGACATCGCTGGACCCCACGGGAGACACCCTCTCCGCACTGGACGCTCGTCGACCTGATCGCGATCATGCGACGTCGGTTCCGCCTCGTTCTGCTGGTCACGGCTCTCTCCCTCGCCGCGGTCGCGCTCTATCTGGCCGTGACGCCGGCGCGCTACACGGCGACCGCCGCATTGATCCCCGACACCAAGCGCACGCCCCCCTCGCCGACGGAGGTGGCACAGGACGCGCTGATCGACCCCGCGATCGTCGAGAACCAGGTCGAGACGATACGCTCGGAGAAGATCGCCGGCGTGGTGGTCGATAAGCTCGGCCTGTGGCAGGACCCCGAGTTCATCGGAAGCGGACCCGGCTGGGTGTCGCGCCTCCTCGCCGCGGCCGGCGGCACGTCGATCACGACGCCCTCCGACACGATCAAGAAGCGTGCTGCCGTCGCGAGCTTCCTGCAGATGCTGACGGTGAAGCGCGTCGGGCACAGCTTCGTCACCTCCATCGCGTTCACGTCGCTGGACCCCGAGAAGGCAGCGACGATCGCCAACGAGGTCGCGGCGGCCTATGTGGACGATCAGCTCGGGCAGCGGTTCGCGAACGCCGAGCGGACGAGCGTGTGGATGCGCCAGCGGATCGAGACGCTCGGGCGCGACGCGGAGGCCGCGGCTGCGGCGTCCGCCGCCTACAAGGACGCGCATCGAATCGCCCTCGGCCCGGACGGGCGCACCGACGATGAACGCGAACTCGCGGAGCTCCGACGAGACCTCGAGACGGCGAAGGCCGAGCTCGCCGAGGCCAGGACGCGCCTCGCGGGGTCGCAACGCCTCCATGCCGCCGAGGGCGACGGATCGAGCCTTCCCGAGCCGTCGCTCCTGGCGTCGGTCGACAGCCCTGCGATCCGCGAGATCGTGAGGCGATACGAGGAGATCGCGCCTCTCTCCGCGGGCGCGGCGGCCGCCGACCCGGCAGGGCCGCAGGTCGCCGGTTCGGCCGGGAGCACGAGTGAGGCCGCGCCAGCCGATTCGAGCCGCACTCCTTCGCTCGCAAGCCTGCGCAGCCGATTTTGGGACGAGGTGCGACTTGCGGAGGCCGCCGACCGCCAAGCGGTGGAGAGCGGTACGCTGCGCCTGGCGAGCCTGACGAGCCGGGCAGCGACGCTGAACGCCAAGGTGGAGGAGACGCGCGCCACCGTGGTGGAGCTGCGGCGGCTCGAGGCCAATCACACCCGGCTGAGCCAGCTCCACGACCTCCTGCAGAACCGCTATTCCCGGGTCAGCGACTTCCTGCAGCAGCAGTATCTTCCGGTGACGGAGTCGCGGATCGTGACGGACGCGGTTCCGCCGCTGAAGAAGAGCTCACCCAAATCCACGTTGCTGTTGTTCCTGGGCGGCGTCGCCGGAGCCATGGTCGGCATGGGCGGGGCACTCGCGAAGGAATATGCCGACCACTCGATCACCCGGCCGGAGCAACTCGAGCACGAGCTCGGAGTGCGGTGGATCGGCACGCTCACCCGCTTCAGGACCGGGCGAGACAGCCCGGTGAGCCGGGCGGCGGACCTGTCCAGCGACCGGGCGGATCGGAGCGACGGTGACAAGGCATACAGCGTCAGAGATCCGGACATCGGACGCGCCGCCGACACGCTGAAAGGCGTGAAGGTCGCTCTCGAGGAGAGCGTCTCGGCGACCGGCGGAGGTCATCTGATCGCGGTGGCATCCGCCGAGGCGGGAACCGGCAAGACGACCGTGGCCCTGGGGCTGGCGATCGTCACGGCGGCAGCCGGACATCGGACTCTGCTGGTCGACGGCAATGTGCTCAATCCGACGCTCTCGCTCGAGACCGCCGAGACCAGACGGCCGATTCCCGTACCGGTCGCAGACGACGATCCGTTCTTCGAGCGGGCCGTGGAACATCCTCTCGGCTTTCACGTCCTGCCCCAGCGGGCGGACGACATCGGGCCAGACCTCCTGGCCATGCGCGAGGTGCGTCACCTGCTTCAACGACTGCGGAAGAGTTACGACTACGTGATCGTCGACACAGCCGCGATGCTCGACCACATCGATCTGGCTGCCGCGGCGGCGATATTCGACGCGCTCGTCGTCGTGGTCGAGCACGGGCGAACCGTGACCGACGATCTCGAACGGGCGCTCGGCCGCTCGGCGATCATCGGCGAGCGAGTCGCCGGTGCGGTGATCAACAAGGCCAAGCCGTCGGCGCGACGGGCGCGCACGTGACCACCTCCCACCCCCGACGTCCGGCCTCGCTCGGATGCGCAGAGGCGAAGCGGCTCCGATGACATCGACCGCACCGACCAGCGAACCCGCGTTCCGGGGGATGCACTACGTTCGGCGGGCGCTTCGCCGTCCCGCTCGTGCCTTCCGTCGGAATCTCCTGCCGCGCCTGTTCTGGCCGACGCGGCCGCCCGACATCGACACGGTCCGCTCCGTCCGCGTCGTCGGGCTGCTGTCGTCGGCGTCCGGCATCGGACAATCCGCGCGCCTCTGCATCGAGACGGTGGAGCGCGCCGGATACGCGGTGTCGCGGTCCAATGTCGCGGGCTTGTTCGACAGCGACGACCACCTCCCGGTCCCGGCAGGAACGGCGGGCGTACGCGTCCCCGACCTCTCCATCTATCATCTCAACCCGCCGATGCTGCTGCTCGGCATGATCGGATCGGGCCTGCGCCCCTATTACCGATCTTACAATATCGGCTACTGGGCGTGGGAGCTCGAGGCTCTTCCGCGAGAGTGGATCGCGGCGCTCCCCTTCGTGCATGCCGTCCTGGTGCCGTCCCGATTCTGCCAGGAGGCGATCGGACGCTACACGGACAAGCCGGTGCTGGTCGTTCCGCACCCGGTGGTGGCCGCGCCCCCGGGATCTCGAGCGGACAGGTCCGACGCGGGACGGCGCTTCCGAGTCGTCCAGATCTTCAACTTCGGATCGTCGTTCGAGCGGAAGAATCCGGTGGCGCTGGTGCGGGCCTTTCGGTCCGCCTTCGGCGACGATCCCACCGCCGAGCTGATTCTGAAGTCGAGCCGTGGCGACCGCCACCCCCAGGACAAGGGCTGCCTGCTCGCCGAGATCGGCGATGCCCCGAACATCAGTCTGATCGACGAGACCTGGGAGGCGCGACGGGTCGACGATCTGCTTCGCTCCGCGGACGTCTACGCGTCCTTGCATCGGTCGGAGGGCTTCGGCCTGCCGCTCGCCGAAGCCATGATGGCGGAGGTTCCGGTGCTCGCGACCGATTGGTCCGGCAATGTCGACTTCTGCCGGCCGGAGACGAGCTTCCCGGTCGAATGCAGTCTCGTCGAGTTCGGTGACGGTCATCCGGACTACGAGCAGGTTCACGATGCCCGTTGGGCGGAGCCATCGGTCCGGCACGCCGCCGCACAGCTCCGTCGGATTCGGGAGGATCCGGTCGCCGCCCGGAACATGGCCGTGTCCGCGAAAGCGATGCTCGGTTCACATCTGGAACGCCACAGCTACGAGCTCGCGATCGCGATGCTGCAGCGAGGCCGGGCCCGGCCGGCGCGTGAGGAGGGCGGGCGGGGATGACCGATCGCGCCGTGTCCCTCCTGCCCGGCGTCGCGACGAGTCGACCCTTGCGGGTCGTGCCGGGACTCCTGGTGATCGCAGCGGTCTGCTTCAACGCCGGCCTCGCCGTAGTCAACGGGACCGTCACCTCCTTGGGACCCGCCGTCGTGATCGCGGCCGAGATGGCGTTGGTGCTCGCCGCTCACGTGGTCGCGCTCGCGAACTACCGCCCGCAGATGCTGCCCTGGTACCTGCTGGGCGCGGCCCTGCTGGCCGTCGCGTGCTGGCGTTCCATGGCCCTGCAGGAATTCGATCCGAAATACTTCCGCGACGTCCTGATCATTCCGACCTTCGTCGTGCTCGGAATGACCTTCGACCGGAGATCCCTCAACAAGGTCGTCTTGACCCTGCACGCCGTCGTCATGACCGCGTTGGTCTTCGAAATTCTGGCGACCGACGCGTACTCGGCGGTGTTCAAGATCAAGGAGTACTACATCAACACGCGCGGCTACGACGCGGAGAGCTTTTGGAACAAGAACTCGGACCTGTTCGTCAATGCCGTGCGGCCGGACACCCGGCTGTTCAGCTTTCTCGATCTGCATCGGGTCTCGTCCATATTCCTCGAGCCGGTCTCGCTGGGCAGCTACTGCATCGTGATCATCGCTTATGTCTGCGCCCGCTACGAGGATCTGTCCCGGTCGCAAATCCTGTTCCTCGTCGGAGGAACGCTGCTGGCGATGCTCGGCTCTGACAGCCGGCTCGCCGCGATGTCGTCGGTGCTCATCGTGGTGATCGCCGTTCTGGCACGTCTGCTGCCGCGCTACAGCGCTCTGATCTATCTGCCGGGCGTGCTGGCGGTGGCGTTCCTCTACGTCACGCTCGGAGGCGTCCAGGCGGGTTCGGACGACTTCCCGGGCCGCATCGCGCATACCGTCCATCTGTTGAGCCGCTTCTCGGTCGACGAGTACCTCGGGATCTCCGCCGATCCGATCCTCCTGTCGGAGTCGGTCGACAGCGGCATCGGATATCTGGTGCTGACCCAATCGCTCTTCGGCGTCGCCCTGATCTGGGGTGCGATCGTCCTCACCTCGGCGGATCGAACCGCGGAGCAGATCCGGTACGTCCACGCGACCTGCGTCTATCTTTCGCTGACCATGATCGTCAGCTTCGCGTTTCTGAGCATCAAGACGGCGTCGCTGCTTTGGTTCGTCTACGGGGTCTTGCAGATGCCCCTGGCGAATCCGGGACCGGGATCGCCCAGGAGGGTGGAGACGACGGGCTCACTGCAGAGGCGGGTGGCGGCGGCGTCGTGACCCGTCGCGCTGGTCGCGCATCGGCAGGTCACGAACGTCTCGAAACGAGCAGGATCGGCGGGAACGAGGATTGGATAACGGCCTTTACCTGAGGGGCGGAGGGCGGCGACGGAGCTGCGAAATCCGCGGCGGGTCTCCATGGCCCCTCGACGTGAAGGAACGAAGAGAGCGGCAGCGGCGATCGGGGCCCGCAGTGGTTCGAAGTCGAAAGCCGAGAGGCCCTGCCGTGTGGCGGGACGCGTGTCGGGACGGGACCAGGCGTCGGTCGGTCCCCTCGGACGTGGGATGAGAGAACCGGCGGCCGAGCCGAGCCGAGTTCGAAGAACCTTCGAAGGACCTTGAAAGAACCGGGAATGCCCGAAGGGGCCTTGACCGGCGCGCACAGCACATGCGCGCCGCATCGCGCCCCCGTGCGCGATCACAGGGCGGATTCGCGGCACCGATCGCGATCGGGGACCGATCGGCGAGGCGAGTGACTGGACGACGGAATGTGCAGTGGGGCGCAACGGCAGCGGAGACATTCATGAAAGCGGTGTTTGGACTAGCGTTTTCGTCGCACACGCAGAGCGAGCTCGTGGACAAGCTGGCCCGCGAGAAGATCGCGCCGGGCGCGGGGCCCCGCACGATTCTGACGGCGAACCTCGATCACGTCGTCCGGCTGAGGAGCGACCACGATTTCCGCGACGCCTACGATCGGGCCTGGGCCGTCACGGCCGACGGCGTGCCGGTGTTGATGTATGCGAAGGTGAGAGGCGCTCGCGAGCTGACGCGCGTGACCGGATCCGATCTCGTGTCGGCGCTGCTTCCGGTACTCGATCCCGACAACGCGCGGCTGTTCTTCGTCGTCGGCGATGCGACGACGGCCGATCGTCTGCGCGACATCCTGAGAGCGCGGGGGTTCGAGAGCGATGCCGTGGTGATCGAGGTGGCCCCCCGAGACTTCGGCCGCGACCGAGCGTATTCGGGCACGCTCACCGGGAGGATCAGAGGTCACCGGACGACGCATCTGTTCATGGGGCTCGGAGCACCAAAGTCGGAAGTCTGGGTCCATCGGCATCGGGATCGCCTGGGCGACTGCTACGTCCTTCCGGTCGGCGCCGGGCTGGAGTTCGTCGCCGGGACGAAGCGACGTGCGCCGGTCTGGATGCGCGGCGCCGGACTGGAATGGGCTTGGCGTCTGGGATCGGAGCCGCGTCGGCTCTGGCGTCGTTATCTGGTGGATTCCTGGTTGTTCCTCGGGGCGATCGGGACGGACCTGATGGCGCCCGATCGCGGCAGCGCGCGGTCGACGCGCTGAGGAGCGGCGTCCCGCTGGGGAGTCCAAGGGCATCCGGGCGAGCGGCAGGACGTGCGGTTCGTCTCGAGTGAATGGAAGGTGGCTCGTCTCGCGTCCATGGTCGGCCGGGACGACGACGCCGCGGCAGCAAGGGGAGGGTGCCACGCGATTTCTATCTTTGATCGTCGGCACGGTGGGTCGAGCGGACACGCTCCGGCGTCTGCTCGACTCGCTCGCAGGTCAGAGCGAGCCGGAATTCGAGGTGATCGTCGTCGACCAGAACGATGCGATCGACATATCCCCGATCACGGACGCCTATCGAGGTGATCTCGACATCCGTCGTGTGGAGGCCCCGAGGGGACTCTCGAGAGCGAGAAACATCGGGCTGCAACATGCGCGCGGCATCGTCGTGGGCTTTCCGGACGACGACTGCTGGTACGGGCCGCATGTGGTCGCGCGGGTGAGGCGGGCGTTCTCGGACGACAGGACGGCGGTCCTGACCGGCCGAACCGTCGCATCCGACGGATTGGATTCGGTCAGCCCGCATCGTCTGGAGAGCGGGCCGGTCGATCGCTCCAACGTCTTCGTCTCGGGCAATTCGAACACGCTGTTCTGCAGGCGGCGCGTCTTCGAGACGGTCGGGGGCTTCGACGAGGCCCTCGGAGTCGGGGCTGCCACACCCTATCAGTCCGGGGAGGAGACCGACTTCCTGCTCCGCTGTC
Source organism: Rhodoplanes roseus (assembly GCF_003258865.1). GTDB lineage: Bacteria > Pseudomonadota > Alphaproteobacteria > Rhizobiales > Xanthobacteraceae > Rhodoplanes > Rhodoplanes roseus. The sequence goes on along the minus strand of NZ_NPEX01000158.1, from coordinate 1,782 downwards.
TGGCTCATCGTATCCGCGTCGACTACGACCGCGACCTCGTCGTTCATCATTGCCACATCAGGAATGCGTCCTCGGCACAGACCAGACGGGCTCGGGTCTATTCGCAGGGGTATGGCCGACTGTTGCGCGTCCACGGCTTTGGACTCACGTATCTCGGGGCGGGAGTCGGGCGCTCCCTCGGTCGGGGAATTCTATGCTTCGTGACCGGAGATCTGGACGGTGCACGGAGCCGGGTTCATTGGGCGCAGGGAGCGCTCGTAGGGTATCTGTCGGGTCGCAGGAGCGTGCCGGACCACTCGTCGTCGGAAGGTCAACTCACCTCCGGCCGATCGCCCGCGGGTCAAACACGATGAGCGCCGCCACGCGCCCGCAGGTGAGCGTCGTGCTCCCCGTCTACAATGCCGTCGACAGTCTCGGCCGCGCCGTCGACAGCGTTCTCGAGCAGACCGTCGGGGATCTGGAGTTGATCGTGGTCGACGACGGGTCGACCGACGGCACGCCATCGCTGGTGGCGGACGCCTACGGTCGCGAGCCCCGCGTTCGGATGGTGCGGCTGCCTCGCAACCGGGGTCCGGCGCATGCCCGCAACGTCGCGCTGGCGGCTGCGAGCGGGACATGGATCGGGCTCGTGGACGCGGACGACGCCTGGCGGCGCGATCGGCTCGCCCGCCTTCTCGCCCATGCCGAAGGCGCCGATGCCGTCTTCGACAATCTGCTGGAACGTGACCCGGTGACCGGCGAGGTGGCAGGCCCGTTGTTTCCGAGCCTGCCGTCCGGCCCCCTCACCATCGAGGGCCTGCTGGCTCCGACGGCTCCGGGCAGTCGGTACAATTACGGCTACCTGAAGCCGCTCGTCAGGCGTGAGTTCCTTCGGGCCAGGACCATCGCCTACGACGAAAGTCTGCGGACCAGTGAGGATCTGCTGCTCTATCTCGTGCTTCTCCTGGAAGGTGCAGTCACCCGGATGGTCGACGAGGCTCTCTACGTCTACACGGTTCCGGTGAGCCGCACCGGATCCCCCTCGGCGGCGAGCAACACGGTGCCGCGCGACGACGAGGTCAGGGCCGCGCTGGCAGACGTGTCGGCCCGTTATTCGGATCGCATCGGGGGTGCGGCGGTGCACGCGCTGTCGCAGCGCATCGCGTTTCTCGAACGGATACGGCCGGTGTCGGAGTTCGATCACGCCCGCCGGCGGCGCGAGTATCGGCGCGCCACGGCGCTCTTCGTCGCGCACGCCGCGGTGAGACGGGAGGTCGTCCTTCGGCTGCGGTCCAGGCTCAGCCGACGATCCAGGCGGAGCTGAAGCTGCTGGCGTGGATGGTCGCGATCACGACGGCACCTCCGCCGGAAAGGTCGAGCTGAAGTCCCTCCGGGGTGTCGTGCATGGTGAAGCGCTGGCCGTTCAACACCAGCCGGTCCACCAGGGGATTGAAGTCCATGATGGTGTCCTTGCCCGAGCTCGCAGCGAACGCGAAGGTGTCGGCGCCGGCATCGCCCCACAGGCGATCGTCGCCGGCACCGCCCTCGATCCAGTCGTCTCCGTTGCCTCCGAACAGCATGTCGTTGCCGTCGTCGCCATAGAGCTTGTCGTTGCCGTCGCCGCCGTAGAGCTTGTCGTCACCGGCGTGACCGCCCAGGATGTCGTCGCCGGCATCGCCGTAGATCAGGTCGTTTCCGTCGCCGCCGCCGATGCGGTCGTTGCCGTTGCCGCCGCCCAGCACGTCGTCGCCCGCCTCGCCGTAGATCAGGTCGTCGCCGTCGCCGCCCTGCAAGCGATCGTTG
>NZ_NPEX01000157.1 GCF_003258865.1 Rhodoplanes roseus | reverse complement strand
GCGAAGCGCGTGGCGGGGAGGGGTCGGGGGTGGGGGGCAGCCGCGCACACGAGCCTGAGTGATCTCCACCGACCTGATCACTCCGGCGGCGCCTCCTCGCCGCACAGCGGCAGATCGAGCGTGAACACCGCGCCGCCCTGCGGACCGTCGGCGGCGGTGAGAGAGCCGCCGTAGATGCGGGCGATGTCGGCCGAGATGGCGAGGCCCAGCCCGAGGCCGCCGCCCGCCTTGCCCTTGGTGGTGAAGAAGGGCTCGAAGATCCGCGTGAGGATGTCGGGCGCGAAGCCCGGTCCGTTGTCCCGCACCGTCAGGATCGCCCGTCCGTCGCGCGCCGTCCAGGCGATCACGGCCACGGCGCCGCTGGTCGCGCGCGTCGCGTCGAAGGCGTTGGAGACCAGGTTCACCAGGATCTGCTCGATGCGCACCGCATTGGCATGGACGTGGATCGGCGCCTCGGACGGCTCGAGCAGGATCTTCATCGGCTCGCGGTCGTGGCGGTGGCCGAGCAGCGCCAGCGCGCTCTCCACCGAGCGGCCGAGGTCGACCACCTCGCGCTCACCGCCGGTGCGCCGCGCGAAGGAGCGCAGCCGGCTGGTCAGGATGCCCATCCGATCGACGAGCCGCACGACGCGCTCGAGATTGCCCCGCACCGTCGCCTCGTCGCCGAGATCGAGGAAGCGCACGGCGTTCTCCGACAGCGTCGACAGGGCGGCGAGCGGCTGGTTGAGCTCGTGGGCGATGCCGGCCGAGAGCTGGCCGATCACGGCCAAGTTCTCGGTGCGGATCAGTTCCTCCTGCATCGACTTCAGTTGCCGGTTCGCCTGGGCGCGCTCCTCGACCTCGGCCTGCAGCGCGGCGTTGGCGATGCGCAGCTCGGAGTTGCGCGCCTCCACCTTGTCCTCGAGATTTTCGTAGGCGCGCTCCAGCGCCTGACGCGCCGCGTCGCGCTCGACCAGATAGTTCCGGAAGACGTCGACGGCCGCCGCCATGCGGCCGATCTCGTTGGAGCCTTCGAGGCCGGCCACCGACACGGTGCGGTCACCGTCGGCGAGACGCCGCATGGTCTCGGTGATCCGCTCGATAGGTCGGCCGATGGAGCGCACGACGATCACGACGAAGGCGGCCATCAGCACCAGCGCGCAGAAGAACAGCGTCAAGTTCAGCCGCATCGCCTGCTGGAAGGTCGCCACCGCCTCGGCGCCGGAGCGGTCGGCCCCGGCATTGTAGAAGGCGATGGCTTGGTTGATCGCCGCGTTGACCTCGTCGAAGGCGAAGCGCGACGGCCCGTTGACCAGCGCCGAGATCTGGGCCGCCGACAGCGTGCCGAGATCGGTGCGGATCTCGCGCTCGGCCGCCAGATAGGCCTCCCAGGCCGCCATCGCCTCGGCGAAGCGTTGCGTCTCGACCGGATCGGTCAGCCCCTTGGAGAAGCGCTCACTCAGCTCGGCGACGTCGTCGCGTCGCCGCTCCGCCGCGTCGAACACCGCGGCGCGGTCGGCCTCCGGCGTCAGGATAGCGCGGATGAAGCGCAGCCGGTGGCTCGCCATCACGTACTTGATCTCGGACAGCGCGTGCACGGAGGGCAGCCAGCGAGCGTAGAGGTCCTTGGTGGCGCGGTCGACGGTGGCGAGCGCCTGAAGCGACGACAGGCCGACCGCCGTGAGCAGCAGCAGGCTCAGCGCCATGGCGACGATCAGCCTGGCCCGGATGGTGACGTTGGAAAACCAGTTCAAGCTGCAACTCCCGGGCTGCGGCCCCGATCCGGCGAGGTCGACACGCGGCGCGATCTTAGGCGCGCGGGTCGCGGCGCGGCAACGACGCGCGCCGAGGTCGCGGTTTCTCCTCAGGGGCCGATTTCCGGATTCTCGGAAATCGCCGCCTCGGCACGTCCGGGCATCCGGCACTCCGGCGTCCGCAGTCCCCCTGATGCGGCCGGGAAATGCCCGCACTGTGAGGGGCTTGCGATGTCCGCACCGGGTGGCACGGCGATTGCCGAACACCATGGCGTCGGAGAGTCCAGCGCCGTCGACATCGGGCGCTGCGGGAGGCCGAGGGGTCGGACCCGCGAGCAGAAGGCCGGTCCGACCGGCGTGACGAACGTGAACATCGGGAGATCGTCGTGACGATGCAATTGGATGGATCGCTGTCGAATCTGGCCGACGCCGCGGCTGGCCCGGCAAAGCCGCGGGCTTCGTGGCTGGAGCTCTGGTGGAAGGTCGTCGACTTCAACATCGGCGTGGTGCCGCTGCCCATCTTCGTCGTGCTGGTCGGTCTGATCGGCTACTACTCCTGGATCGGCAAGCTCTCCGGCGAGATCACGATGGCGATCGGCCTCCTGTCGGTCGGCGGCTTCGCCTGCGGCGAGCTCGGCAAGCGCACGCCGATCCTCAACAAGGTCGGCGCGGCCGCGATCTTCGCGACCTTCATCCCCTCGGCGCTGGCCTTCTATAACATCCTTCCCTCCGAGGTGGTGCGGGTCACGACCGAGTTCTCCAAGCAGAGCCAGTTCCTCTATCTGTTCATCGCCTGCATCATCGTCGGCTCGATCTTCGCGATGGACCGCCAGGTGCTGATCAAGGGGTTCCTGAAGATCTTCGTCCCGCTCGCGGCCGGCTCGGTCGCGGCCGGCATCGTCGGCACGCTGGTCGGCGTCGCGCTCGGCAAGTCGGCCTACGAGACCTTCTTCTTCATCGTCGTCCCGATCATGGCCGGCGGCGTCGGCGAAGGCGCCATTCCGCTGTCGATCGGATACGCGGAAATACTGCATCAGCCGCAGGGCGAGCTGTTCGCCACCGTTCTGCCTTGCGTGATGCTCGGCAGCCTCACGGCGATCCTGCTCTCCGGCGCCCTCAACACCCTCGGCAAGCGCTATCCGCACCTGACGGGCGAAGGCCAGCTCCAGCCCGGCGTCGCCAACGACGTCGCCGCGACCGAGAAGCGGGTCGACCCGTCGACCATCGGCCCCGGCGTCGTCGCCGGCGCGCTGATCACGGCCTGCACGTTCTACCTGGTCGGCATGCTGGTCTACCGGCTCACCGGCCTGCCCGGCCCGGTCGCCATGCTGTTCCTCGCGGTGGCGATCAAGCTCGGCCGCCTGGTGTCGCCCAAACTCCAGGCCGGCGCCGGCGTGGTTTACAAGTTCTTTCAGGTGGCCGTGACGTTCCCGCTGCTGTTCGCGGTCGGCGTCTCGATCACGCCCTGGGACAAGCTCGTCGCCGCCTTCAACTTCACCCATCTGGCCATCATCGTCTCGACCGTGGTGACGCTGATGGGAACGGGCTTCCTGGTCGGCCGCCGGATCGGCATGTATCCGATCGAATCGGCGATCGTGAACGCCTGTCACTCCGGCCAGGGCGGCACCGGCGACGTCGCCATCCTCACGGCCGCCAACCGCATGGTTCTGATGCCGTTTGCGCAGATCGCCACCCGCATCGGTGGTGCTATCACTGTCACCGTGGTGTTGATCGTCCTGGCGCATATCGTCTGAGGAGTTTTGCGTAGACCGGCGCGTGGCATTCTCGCGACGCGCCGGCAGTCTTCGAGCGGAGCACGATTCGGACGGATTGATCGTGCAGTCCCGCGAGACGCGTCGAAGCCGTAGTTTCCGATTCGCCGCGTATCGGGGCCCGCTCAACCGAGAGCTGAAGTGATGACCGACGACCTCCTGTCCTACACGATCGACCCGGCGCTCCAGCCGGACGAGCGCGAGGACATCCGCACCTTCCTCGCCAAGTGCGGGCTCGACTACGAGATCGGGGTGGAGGCCTTCGTGGTGTTCCGCCGCAAGCGGCACCTGGTGGCGTGCGCCGGCCTCGAGAAGAACATCGTCAAGTGCACGGCGATCGATCCGGAGATGCGCGGCGAGGCGCTGGGGCTGCGGCTGCTCACCGAGCTGATCCACCTCGCCCAGGACCGCGGCCACAGCCACCTGTTCCTCTACACGAAACCCGACTGCGTCGAGTTCTTCCGCTCCTGCGGGTTCTACCTCTTGGCCGAGGTGCCCGGCCTGGTGGCCCTGATGGAGAACACGCCGATCGGCGTGAAGGCCTATTGCGACCGGCTGAAGCGGCTGCGCCGCCCGGGCGCCGTGATCGGCGCCGTCGTGATGAACGCCAACCCGTTCACGCGCGGCCATCGCTATCTGGTCGAGCGCGCCGCCGCGGCGTGCGACTGGCTGCACGTCTTCGTGGTCGCCGAGGACGTCTCGCTGATCTCCTACCGGGACCGCTACGCGCTGGTCTCCTCCGGCATCGCCGACATCCCGCGCGTGACGCTGCATCACGGCTCCGAATACATGGTGTCGCGGGCCACCTTCTCGGCCTACTTCTTCAAGGAGAAGGGCATCGTCGGCGACTGCTGCACGGCGATCGACCTGTTGATCTTCCGCGACCACATCGCGCCCGCGCTCGGCATCACGCACCGCTTCGTCGGCACCGAGCCGTTCTGCCCGACGACGTTCAAGTACAACGCCGACATGCGCCACTGGCTGCGCGGCGACGTCTCGCCGTCGCCCGCCGTCGAGGTGGTCGAGATCGACCGCACCGAATGCGAGGACGTGCCGATCTCCGCCTCGGAGGTCCGCCGCCTGCTCGCCGCAGACGACTTCGCCCGTATCCGCCGTCTCGTTCCGGCGACCACGCTGGAGCTGCTCGAGACGAAATACCGCGCGCCCCGATCGTCCGCCGCCTGAGAGCCCGACGCTCCCGGCCGGCGCCCCTTCGTCGCGCGAGACAGACTCCCGAAAGGACGACATCGATGAAGATCGTGAGAGAGGCCCTGGCCGGGACGCTCGAATCGAGCGACCTGATGGTCAGGATCACGCCACGCGACGGGGAGCTCGCCATCGTGCTCCAGAGCGAGGTGATGCACCAGTTCGGCGCCCGGATCGAGGCGGTCGCGCGCGAATGCTTGGCGAAGCTCGGCATCACCGAGGCGCTGGTGGTGATCGAGGACAAGGGCGCGCTCGACTGCGTGGTCGCGGCGCGCGTGCAGACGGCGGTGTCGCGCGCCGTCGACGAATGGACCGCCGACTGGAGTGCCCTGTCATGAGACTGCGCCGCAGCATGCTGTTCCTGCCGGGCGCCAACGCCGCGATGCTCTCGACGGCGTTCGTCTTCAAGCCCGACACGATCATGTTCGACCTCGAGGACGCCGTCTCGCTGCGCGAGAAGGACGCCGCCCGGATGCTGGTGTTCCACGCGCTGCAGATGCCGGTCTACGGCGACATGGAGACGGCGGTGCGCATCAACCCGCTGTCGACGCCGTTCGGGCTGAAGGATCTCGAGGCGGTGGTGCGGGCCGGCGTCGACGTGGTGCGCCTGCCCAAGACCGACACGGCGGACGACGTGCGCGCCCTCGAGGCCGAGGTCGAGCGCATCGAGCGCGACTGCGGCCGCGAGGTCGGCTCCACCAAGCTGATGGCGGCGATCGAATCGGCCTCCGGCGTCGTCAACGCGGTGGCGATCGCCACGTCGTCGAAGCGCCTGGTCGGCATCGCGCTCGCCGGCTTCGACTACGTGATGGACATGCAGACCGAGCGCGGGGACGGCAGCGAGCTCTTCTACGCACGCTGCGCCGTGCTGCACGCCGCCCGCTTCGCCAAGATCGACGCCTTCGACGTGGTGTTCTCCGACGTCAACGACGACGCCGGATTCCTGAAGGAGGTCGACCTGATCAGGCGCCTCGGCTTCAACGGCAAGTCGCTGATCAATCCGCGCCAGATCGACCTGCTGCACAACGCCTTCGCACCGACCCAGGAAGAGGTCGACTACAGCCGCCGGGTCGTCGCCGCCGCCGAGCAGGGCGAGAAGCAGGGCCTCGGCGTCGTGTCGCTGAACGGAAAGATGATCGACGCCCCGGTGATCGAGCATGCGCGCGTGGTGCTGCGCCGTGCCGAAGCCTCCGGCGTGCGCCAGTGACCGAGGACGATGCCATGACCGCAGCCATCCGAGAGCGCCTCCGCGGCGCGCCCCTTCCGCAGGGCGTCGCGCCGTTCGCCGGCGTCACCGCCAACGCCCCGCATCTCGCCACCCGCGAGACCAAGTACGGTCGCAAGCTGTGCAACAGCCTGGAGGACGCGATCCGCGCCTCCGGCCTGAAGAACGGGATGACCATCTCGTTCCACCACGCCTTCCGCGAGGGCGACAAGACCATCAATCACGTCGTCGATACGCTCGCCGCGATGGGCTTCCGCGACCTCACGCTGGCGCCGTCGTCGCTCTTGTCGTGCAACGCGCCGCTGATCGAGCACATCAAGTCGGGCGTCATCCGGCGGATCTACACCTCGGGCATGCGCGGAAAGCTCGCCGAGGCGATCTCCAACGGCCTGATGGAGGAGCCCATCAACGTGCATTCGCACGGCGGCCGCGTCCACCTGATCGACCGCGGCGAGCTGACCCTCGACGTCGCCTTCCTGGCGGTGGCGACCGCCGACGCCTTCGGCAACGCCAATGCGGTCTCGGGCCGCTCGCGCTGCGGCTCGCTCGGCTACGCCATGGTCGACGCGGCCCGCGCCAAGACCGTGGTGCTGCTCGCCGAGGAGCTGGTGCCCTACCCAAACGCACCCGCCTCGATCCGCCAGGACCAGGTCGATCTCGTCGTGAAGGTCGACCAGATCGGCGATCCGTCCAAGATCTCGGTCGGCGCGGCGCGCATCACGTCCAATCCGCGCGAGCTGCTGATCGCCCGGCTGGCCGCCGACGTGATGGAGCACGCCGGGTATTTCGAGGACGGCTTCTCGCTGCAGACCGGCACGGGCGGCTCGGCCACTGCGACGGCCCGCTTCATCGAGCATCGCATGATGAAGAAGGGCATCAAGGCGGCCTTCGCGCTCGGCGGCATCACCGGCTCGATCGTCGACCTGCACAAGAAGGGGCTGATCGGCCGCATCCTCGACACCCAGAGCTTCGACGCGGTCGCGGCCCAGTCGCTCGCCGACAATCCGGAGCACTGGGAGATCTCGACCAACACCTACGCCAACCTCACCTCCAAGGGGGCGTGCAGCGACCGTGTCGACATGGTGATCCTGTCGGCGCTGGAGATCGACCTGAACTTCAACGTCAACGTGATCACGGGCTCGGACGGCGTCATGCGCGGCGCCTCGGGGGGCCACTCGGACGTCGCCGCCGGCGCCAATCTGCCGATCGTCGTCGGGCCGCTGATCCGCTCGCGCATCCCCACCGTGGTCGAGCGCTGCACCACCGTGGTGACGCCGGGCGAGACGATCGGCGTGCTGGTGACCGACCACGGCATCGCGGTCAATCCCAACCGGCCGGACGTGTCCGAGCGGCTGAAGGCCGCCGGCCTGCCGGTGACCAGCATCGAGGACCTCTACGCTCGCGCCGTCGCCCTCACCGGCAAGCCGCAGCCGGTCGAGTTCCTCGACCGGGTCGTCGGGCTGATCCGCTACCGGGACGGCTCGGTGATCGACGTCGTCCGCCAGGTGAAGTGATGGACCCGGTGGGCGATCGGCGGGCCGGACCGGCCGTGAGCCTGGAGGCCATGCTGGCGGCCCGTGAGCGGCGGGTGGAGCAGCGCCACGCGGCGTTCGGGCGCCGGCCGGGCGCCGCGGTGGTCACGGTCTCGGTGGTCATGCCGGGGCCGGTGAAGGATTGCGGCCTCAGCCGCCGCACCGCCGCCGCCGCCCGCGAGTCGCTCGATGCGCTGTTCGCCGCGCGCGGCTGGGACGCGACGACGACGGGGGTCGAGACCGGGCCCACCGGCCCCGAGGCCGTGATCGCGGTCGCGGCGGAAGCGCAGGCGCTGAAGCAGGCGCTGGTGACGCTGGAGGAGACGCATCCGCTCGGGCGGCTGTGGGACCTCGACGTCGCGGCGCCGGACGGCCGCGCGGTGTCACGCCGCGACCTCGGCCTGCCGCCGCGCCGCTGCCTCGTCTGCGACGCGCCGGCGCACGCCTGCGCCCGCTCGCGCGCGCATCCGCTCGATGCGCTGCTGGCCGCCATGGAGGAGAGGCTCGATGCGTGGATCGCACGCGCCGTCGCTCCGGCCGGCTGAGGCCGGCGCGCTTCTTCGTGGCCCGCTCGACCGGGCCAGCGTGGCGCCGGTCGCGGATGTGCTCGCCGACCTGGTCGTCGACGCGCTGCTGCGCGAGGTGCGGCTGACGCCGAAGCCCGGGCTGGTGGATCTCCGCAACACCGGCTCGCATCGCGACATGGACGTGTCGACCTTCGAGGCCTCGGCCGCCGCCATCCGGCCCGGGCTCGCCGGCTTCGTGACGCTCGGGGCCGAGATCGCGGCGATGCCGGCCGAGGCCGTGCTGGATCAGGCGCGGCCGGCCGGCCTCGCCTGCGAGCGCGCCATGCTGGCGGCGACCGGCGGCGTCAACACCCACAAGGGCAGCATCTTCGCCTTCGGCCTCCTGCTGGTCGCGGCCGGGCGGCTGTGGGCCGTGGGCACGCCGCTCGACGCCGACACGATCTGCGAGGAGGTCGCGCGCCTCGCCGACGGCATCGTGGCGCGCGAGCTGCGGCGGCCGGGCGAGCCGCGCACCGCCGGAGAGCGGCTGTTCCGCCGCTACGGCCTCACCGGCGCTCGCGGCGAGGCGCAGTCCGGCTTCGCGACGGTGCGGCACGGCGCCCTGCCGGTGCTGAAGCGCAGGCTGGCGGCCGGCCACGACGACCAGACGGCACTGGCCGCCGCCTTCCTGCACCTGCTCGAGCACAACGCCGACACCAATCTGGCGGCCCGCGGCGGCATCGACGGCCTGATCTGGGCCCGCCGCGAGGCGGCGCGCCTGGCGCGGGCGGGCGGTGTCGACGCGCCCGACTACACGGCGCGCATGCACGCGCTCGACGACGCCTTCATGGCCCGCAATCTCAGCCCCGGCGGCAGCGCCGACCTTCTCGCCGTCGCCTGGACGCTGCACCGCCTCCCGCAGCTTTCGCACTTCGGTCCCACCGCTCGCGCGTGTTGAAGCGGCAGGCCGCGGCGCCTATGGTCCGGGCGATCCACCGCCCGAGACAGCACAGGCCTTCGGAGATGATCGCGAACCTCCCGGGAGGCATACGGGACGCCCTGGCCGACGCCGCGACGCGGCTCGACCTCGTCCTGGTCCCCGGCTTCAAGGACAGCGGACCGGAGCACTGGCAGAGCCTCTGGGAGGCCGGCGTGCCGGTGTTCCGGCGCATCGCGCAGCGCCGCTGGGACAATCCCGACATCGAGCTGTGGATCGCCGCGATCGTCCGCTTCCTGGCCGAGCGCAAGCGCCCCGCCGTGCTGATCGGGCATTCGCTCGGGGCGCTGGCGTCGAGCTGCGTCGCCGCCGACCACCACCCGCTGGTCGCCGGGCTGATGCTGGTCGCTCCCGCCGAGCCGAGCCGGTTCGAGGCGGACGAGCGCGTCCCGCAGGGACCGCTCGGGGTCCCGGCCCTGGTGGTGGCGAGCCACAACGACCCGCTGATGCGGTTCGCCCGCGCCGAGCACTGGGCCGCGACCTGGAGCGCCGAGCTCGCCGATCTCGGCGAGTCCGGCCACATCAATGCCGAGGCGGGCTTCGGCCCGTGGCCGCACGGCCTGGACCTGCTCGCCCGCCTCGTCACCCGGATCGCCGCGACCGCCGCGTGACTCGAAGCGAGGGCTTCCCCCGTTCGTCAGTCGGGGCCGCGCCGAAGGCGTGAACCCGGACTCCAGCGACAAGCTCGACATTCCCGGCTGGATTCCGGGCCCGGCGCTGTGCGCCGTCCCCGGAATGACCGATTTACGAAAGCTCTCGCCGGAGCAGCAGCCGGCTACGGGATGATCGGCAGCAGCAGATAGGCCTGCCGGTCCCGCCCGGTGTGCAGCGTCACGTCGCCGCCGAAGACATGGGCCGGGCGGTCGCGCGGATCGTCGTGGCGGAACGGGCCGACGCCGGTCCACCCACGGCCGAGCGTCTCCAGGCCGCCGGCCGGCTCGCCGCCCCACTGGTAGTCGCGGCCGCGCACGCTCAGCGCGATGCGGTAGCCCTTGGGCAGCGCCACGCAGGTCGGCCACACCTCGACATCGACCTCGTAGACCTCGCCGGGCGTCAGCTTCTGTTCCTCGTCGTGCGTGTGATACGGCCGATACGGCAGCGTCAGCGCCTGGTCCAGCTTGCGGTGCGAGACGCGCAGCCACCCTTGTGCGATCGGCGTGTGCGGATCGAGCGCGCCCTGGAAGACGATCTCCTTCATGTCGGGCGCGAAGGCGCGCACCACCAGGAACAGATCCGCATCCTCGGTCGCCGACGACACGAACAGTTTTGCCGCGATCGGCCCGGTGATCTCGGTGTCGCTGGCGAGCGGCTTGGTCATGAAGGTGACGCCGTCGCCGAAGCCCGCGTAGGTGACCTGGCCGGCTGCGGCGGACGCCTCGGGCGACAGCGCGAAGCTGTCGGTGTCGAGATAGTATTTGGTCCACTGCGTGCGGGCGAGCGGCCACTCGGTCTCGTGCCGCTCGACATAATGCTCGCCGGGATGGCGCACCTGCAGCAGCACGGGCGGCTGCTTGCCCCAACCGGTGTCCTCGCCTTTCAGGAAATGGCCGAAGAACTTCTTCTGCAGCGACAGGCCGTAATCGGTGTAGAAATGCGTCCAGTGCTCGAGGCCGTGGCACTCCAGCCATTTCTGATCCGACGCGGCGCGCACGAAACCCTCGAAGTTGCCGCGCGGATGCAGGCCCTGGCCGCCCCAATTGGCGGAGGACAGGATCGGCACCGCGACCTTCGACCAGTCCGGCATGCGCGACTGCCAGTACTCGTCGGTGTCGAGCTTGTGCGACAGGCAGTCCTCGTAGAAATTGTTGCGGCGGGCGCCGAGCTCCTCCTCGGTCAGCGTCTCGGGGCCCGACACCCAGTCGCCGTTCATGCGGCTGCGGAAGCCGCGGGTGCCGCGCCCGTTCTGCAACGTGTAGACCTGCGACTCCGACCAGCCCTTGGTGAAGCCGTTGCAGAAGATGCCGCCGTGCCAGGCCATGTCGCGGTAGAAGTCGGCCGCGCCCTCCCAGGTGCAGATGGCGGCGAGATGCTTCGGCTGCAGCGCCGCGCACTGCCACTGATTCTCGGCATAATAGGAGATGCCGTTGAGCCCGACCTTTCCGCTCGACCAGGGCTGCTGGCCGGCCCATTCGACGCAAGCCGCCAGGTCCTTCGCCTCCTGCAGCGACCAGATGTCGATGACGCCGGGCGAGCGGCCGCAGCCGCGACTGTCGACCCGGATCACGACATAGCCGTCCGGCACCCACTTCTCCGGATCGACCACCTCCCAGCACTGATACTTGTTGGTGGAGCCGGTGGGCACCTCCGGGTGCGTCTCGCACATGATGCGCCACTGGTCCTTGTAGAGATCGTCGAAATGCAGCCACTTGCCGTACGGCCCGTAGGTCATGATCACCGGATACTGCCCGTCCGCGATCGGCCGGTAGACGTCACAGCGCAGCACGACGCCGTCCGGCATCGGGATCGGCGTGTCCCAGTCGATCCGCATGCCGTCGCGCACGTCGCTCACTTCACGGTAGCTCATCGAGTTCCTCTTCCGGGTTGATCAAACAGACATGCGGGCCCGCACCCGCTCGGGCTCGGCGGTGCCGCGGGCGAGGCGGCGACCGTCCGGGCCGAACAGGAACAGGTGCTCGGCTGGCAGCGTGAGGCCGACCTTGGCACCGGGCTCCAGCGTCGCGGCGGCGAGGCCGGCGACCACGGCCACGAAGGCACGCTCGGTGCCGTCGTCGAAATAGAGGAGCGTGTCCTTGCCGAGCGGCTCGACCAGGCGCACCGGCAGCACCACGTCGCCGTGGCCCTGCGGGTCGACGCCGACATTCTCGGGCCTGATACCGAGCGTCGCCGGGCCGGCCGGCACGGCGTTGCACGACGCCGGCAGCCGTATCGAGAAAAGCTCGGTGCGGAAGCGCGGCGCGCCGCCCTCGTGAAACACCTCGCCGGCGACGAGGTTCATGGACGGCGAGCCGAAGAAGTCGGCGACGAAGTGGCTCACCGGATCCGAGTAGATCTGCATGGGCGAGCCGAGCTGCTCGATCTCGCCGCCGCGCATCACCACGATGCGGTCGGCGAGCGTCATCGCCTCCTCCTGGTCGTGGGTGACGAAGATGAAGGTGCGCTTGAGCACCTCGTGCAGGCGGTCGCACTCCGCCCGCAGCTCGCGCCGCAGCTTGGCGTCGAGGCTGGACAGCGGCTCGTCGAGCAGGAAGGTCGACGGGTTGGTCACCAGGGTGCGGGCGAGCGCGACGCGCTGCGACTCGCCGCCCGAGCACTGCGCCGGCATCTTCGCCAGCAGATGCGTCACCTTCACCATCTCGGCGACCTCGCGCACCCGGCGGGCCCGCTCGTCGGCCGACACCTTCTTCATGCGCAGGCCGAACTCGATGTTCTGAGCCACGGTCTTGTGCGGAAACAGGGCGTGGCTCTGGAACACCATGCCGAGGCCGCGGTCGCGCGGCTCCAGGTCGTTGACGACGCGCCCGTCGATGCGGATCTCGCCGCGCGTCGGATCCTCGAAGCCGGCAATCATGCGCAGCGTCGTCGTCTTGCCGCAGCCGGATGGACCGACGAAGACGATGAACTCGCCGTCCTCGATGGTGATGCTGAGGTCTCTGACCGCGACGACGCTGCCATAGGCCTTGTGCAGGTTGCGTAGCTCGATGCGCGCCATGCCGTCCCCGTACCGCTAACGCCGGACCATCCCGAAGCTGAAGCCGCGTGCGAGGTGCTTGCGGATCATCAGCCCGATGATCATCAGCGGGATGGTGATGCCGACCGCGAGCGCCGCTTGGCGGCCGTAGACCCGGCCCTCGGACGTTCCCTGATACTTGGACAGCTCGACCGGCAGCGTCACCGCGTCGGTCTTGCCGATGATGAAAGCGAGCAGATACTCGCTCCAGGTCAGGATCAGGATGAACAGGAAGGTCGCGACGAGGCCCGAACGGATCAGCGGCAGCACGATCTCGAAGACGACGCGCCAGCGCGAGGCGCCGAGGAGCTCGGCCGCCTGCTCGACCTCCCGCGGCACCTCGTCGATGAAGCTCTTGGTCATCCACACCGCGTAGGGCAGCGTGGTGATGAAGTAGATCAGGATCAGGCCCGTCTTGGTGTCGAGCAGGCCGAGCGCCGAGTAGTAGAGGGAGAGCGGCGCGACCACGACGATGGGCGGCATCATGCGTAGCATCAGGAGCTGGAACATGCGCGCCTCGGACAGGATCTTGTGACGCGACGCCCCGTAGGCGATCACAGCGCCGAAGGCGACCGACAGCGCCGTCGCCGTGCAGGCGATGATGGTGGAGTTGGCGAGCGCCACCAGCGGCTTCTGGAACGACTTGATGTACTGGGTCTGGGCGTATTCCTCGACGCCGAACCAGACGTTCATGTAGTTCGACAGCGTCGGCGGATCCGGAAAGTACACGGGCGGCCAGGCGAACCACTGGGTGTCGGGCTTGAACGACGTCGCCACCATCCAGTAGATCGGGAACACGACGAAGGCGCCCCACACCGTGAGCGCCCCGATGCGCCCGGCCGTGGCGAGACGGCGGCGTTGTGATTTGGTCATGGGGCGCTCCTCATTGGATGTTCGGAGTTCCCGCGGGTCCACCCTCCCCTGGAGGGGGAGGGTCGG